>JBOGUG010000255.1:0-2288 GCA_050696115.1 Promineifilaceae bacterium (SeqCode) | reverse complement strand
TGACCGGCCTGCTCGTGTTCACCTTTGCCCAGAATCGGGTCTGGCGGCGGCGGCGCGGCGACTTCTGGCTCGAGGAGGTGTCGCGGGTGGGCTACGCCACGGCCGCCGGCGTCGCCCTGCACATGGCCTTCACGTTTTTCTTCCGGCCGCTGGCCTTTTCGCGCCTGCTGCTCATCTGGGCGCTGGTTTTCATCGTCGCCCTGATCGCCCTGGCGCGGCTCGGCCGGCGCCTGCTGCTGCCGGCCCTCTACCGGCGCGGCCTGGGCGTGGACAAGGCGGTGCTGGTCGGCGCGGGCGAGGCCGGCCGGAGCGTGATCCGCACCTTGCTGGCCCGGCCCGACCTGGGCTACCAGGCCATCGGCTATCTGGGCGGCCCGGAGCAGGGAGACAACCTGGGCTCCGGCCGCATCCCGCGCCTGGGCGGCTGGCGCGAATTGGGGCCGATCCTCCAGAGCCGGCCAGACGTGCGCACCGTGTTCATCGCCCTGCCGGCCGGGCTGCAAGATCAGATTGACGACCTGCTCCAGGTCTGCCAGCGCCACAGCGCCCAGGCACGGGTGGTACCGGACGTCTTTCAGCTCAGCCTGAACCGGGTCGAGTTCAACAACATGGCGGGCATCCCCATGCTGAGCGTGCGCGAGGTGCCCATCAGCCTGAGCGGTCAGGCGCTTAAGCGGGCCATGGACCTGGCGCTGGTGGGGCTGCTGGCCCTGCCGGCGCTGGCCGTCACGGCCGTGACCGCCCTGGCGGTCAGTTTGGAGTCGCCGGGGCCGGCCTTTTTCTGGCAAGAGCGGGTGGGAGTGCGCGGCCGCTGCTTCAAGATGGCCAAATTTCGCTCGATGGTGGTGGACGCGGAGGAGCAGAAGGCGGAGTTGCGGCCGCTGAACGAGGCCGACGGCCCCATCTTCAAGATCCGCAACGACCCGCGCCTGACGCGCGTCGGCCGCTTCATCCGCCGCTTCAGCCTGGACGAGCTGCCCCAGCTCTACAACGTGCTACGCGGCGAGATGAGCCTGGTGGGGCCGCGGCCGCCGCTGCCGGAAGAGGTGGCCAGCTACCAGCCCTGGCACCGCCAGCGGCTGGAGGTCAAGGGGGGCATCAGCGGGCTGTGGCAGGTGAGCGGCCGCTCCGACCTGACCTTTGACGAGCAATGCCTGCTTGACATCTACTACATCGAGAATTGGTCGCTGCCGCTGGACGCACGCATCTTGCTGCAAACCGTGCCCCACGTCCTGCGCGGCCGGGGGGCGTACTAGGCGCCGTCGTTGCGGCCGCAAGCCCGGAGAAACTGGGCTATAATAGCCGAATAGAATACGTGTTCGCACTCGGAGCGCCGGAATGCAATTCCTTGACCGCATCCTGCTTGGCGACTGCGCCGACCTGCTGCCAGAGCTTCCCGACAGCTCGGTTGACCTCATCGTCACATCGCCCCCATATGCCGATCAGCGCGTCCAAACCTACGGCGGCGTCCGGCCGGAGAAGTACGTGGACTGGTTTCTGCCCCTGGCGGACCAGATGCGACGTGTCTTAAAGCCGGCCGGCACATTTGTCCTGAACATCAAGGAGCGCGCGGTCAACGGCGAGCGCCACACCTACGTCATAGACCTCATATTGCAGTTGCGCCAGCAGGGCTGGCTGTGGACCGAAGAGTTCATGTGGCACAAGAAGAACTCATATCCTGGCAAGTGGCCCAACCGCTTTCGTGACAACTGGGAACGGCTGTTGCAATTCAACAAGCAGCGCAAGTTCAAAATGTTCCAGGAAGCGGTCATGGTCCCTGTTGGCGACTGGGCCAGGGATCGGCTGGCGAATTTGAGTGAGACAGACCAGAGCCGGGACGAATCCAGGGTGGGCAGCGGCTTCGGCAAGAACGTCTCTAACTGGGTCGGCCGCGACCTGGTATATCCTAATAACGTGCTTTACATGGCCACCGAGTGCGCCAATCGCAACCACAGCGCCACCTTCCCGGTTGCGCTACCGGGCTGGTTTATCCGGCTGTTCACCGAACCGGGCGATGTCGTCTTAGATCCGTTTATCGGTTCCGGCACAAGCGCCCTGGCAGCGACGCAGCTCGGCCGCCACTTCATTGGCATTGACATAAACCCGGAATATGTGGCCCTCAGCCAGGAGCGCCTGGCCAACACGCAGATGCAACTACCGCTAGCTATCGCCGAAGAGGCGCCAACCTATTCGGCCGTCAGCGAGAATGTCCAAGAGACGCTTGGCCGGTGACGCCCGTAGACCTTGACGAAGTTGGGCAGTTCGTCAACGAGAACATTGATGACTTC
>JBOGUG010000254.1:0-1422 GCA_050696115.1 Promineifilaceae bacterium (SeqCode) | reverse complement strand
GCGCTGGCCTGCCTGGCGGCGGCCGGCTTCGGCGCGGCCCGATTGGCGACCTCCGGCCCGGCCGACGACCCCGGCCACGTCGCCGCTTTCAACGACGGGGGCGAGATCACCCTGGTCGGGGTGGTGGCGGCCGAGCCGGATCGCGGCCCGCGCTCGACCGGCGTCCAGTTGCGCGCCGAGAGCGTGCTGACAGCCGAAGGCGGACTGCGGCCGGTCCACGGCCGGGTGCAGTTGACGGCCCGGCCGGGCGCCGACCTGGACGTGGGCGACAGGCTGCAAGCCCACGGCCGGCTGCTGACGCCCGCGGCCGAGCCTGATTTTGACTACCGCGCCTACCTGGCCAGCCAGGCCATTTACAGCCAACTGCTGTTCCCGCAGGTCACTCGGCTGGCGGCCGATCAAGCCGGCCCGCTGGCGGCCGGGCTGAATCGCCTGCGCGACGGGGCCCAGGCAACCATCGAGCGGACCTTGCCCCAGCCGCAGGCCAGCCTGCTGGCGGGCATCCTTTTGGGCAACGACGGCGGCCTGCCGCAAGCGCTGGGCGACGCCTTCCGCGCCACCGGGCTGAGCCATATCGTCGCCATTTCGGGCTTCAATATCGCCCTGCTGGCCGGCATGCTGGCGGCCGTGGCCCGGCCGGTCGCCGGCCGGCGCCGGGCGCCCTGGCTGGCGTTGGCCGGCATCGGCCTATACGCCGTGCTGGTGGGCGCCGAGGCGCCTGTGGTGCGGGCGGCAGTGATGGCCGGCCTGTACGTCGTCGGCCGCTTCGGCCTGGGCCGGCCGCTGTTCGCCCCGGCGACGCTGGTCGTGGCCGCCTGGTTCATGACGCTGGCCAACCCGCGCGCCCTGTGGGACGCGGGCTTTCAGCTCAGCTTCGCCGCCACGCTGGGGCTGATGCTCTGCGCGGCTCCCGGCCGGCGCTGGCTGGAAGCGCGGCTGGCGGCCGCGGGCCTGCCCATGGCGGCCCGCCCGGCCCTGCTGAGCCTGGGCGAGATCCTGCTCACGACGCTGGCGGCCGGCTTGTTCACCCTGCCCATCATCCTGGGCCTCTTCGGCCGGCTGTCGCTGGTCAGCCCGCTGGCCAACCTGTTGGTGCTGCCGGCCCAGCCCGGCGTCCTGGCCTGGGGCGGTCTGGCCGCCTTGGCCGGCCTGATCAGCCCGGCGCTGGCCCAACCCTTGGCCTGGGTCGCCTGGCTCTTCCTCAGCTACACCATCTTCCTGGCTGAGGCGCTGGCGGCGCTGCCCTGGGCGTCGGCCCCGCTGGCGCTGTCGCCGGCCGGGGCGCTGGCCCTCTACGGCCTCATCTTAGGCTTGACGTGGCGGCTGCTGCGCCGCAAACCAGCCGCAACGGCCGCGGCGCCCGCCAACAGGCCCGGCCGGGGTGCTTGGCGGCCGCGTCTCGCCCTGAGCGGCAGCGCCTTA
>JBOGUG010000253.1:0-2124 GCA_050696115.1 Promineifilaceae bacterium (SeqCode) | reverse complement strand
CTGCCCGGATCGATGAGCAGCCAGATAGCTAATGCATAAGGAGAAGGACGGCCATGCCCCAATCCACCGTTGAGCAGACTAAGCCTACAGGCGAGCGAACTCTCAGCCGCCTTGCGCCCCTAGCAACTGCCGGCCTGGCGCTGCTGTTGGCCTCTCCGGCCGCCGCCCACGGCGGCGACGGGGCCCACGCCGCCGGCCCGGCCGGGCCGCTCCTGCTGGCCCTGATCTACCTCCAACTGGCTGCCTGCCCCTTGATCGGCCTCATGTTGCTGCGCCAGGCCCGCGACGCCTGGCTTGGCCCAGTCCCACAAACGAAAGGAATTGCGTCATGACCGACCTCATCAGTGTGCCCGCCCAGCCGGCCAGCTGGCTCGACCCGCTCAGCGGCCGCTGGCACCGGCGCGCCCTCTCAATCTACATGCTGGTCGTCTTCGCCCATTGGGCCGAGCACATCGTGCAGGCCTACCAGGTCTTCGTCCTGCATTGGAACCGGCCGGATGCCGGCGGCGTGCTGGGCCTGTGGTTCCCCTTCCTGACTCAGTCGGAGCTCTTGCACTTCGGCTACAATCTCAGCCTGCTCGTGGGCCTGATCCTGCTGCGCGGCGGCTTCGCCGGCCGGGCGCGGGCCTTCTGGACGGCCGCCCTGCTCATCCAGGGCTGGCACTTCTTCGAGCACTTCCTCTTGCAGGCCCAGTGGCTGACGGGGTTCTACCTCTTCGGGGCCGCCACCCAAACGAGCATCCTGCAACTCTGGCTGCCGCGGCTCGAGCTGCACTTCCTCTACAGCAGCCTGGTGTTCGCGCCCATGGTGCTCGCCGTCTGGCTCCACGGCCGGCGCGCCGCGGCCTGAACAACGCCTGCCGGAGGTTGCGCAGCCTCCGGCAGGGTCGCGCGGCCGCAAGCGGCAGCCGCCGCCACTTGACAGCCGGCCGGCGGAGTCGATCATTACCGGCCGATGTCCGTCGCCGAACCCCTGCTCATCGCGGCCGGGCTGCTGATCCTGCTGGCCTGGCTGGGCTGGCGCGGCCGGCGGTCTCGGCTGCGTCTGCTGGCGGCGGTCGCGGTCGAGCGGCTGGAGCTGCGCTCCCGTTTCCTGCGCCAGCGGCGCACGCTGAGCGTCTATCTGCCGCCCGGCTACTCGGCCGCGCCGGCCCGCCCCTACCCACTCCTGCTGCTGAACGACGGCCAGGACGCCGGCGCGCTGCGCCTGCGCGAGACGCTGGCCCGGCTGGCGGCCGCCGGCCGGATTGAGTCGCCCATCGTCGTCGCCATCCCGACGGGAGCGGGGCGGCTGCAGGAGTATGGCACGGCCGGCCGGGCCAGCAGCCTGGGCCTCGGCCGGCGGGCGCGGGCCTACAGCCGTTTTGTGGTCGAGGAAGCGCTGCCCTTGGTCGCGGGCCGCTACCCGATCGCGGCCCAGCCGGAGGGCGTCGCCATTCTTGGCGCGTCATTGGGCGGCCTGTCGGCCTTCGACATCGCCTGGAACCATCCAGACGTCTTCGGGGCCGTGGGCGTCCTGTCGGGATCATTCTGGTGGAGCCGCAAGCGGCGGCGCGGCGAGCCGGCCGGGGCGGATCGGCGCCTGGCCCACGAGATGGCGCGCCAGCGGCCGGCGGGGGCGGCCCGGCCGCGTGTCTGGTTGCAGGCCGGCAGCCGCGACGAGATCGCAGACCGCGATCACAACGGCGTCATTGATGCCATCCAGGACAGCCTCGAGCTGGCGGCCCTGATGACGGCCGGCGGGGGCACGGCCGCCTACGTCGAAGTGCCCTTCGGCCGCCACGACCCGGCCACCTGGGCCGGCGTGCTGCCCGACTTCTTGGTCTGGGCCTTCGGCCGGCGGCCGGTCAGTTGACAACCCCCTCCTGAGTGACTATCATTTCTCTCGACATGGCGCAGCCAGGAATTGCCACCCGCTTCATCTTTACGGGGCCCGCCGAGGCCGCGCCCGCATTGGAGGCTGTCCGCGCCTGAAACGCAGACAGCGCCCTTGAGATTGGGAAGACGCGGCCGGCCGGCCGCGTCTTTTTTGTTAGGATCCGCGGGCGGCGCCCGGCCGGCGGCCGCAAACAGGGGCACAGCATGAGCGAACAAGTCGAAAGCGCCGAGGCCGACGCCCGCCAC
>JBOGUG010000252.1:0-1666 GCA_050696115.1 Promineifilaceae bacterium (SeqCode) | reverse complement strand
GGTTCGCCCTGCCCCGTTTCCGCGCCGGGGAATTTGGCGGCGCTTTTACCCTTCCCGTCAGCATCGTCCCAGAAGTCAACACCCCGCCGGTGGACTACCCCGACGGCCGCTTCTGGATCGCCAGCCTGGATACCACCAATCCCCAGGGCAGCGAGCGCATGTACCAGGCTCCCGACGAGTCGAATCCCATTCAGGGCGTGGCGGCCATCTACAAGGTCTGCACCCACCTGGGCTGCATTTACAAATGGGTGCCGGCAAATAGCCGTTTTGAGTGCCCCTGCCACGGCTCTAAATATCGGCTGGACGGCCGGCGCGTTGAAGCCCCCGCTCCCCGCACTTTGGATCGCTTTAAGCTCTCCGCTCTGGATGACAGCGACAACGTTTTGGCCTCGGCCAAATTGGATGAGGCAACGAACTTTTACCGGCCGTTGGTGCTGCCGGCCGGCGCGACGAAAATCCAGGTGGACACCGGCGGCAAGAACCTAGGGCTATCGCAAACGTTGCTTTGTTCTTTCGTTGGCAATTGCCTCTAGCGTTAGGGCTGCTTAATGGGTTACTTCAACCGCCCAAAGGATATGCTCCGTGCAGAAAGGCCGTTGACCGCTGACGTAATGTCTGCTCCACCGACGACAGCCGGCTGGCGCTGGCAGTGGCTGGTCTGGGGAGTCCTGCTGCTTTTTCTAGCGCTTATGGGCTGGGGCCTGTATCGCGTCCAGGCCGGCCAGCTTGACCACGGGCCAGCGCCAGACTTTACCTTGAGCCTCTACCGGGGCGGAACCTTCCGTCTGGCTGAGCAACGAGGCCAGGTGGTCATGGTGGACTTTTGGGCCTCGTGGTGCGTCCCTTGCCGCCGGGAAGCGTCAACGCTCCAGGCCCTGTGGCAGGAATATCAGGAGCGAGGCGTCGTTTTCGTCGGCGTGGCCTATGCCGACACCGAGGCGGCCGCCCGCGCTTTTTTGGACGAGTTCGGCATCACCTATCCCAATGGGCCTGACCTGGGCACCCGTATCTCCAGCGACTACCGCATGGAAGGCGTGCCTGAGAAGTTCTTCATTGACCGGCAGGGCCAGATTCAGGCGGTGATTATCGGCCCGGCGGCCGAAGCCGAATACCGGCGACAGCTAGAGGCGCTGCTGGCTGAACCTTAAAGTGGCGGGGAAATGAGGGGAAATGAGTAGCAAGATGATCAGAAGAAATAGCCAGGCCAGCCTGTTTTTGATCCCGGCAGTGGCGGCCGCGCTTTGGCTGGTGGGTTGCGCCGCCGGCACGGCCCAAAACCCGGCCGCGCCTGACGCTGGGCTGGCCAACCAGGGCGCGGGCCAGGCAGCCGAAGCAATCGAGGCTGGCCAAGGTCAGGCCGCAGTTGAGTTCCCCCACATCCACGGTCTGGGCTTCTCGGCCGACGGCCGGCAGTTATTCGTCCCCGCCCACGACGGCCTGCGCCTCTTTAGCAACGGCCAATGGCAGATCCCAGACGCGGCAGGCCACGATTACATGGGCTACGCCCCGGCCGACGACGGTTTTTACAGCAGCGGCCATCCCCACCCGTCTTCGGGCTTGGTCAACCCGCTAGGGTTGGTCAAGAGCAACGACGGCGGCCAAACGCTCACCCGGCTGGGCTTCGAGGGCGAGAGCGACTTTCACCTGATGGGCGTCGGTTACCAGA
>JBOGUG010000251.1:0-5050 GCA_050696115.1 Promineifilaceae bacterium (SeqCode) | reverse complement strand
GAGGTTGGCCCGGCGGCCGGCCAGGCCCTCGATGATTTCGACGAAGTCGCGCAGCAGCACCGGCTCGCCCCGGCCGAGGTTGATGATCTCGTAGCCCAGCGGCCGGTCCACGGCCGCCACCACGCCGTCGGTGATGTCGTCCACGAAGGTCCAGTCCCGGTACAGCTCACCGTTGTCGTAGAGCGGCACCTCCACGCCTTTGCTGGCGCTCTCGGCGACCAGGTAGATCATCTGGTCCGGCCGGCCGTTGGGCCCATAAACGTTGAAAAAGCGGATGGCGGTGAAGTTCAGCCCATAGAGGTGGTGGTAGGTAAAGCCCAGGATTTCGGCGGCGCGCTTGGCGGCCGCGTAGGGCTGCAGCGGCCGGGCACAAGGGTCGTCCTCCACAAAAGGGATCTGCTGGGTGGCCCCGTAGACGGACGAAGTCGAGGCGAAGACGAAGTTGGCGACCGAGTTAAAGCGGGCGGCATCCATCAGGTGCTGGCTGCCGTTCAGGTCCACCTCGACGTACAGCTCAGGCTGGCTGACGGCGTTGCGCACGCCGGCCATGGCGGCCAGATGAGCGACGGCGTCGAACTTTTCATCTTCGAAGAGGGCCAACATGCGCGGCCGGTCGCGCACGTCGGCCTCAACCATGCGGAAATTGGGGTAGGCGGCCGCCAGGCGGGCGGCGGTGGCCCGCTTGCGGGCCGGGTCGTAAAAGTCGTTAAAGTTGTCCAGGCCGACGACCTGGTCGCCGCGCCGGGCCAGCTTCTCGGCCAGGTGGCCGCCGATGAAGCCGGCCGCGCCGGTGACCAGCAGCTTCACGACGGCTCGGCCTGCCTTCCGGCCGGGGCCGGCTCTGGCAGGCCGATGTCTTCGACCACCAGCTCGAGGTCCCGCCGGCCGTTGAACTCGTTGACGTTCAGGCCATAGACCAGGTCTACGCGGGCCGGCAGGTGGCCGGCCCAGCCGGCCTGGCGGAAGGCGATGGCCTTGAAGCCGCGCCAGCCGTCGCTGACGTTGAGCTGCAGATGGCTGCCGTCCTGGCCCACGGCGCGGTGGCTGAGCACTTGCACCGCCCGGCTGAGAAACCGGGGGGCGGCGTTCTCGGTTCCGGTCGGCTCCAGCCGATCCAGCGACTCTTTCAGGGCCCAATCCACGTCGGATAGGCTCAGCTCGGCGTCAATGTGGACGGCCGGCTGGAGCGCGTCAAGGTCAAGCTGCTCGGCCGCCAGGGCGGTTAGGCGCCGGCCGAACTCTTCCAGGCGCTCGTTGCGGATGGTGAAGCCGGCCGCCTGGGCGTGGCCGCCGTAGCGTTCGAGCAGGTCTGCCAACTGGTCCAAGGCGTGCGTGATGTTGAATTCGGGGATGGAGCGGCACGAGCCGCGGCTCTCTGCTGGACCTTGCTCGACCACGACCGCCGGCCGGTAGTATTTCTCGGTCAGCCGGCCGGCGACGAGGCCGACCAGGCCCGGCTTAAAGCTGGGATCGGCGATCAGCAGCAGCGGGGCAGACGGGTCCAGCCGGGCCTCGGCCTCGCGGGTGAGCTGGGCGGTCTGGCCCTGGCGGGCGCGGTTGAGGCGGTTGAGCTTTTCGGCGTGCTCGCCGGCCGCGCGGCTGTTGTTGGCCGCCAGCAAGCGGGCAGCTTCGTAGGCGTTGTCGAGCCGGCCGGCGGCGTTGAGGCGCGGCCCCAGGCCGAAGGCGATGCTCTCAGCGGTGATGGCGCCCGGCCGCAGGCCGGCCACCCGGGCCAGGGCGTCCACGCCCGGCCGGCGCAGGCTGTTGAGCACTTGTAAGCCCTCCTGCACCAGGCGCCGGTTTTCGCCGCGCAGCGGGGCCAGGTCGGCCACGGTGCCCAGCGCCACCAGATCAAGCAGGTCGGCTTCGTCGAAGGTGGCCCGATCGGGCAGGCGAAGGCGCAGTGCTTGGGCCAGCTTGAAGGCGATGCCGACGCCGGCCAACATCCGTTCGGGATAGCGGGATTCGGGCAGCTTGGGGTTGATGACGGCCGCGGCGGCCGGCAGCCGCCGGCCTAGGCTGTGGTGGTCGGTGATGATGACGTCCAGGCCGACGGCGTTGGCCGCTTCGACTTCTTGGAGGGAGCGGATGCCGCAGTCTACGGTGATCACCAGGCCGGCGCCGGCCTGGCGCAGCTTGTGCAGGGCCTCGACGTTCAGCCCGTAGCCTTCGTCCACGCGATGGGGAATGTAGGGTACCACCTGGCGGCGTTCCAGGCCCAGGCCGCGCAAGGATTCCACCAGCAGCACCGTGGCGGTGACGCCATCGGCGTCGAAGTCGCCATAGACGACAATCTGCTCGTCGGCGTCTATTGCCTGCTGGACGCGGGCCACGGCCGCTTCCATGCCGGCCAACAAGAAGGGGTCGCGGCTTTCCAAATAGTGGCCGTCGAGGAAGGCGGCCATCTGCTGGCCATCGCGCAGGCCGCGGCCGTGCAGCACCTGGGCCAGCAGTGGGTGCAGGCCGGCCGTGGCCTGTTGGATGGCGGCCGGCATGGGCTGCGCCAGGCGCCAGCGGTAACGGCGGTGGGCCTCGGCCGGGGTCATGCTGGCAATGGTAGCACGCGGCCGGGCAAAGGTAAAACCCGGCCGGCGGGGGCCATGTCCGATTCTGAGGGCGGCCGCGGGGGCCGCCCCTAGGCGCTGGCCGGCTGCGGCCGCAGCAAGGGCTGCAGCGCCCGCCACAGCGGCCCTTCCTGGCGCAGGCCGCGCCGGTCGAGCTCGCTGTGGGCCAGCAACACGCCGCCGCTGCAACGGCTGCACAGGCCGCGAATGATGCGGCTGAGTAGCTCGTTGCGGATGTTGAAATCCTCTTCCATCGTCCAGGGCCGCTCGGCCGGCCAGCTCTGGGCCAACACGAAGGCGTTGCTGAGCGGCTGGCGCGGGATGTCCCACCAGCCACTGGCGCCCGGCTCCAACCAGACTTGCAGCGCCACCGGCCGGCCGGCCAGCAAGTAGCCGTAGACCGTGGTCACCAGGACGCCATCGGGGTCAGGCGGCTCGCCCAGGTCGGGCGGGTCGGCCGACACCAGCCCCTCTTCCAAAGATTGGATCAGGGCCCGGCCGACCTCGGCGTTCGTCTGGAGGCCCATCGGTCCGGCCGCGCGCCGCAGTTGGGCGGCGGTGCGTACCAGCCAATCGCAGACGGCCGCGCCGGCCGGGTCCGGCTCCGGCCGGAAGCTGGGCAGCGACAGCAGGCCGTGGAAGAGCCGGTTGAGGAAGATGTCGGGCGGGTGCTGGTCGTTGCCGTTGGCCTCCAGCCAGGCGCGCAATTGGGCCACCAGGGCCAGGGCGTCCGCGCCGATCCGGCCGGCAAGCTGCGGCCCCAGCAGATCCACGTCGAGCAAGTTCGGGCCGGCCGGCTGGTAAAGGTGCTGGATCAGCAGCTGAGCCCGGGCCGGATCCAGCCCGTGAACGCTCAGGCTGAGGGCCTCGGCCACGTCATAGGGGGCGGGGCTGTGGCCCCAGCCAGGCTGCGCCAGCGCCAGCCAGGTCAACCAGGCGCGCACGCGGGGCTCGTCGCGCGGCGTGGCCCGGCGGCGCAGCAGCGTGTAGGGCAGGCCGGCCCCGCGCAATGCCCGGCCGAGGGTAAACAGCAGGGCTCCGTCCAGATAGGGGGCGATAATGGCGATGTCACGCGGGGCCAAGCCGGCGCTCTCGCGGCGCAGCAGCTCTTCGGCCAGGCTGTAGGCCATTTCGCGCCGGTAGCGGCCCTGGACAAGGCCATGGATGGCGTCTTGGGCGCCGGCCGCCGGCTGGGGGTCGCCCAACAGATGGCCTTCGACCTGACTGGCGAGGGCGAAAAGGGCCTGCCCGGCGGTAAAGCTTTCCTCGAATTCAAAGTGGTGGTCGCACAGGCCGGCGAAGCGGCGGGCGCCGGCCGGGTCGGCCGCCAGGAAGCGCTTGTAGCCGCCGCCAGCGTCAAAGGCAATGGCGCTGGTCTCGGCCACGGGCATCAGCTGGGCGACGAAGTTCTGGCCGGCCGGCGTCTGCTCCTCAATGTTGTCCACAATCAGGTGGCGATACCTCTCGCTGAAGTAGCGCCTAAATTCCGGGTGCTTCACCAGGTGGGTGTCGAAAACCTGCACGGCCAGCGACAGGTCGAGCAGGTTGTTGCTCAGGCAGCGCTGGCGGAAGGCGTTGGCGGCGTCGGCCGCCTGGGAGAAGTGGCGCAATTGGTCGGCCTCGCCGGCCCAGGTGCTCAGTTGGCGCTGCAAGGCTTCCTCCAGGCGCAGGCCGTTGAGCGCGGCCCGGTTGAGCGTGTCCAGGATCTGGCTGACGATCTGCTGAGGCCGGAGGCGTAAGCTGGCAAAGGCGCCTTCTGCCAGCAGCGGGGCGATGGTCTGCCACATCAGCAATTGGGCCAGGTCGTAGCCCAGGAAAGTGGGCGGCCGGCTGGCTCGCTCGAAGCCGGCCTGGCGGGCGACAAGGGGCCAGAAAAGGCGCACCAATTCGCGCGCCAGGCGGCTGTAGGTTGCCACCGTTAACTCGGCGTGGCCGCCAGGACTGGTCTGGCGCAGCGCTTCCTCGAAGGGGGCGACGTGCTCCGGTTCGGCCACCAGGACGAGCAGGGTGTAGGCGCTTTCACCGCCGCCCAGCAGCCGCGCGAGCCGGCCGCTCAGGGCCGTGCTCTTGCCAACTCCGGCCGGGCCGACCAAAAATGAGGCGCCGCCAGCGTCAGCGGCCGCCTGTTGGAGTCGGGTCAGGCGATGGGGGTTCAATCGAGACGCCGGTAGCGCAACCGGGCCGCACCCAGGCGGATCTCATCGCCGTCCATCAGCTGCTGGCCGTAGTCGGGCACGCGCTGCTCGTTCACCCAGGTGCCGGCCGTGCTGTTTTCGTCGTAAATGCGGTAATCGCTGCCTTCCAGGACGACGGTGGCGTGCAGGCGCGAGACGGTGATGTCGTTTTCCAGGCTGATGTCGGACTGGGCCGGGGAGCGCCCCAGGCGGTGCTGTTCGGCCGTCAGGCCGATGGCGGCCGGCAGGCGGGTGACGGCTTCGAGGACTTCCAGATAGGCGTTGGCCTGCTCGGGCGGGGCGGGCGGATAG
>JBOGUG010000250.1:0-1580 GCA_050696115.1 Promineifilaceae bacterium (SeqCode) | reverse complement strand
GCCTTCATCAGCGCCCTGGCCTCGGCCGGGGCCCTGGCCCGGGGCGATCCGGCCGGGCTGCCGGCCGCCTTGGCGGCCGACGTCCGGCCGCGCTACGAGGCCGTCAGGGCCGTCCAGCCCGACCTCTTCCCCAAATGGGCCAACTTCGCCGACGGCTCAGACGCGGCCGCTGCCCCCGACTGGGCCGAGTGGCTGGCCGAGCTGCGCCGCCTGCTGGCCCAGGCGGCCGAGGTCGAGGCCGGCGCGCAACCGCCTGAGGCAGAGCGAGAGCCCGGCACGGGCGCGATTGGTGTTGGCGACGTGCGCGAAGCGCCGCCGCTGCCCGACGAGCGGCCGGGGCCGGTTTGGGGCCGCCGGCGGCTGGCCCTGGCGGCCGCTGCCGCCCTGCTGGTCGCGGCCGGCCTGCTCCTGTTTCAACCCTGGTTCAGCGCCGAGGCCACGCCCACCCCGCCGCCGCTCACGCTCCAGCCGGAGCCAACCGACGGCTTGCCAATGGCCACGCCCACCCCGTCGCCTGGCCCGGCCGGCGAGCTGTTGGGCGACCTGGCCCCCTGGCTGGCCCTGGCGGCCGGCCTGGCGGCCGCCGGGCTGCTGTGGGTGCTGCGGCTGCGCCCGGCCGGCCCGGCGCTGACCGAGGCCCCCGACCGGCCGCAGGCCACCTTGGAGGTCGCGCCTTACGAGGGCGGCTACAGCCTCAGCCTGAGCGTGGACCCGCCGGCCGGGACGCCCATCGCCGGCGCCTGGGAGTTGGACGCCCGGCCGGAGGAGCCTTTCGCCCAGGTCGCGGAGAGGCTGGAGGCGGCCGGGGCGGCCGGGCGGCTGCGGGCGCTGCGGGCCCAGCTTGGCCAGCAGGCCATGATCCTCGACCTGCACCCCCAATCGGCCGCCGCCAGCGCCGCTCCGCTGGAGGCCTGGCTGGCCTACGCCCTCAAGAGCCCGGCCGACGCCTCGCCCCTGGAGCCGCTGCGCCAGATCCGGCCGCTGCGCCTGATCGCCTCGTCGGCGCCGGCCGGCCGGCCCTGGGCCCAAGCGGACTACGCCAGCCTGCCGGCCCGGGCCGCCGCCGGCCGCGAGGTGGCCTATCTGATCGAAGACGCCTGGCGCAGCGCCGGCCAGGCCTTGCTCAGCGGCGAGGCGCTGCCCCTGGCGCGCGCCGACCTCGCGGGGACCGACCCGGCCGGGCCGGTACGCGCCCTGCACCTGGTGGGCGGGCCGGTGCAGGCCCGCGGCGAGAGCTATTGGCTGACACCAAGCCGCAGCCTGGCGACCGCCTTTGTGGATCCGGCCGCCAACCAGATGGCCCAGACCAAACAGGTCGCGCCGCGCCGGCCGGCCGCCTCCTCCGACTGGGAAGGCCAACTCCTGCTGGCCGACCAGATCGCCGCCAATGCCCTCAGCCCGCTGATCATCTTGCAGGCCGAGCCGGCCGAGGCCTGGCCGCCGGCCGAGGTGGCTCAACGCCAGGCGGCCGAATTGCGCGCCTTCGCCCACAGCCTGGCGGCCGCCGGGGCCGAGGCCGTGCTGGCCCTGCCGGCCGTGCCCTACCCGACCGCGGCCGAGCTCATCCGCCTGCTGGCCGA
>JBOGUG010000249.1:0-4180 GCA_050696115.1 Promineifilaceae bacterium (SeqCode) | reverse complement strand
AGCCAGACCAGCACGATCAGGCCGCCGATCCAGATGAAGTAGAGCGCGGCCGAGACGGCCAGCGCCCAAAATAGGCCGGCCAGCAGCGCCCAGCGCGAGAAACACCGGTTGGAGCGCATGCCGCGCTCCAGGCTCCATGCGATCCATGGAAGCAACGCCGAACCGAGGAGGATGTTCATGTGGCCGAATGCGCGCACCCAGCGGAAGCCCCAGAAAGTGTAAAGTAAGGCTACCAGCGTGGCCACAAGAAGCGAGCCGGTGAACAGCCGGCCGAGGCGGAGGGTGCCGGCAAAGGCAATAATTTGCGTTAGAATCGCGCCGGCGTTGTAGGCAAAGGCCACGCCACCCAGCCCTGACAGCCCCGCCAGGGGCAGCAGCAGGGCCGGGCCGTAGGCGAAGGTTGCCACCTGCCAGCCTTCGGGATAGAAAGCGTTGGCGTAGAAGCCCAGGGCCACTCCCGGCGTCGTCAAGGCGGTGGCATACCAGCGAATGCCCCAGGCCACCTCCAGGGCGTCGCCGTATCCAGGGATAGTGGTAAAGAGTGGCGCGTGCCAGCGCCAGAATAGCAGGCCGAAGAAGAGCAGCCACGGTCCCAGTCGCTTCGCTTGCTGAACAGGAAATGATCCTGGGCCCGGCCGTTTCGCGGCTGGTAGAGACGCCGCCGCTTCCAACTGGCCGGCTTGTGCCCTTCGTCTAATCATGAATAGGCGGATCCTTGGACTTTGGAACGGACCGGCCGTGTTACGTCGCCGTTTCGATCCATGCCTGGACATTTGTTTCGACGTTAGCCAACGCTTCCTGAAAGGTCGGACCGTCGGCCGCACACCCTGGCAATTCGGGCACTTCGGCGACGAAGGCTTGAACCTCTTCGCTCCAGAAGATGATGATTTCGTACTTGGGCATTGGCCGTTCCGCCACCAATCTAGCGCATCTCGAATCCAATTGTGTAGTGCATTCCCCAAAGCCCCAAATCCCGGCCGCATTTCAGGGCCCTTTCCTTCATCCGCTTATCCGCTTCCATCCGCTGCCGCCTTGACGTCGGCCCTGCCCCCGCTACAATTCGGCCGCCTTCAATTTGCCACCCATCACGCCACCGCCAGACCACACATGCAGGCCACCGTCAGCGAAATCCACCGCCGCGTCGCGGCCGCCCAGGACGACATCCTGGCTTTCCTGCGCGCTATCGTCGCCATCCCCAGCACCGACAGCGATATCGGCGCCGTCGGCCAACGGGTGGGCGAAGAGCTTACCCAGCTCGGCTACGACGCCGTCTATGTAGACCGCTACGGCTCCATCGTCGGCCGGATCGGGTCCGGCCCGGCCGTGCTCCTCTACGACAGCCATTTGGACACAGTCGGCGTCGGCGACCCGGCCCAGTGGCCCTGGGACCCATTCATCGGGAAGGAAGAGAACGGCCGGCTCTACGCCCGCGGCGCCCTCGACGAGAAGGGCAGCACGCCCGGCATGGTCTACGGCCTGGCCCTGGCCCGCGACCTGGGCCTGCTCGACGGCGTCACCGCCTACTACTTCGGCAACGTCGAGGAGTGGTGCGACGGCATCGCCTGCCAGGCCTTTGTCGAATGGGAGGGGGTCCGGCCGGACTTCGTCGTCGTCGGCGAGCCAACCGGACTGCAGGTCTACCGGGGCCACAAGGGCCGCCTGGAGCTGGAGGTCGTCGCCCGCGGCCGCAGCGCCCACGCCGCCAGCAGCCACCTGGGCGACAACGCCATTTACAAGATGCTGCCCGTCGTCGCCGCCCTGCGCGACCTCGACGGCCGCCTGCCCAGTCACGACTTCCTGGGCCAGGGCCGGGTCACGGTCACCCGCGTCAAGAGCGTCAGCCCCAGCGACAACGCCGTGCCCGACGAGTGCCGCATCTTTGTGGATCGCCGCATGACCTTCGGCGAAACCCGCGAGGGCGTGGTGGCCGAAATCGAGGCGCTGCTGCCGGCCAGCCTTGCCGGCGACTTCGAGGTCCAGCAGCTGATCTACAACCAGCCCAGCTACACTGGCGCGGTCTTTGTCTACGACAAGTACTTTCCCGCCTGGGCCCTGGCCGAAGATCACCCCTTCGTCCGCGCCGGGCAGCGCGCGGCCGAGGCCCTTTGGGGCCGCACCGGCCCGGCCGGCAAGTGGGACTTCTCCACCAACGGCAACTACTGGGCCGGCAAGGCCGCCATCCCCACAATTGGCTTCGGCCCCGGCGACGAGCGCTACGCCCACGCCGTGGACGAGCACGTGCCCCTGGCCGAGGTCGTTGAGGCGACTAAGTTCTACGCCTTGTTGCCGGCCGTGATTGGGCAATAATACCCGTCAGCAAGCGCCTGCCCGCACTTCTTCAAGCCGTCGGTGTGACAAGAGACGATGCAAACCAATCTCCGCGGCCGCGACCTGATTACCACCCAGGAGTGGAGCCTGGACGAGATCCAGACCGTCCTGGACGTCGCCTTCCAGCTTAAGCGCGAGCGGGCGCTGGGCATCCCCCACCCCCTGCTGCGCGACAAAGTCCTGGCGATGCTCTTCTTCTTCTCCAGCACCCGCACCCGGGCCAGCTTCGAGGCCGGCATGGCCCAGCTCGGCGGCCACGCCCAGTTCATCGAGAGCGCCAGCACCCAGATAAGCCACGGCGATACGCCCAAGGAAATCGGCGAGATCCTCGGCCGCTACAACGACGCCATCGCCATCCGCCACTGCGACTGGTGCGAAGGCAACCTCTATCTGCGCCAGGTGGCGGCCGCCAGCCGCGTGCCCGTCTTCAATATGCAGGACGACGTCTACCACCCCTTCCAGATACTCGCCGACCTGATGACCATCATCGAGAAAAAGGGCGACCCGCGCGGCCTGACCATCAACGTCAGTTACGCCTATGCCAGCAGCTACCAGAAGCCCATCAGCGTCCCCCAGAGCCTTATCCTGCTCATGACCCGCTTTGGCATGCGCGTGCGCCTGACCCACCCGCCGGAGTTCAGGCTGATGCCCGAAATCGTCGAGCAAGCCCGCCAAAACGCCCAGGCGGCCGGCGGCTCGTTTGAGCTGCTCGACGACTTCGCGGCCGGCTTCGAAGCGGCCGACGTCGTCTACCCCAAGAGCTGGGGCTGCCTGCTGACCACGGCCGACCTGGACGAGTCAGCCACCATTAGCAGGCAATACACCGATTGGATCTGCGACCCGCGCCGCCTGGCGCTGGCCAAGCCGGATGCCATTTACATGCACTGCCTGCCGGCCGACCGCGAGATCGAGGTCAGCAACGCCGTCATTGACGGCCCCCAGAGCGTGGTCTACGACGAGGCCGAAAACCGCCTCCACGTCCAGAAGGCCGTCATGGCCCTGACAATGGGCTGAGCCGGGGCGGGCCCGCCATGAACACCCCCATAGCCGTCATCGCCATCGGCGGCAACGCGCTGATCAAGGACCCGGCCCACCAGACGGTGGCCGACCAGCACCGCGCGGCCGGCGAGACGGCCGGCCACATCGCGGCCATGATCGCGTCCGGCTGGCGGGTCGTCATCTCGCATGGCAACGGCCCCCAGGTCGGCTTCATCCTGCGCCGCTCGGAGTTGGCCGCCCACGAATTGCATGAGGTGCCCCTGGATGCCTGCGTGGCCGACACCCAGGGCGCTCTCGGCTACACTCTGCAGCAGGAGCTTTACAACCACTTTCTGGCCCGAGGCATGGCCCACTTGGCCGCCACGCTCGTGACCCAGGTCGAGGTGGCGGCCGACGACCCGGCGTTCGGCCGGCCGAGCAAGCCCATCGGCTCCTTCATGGAAGCGGCCCAGGCGCGCCGCCGGCGGGCCGAAGGCTGGCAGGTATTCGAAGATGCCGGCCGCGGCTGGCGCCGGGTCGTGCCTTCGCCCCGGCCGGTGCGCATCGTTGAGGAGGAGGCGATCCGCGAATTGGTGGCCGCCGGCGTGACCGTCATCGCGGCCGGCGGCGGCGGCATCCCGGTTGTGGCCCGCCCGGACGGGCAGTTGGAGGGCGTGGCGGCCGTGATAGACAAGGACCTGGCATCGGCGCTGTTGGCCGCCCGGCTGGCGGCTGACCTGTTCTTGATCTGCACCAGCGTCGAGAAGGTGGCGCTGAACTTCGGCCGGCCCGACCAACGCTGGCTCGACCGGCTGACGCTGGCCGAGGCGCGAACCTATTTGGACGCAGGGATTCACTTCGCCCAGGGCAGCAT
>JBOGUG010000248.1:0-2178 GCA_050696115.1 Promineifilaceae bacterium (SeqCode) | reverse complement strand
GGGGCACACGGCCGTGCGCCCCTACGAATCGGCCGGCCCCGACCCCGCCCCCACCCGATCCGCCCTTGGTCAAACGTCGTAGGGGCAGGCCCCCCGTGGCTGCCCGCCCCCAATTCCCAATCCCGGCCCGGCCGCGCCCATCCCTTGACGAATCCGGCCCCCGGCCGTAAACTCCGGCCGTTATGCACGCAGGCAAATTCTCCCCCCACGAGGTTGCCGGCCCGGCGCTGGCTTTGTTGCTGGAGCCCGGATCACCTCGCCGGAGTGTGCCTGCTTGATCGTAGTTATGTAAAGTAGTGACGGCGAAACGGCCGCGGGCGCACCCCGTGGCCGTTTTTGTTTGCCAGCAATCCGGCCGCGGGAAGCTGCCGCCCGGCCCTTTCGGCGCCAGCCCGCGGAGGCTGCCATGTCCATCTTAAGCGCCCACGACCTGAGCCTCTCCTTTGGGGCCGTTGACCTCTTCAGCCGCCTGGCCCTGGCCGTGCCGGCCGGCGCCAAAATCGGCCTGGTTGGCCCCAACGGCATCGGCAAAACCAGCCTGCTGCTCATCCTGGCCGGCCTCAGCCAGCCCACGGCCGGCTCGGTTCAGCGCGCCCGCGGCCTGCGCCTGGCTTACCTGCCCCAGGAGGCCAGCGACGCCTTCAGCGGCCGCCAGCAGACCGTCCAGGCCGAAATGAAGGCCGTCTTCGCCCCGCTGCGCCAGGCCGAGCAGGCGCTGCGCCAGATGGAGGCCCAGCTGGCCGCCGGCGACGATTCGCCTGAGCTGTTGGCCCGCTACGGCGCGGCGCTGGAGGCCTTCGAAGCCGCCGGCGGCTACGACTACGAGACCCGCATCGCCCAGGTGCTGCAGGGGCTGGGCTTCTCGGCCGCCGAGCGCGATCAGCCCGTCAGCCAGCTCAGCGGCGGCCAGAAAACCCGCGCCCTGTTGGCCCGCCTGCTGCTGGAACGGCCTGACCTGCTCATCCTCGACGAGCCGACCAACCACCTGGATGTGCAAGCCATTGAGTGGCTCGAAAGCGCGCTGCGCCTGTGGGACGGCGCGCTGCTGCTGGTCGGCCACGACCGCTACTTCCTCGACAAGGTCGTGACAGCCATCTGGGAGCTGACCCCGGCCGGCCTCGCCGCCTACCGCGGCAACTACAGCGCCTACCTGCGCCAGCGCCAGGAGCGCTTCGAGCGCAATCAGGCGCTGTTTCAGGCTGAAAAGGAGCGGCTGGAAAAGGAGATCGACTACATCCGGCGCCACATCGCCGGCCAGCGCACCCAGTTGGCCAAGGGCAAGCTGAGCCGCCTCAGCCGCCAGTTGGACGCCATCCAGCGCGGCGGCTGGCAGGCGGTTCAGGGCAAGGGCTGGGCCGAACTGAGCGCCGAGCTTGACACCTCGCGCCACAGCCTGAGCGTGGCCGAAGCGGCCGAAGCCATCAAGGGGCTGCGTCCGCCCGCCGGCCGGCCGCCGGGCTTCCAACTGCGCCTGCGATCCGGCCGGCGCAGCGGCCAGCTGGTCTTGCGCGCCAAAGATCTGTTGGTCGGCTTCCCCGGCCGCCGCCTGTTCGCGGCCGAGGCGGTCGCCCTCCAGCGCGGCGAATGCGCCGCCCTGGTCGGCCCCAACGGCTCCGGCAAGACCACCTTTCTGCGCACGATCTTGGGCCAGCTTGAGCCCCTGGCCGGCGAAATCACCCTCGGCGCCGGCCTGCAGCTCGGCTACTTCGCCCAGGCCCACGATCGGCTCAACCCGGACAACCGCGTCCTGGACGAATTGCTGCGCCACCACGACCTGCCCATCGGCGAGGCCCGCGGCCTGCTGGCCCGCTACCTGTTCCCGGCCGACGACGTCTACAAACAGGTCGGCCTGCTCAGCGGCGGCGAGCGCGGCCGGCTGGCCCTGGCCATCCTGGCCCTCGAAGGGGCCAACTTCCTGCTGCTGGACGAGCCGACCAACCACCTGGACATCCCGGCCCAGGAGATGCTGCAGGAGGTGCTGGCCAACTTCGACGGCACGGTGCTCTTGGTCAGCCACGACCGCTATCTGGTGGCCGCCCTGGCCGACCAGATCTGGCACCTGGACGAGCGCCGCCTGCGCGTCTTCAAAGGGCCCTACCCGGAATACGTCGCCGCCCGCGAGCGCGAGGGCGAGGCCGGCCGCCAGCCGGCCGCTGCCTCACGCGCCCGGCAGCCCAA
>JBOGUG010000247.1:0-7055 GCA_050696115.1 Promineifilaceae bacterium (SeqCode) | reverse complement strand
CAGCAAGGGGCGTAGGCGTGGGTGCCGCCACGCAGGCCCAGCTTGTCCTCGATGCCAATGGAGTAGCCCTGCACCACCATCTGCGCCGGATCCGAGATGTTGTCGTAAACGAAGAAGCCGTGGCCGGCCAGATAACCGTCACCGTCCAGGACGACAGCGATGGCGTGGCGGGCCGTCAGATTGGGGTCATTGGCGTGCGGGGCATCGTGCCACTGGGCGTAGAAGACAGCGTGGCCCTCAACCAGGCCAATGACAATGGCGGCGTGCCAGCGGCCGCCGGAGGTCATGTCTGCGTCTCGCCATAAGCCGGCCAGCGGAAAGCCCGGCGCCGCCGGGTCTGGCAGCCATTGGTTATGCCCGTGAGCGCTGGGAATCGGCGCGCCCTCGCCCAGGAGCAGGCCATTGGACGAGAGGGTAAGCTGGCTCAACACCTGGCCGTACAGGTTGGCCGTGTAGCCGTTGACGCCCAGATTGAAGGTGACGGCCACGTCGTCGCAATCACCCCCGGCGGCGAGGAATTCGTCGCACAGGTTGGCCGCGCCAAAGTCGGCCAGGTCCAGGTAGGGCAAGGCGACCGGGCCCTGCTCGATGAGATAATCCAGGTTCCCCGGCCCCAGCGCGCCTTGCCAGGCTAGCGTCCGGGTTGTAGGGTCGTACGTCAGGCCGCCGGCCGAGCCGATGATGTATTCCAGTCCGGCCGGCAGGGTATCCGTCAGCCGGTAGGTGCGGGTGACGCTTTCGTAGTTGGCCAGCGTGACTTCGTAGTGGGCCACGGCGCCGGGCGGGGCAAAGGTCGGCCCAGCCTTATGAATGACGGCATACGGGTTGTTGGGATCGCTCCCCCCAGCCTGCCGGAAGTCGGGCTGCCATGGCCGGCTCACCGGCGCTTCGGGCGTTGGCATGCGGACCGGCCGGTAGCCGTACTCCCGTATGTCGATGGCCGGGACGTTCTCCGTGTAGCGTTGGCCTGGGCCGACCGTCGTCATGCCGGTAGAGCCCGTATCCCCCCTTGCCACGCCCAGTAGCAAGGACAGCGCTAGCGGGAAGGCCAGGACCAGGCACGTAGCCCAGAAAAAGCGTCGTCTTTTCATCGCACGTTTCCTCCAGCGGGAATGCCTCAGCGCAGCACCAGGTAGCTGGCATGCACATCCCGGCTGATGGTGTCGGTTTGGAGCGAGTCCCAGGCCAGAAGGGCCCGATCCGGGTTGAAAGGATCGGCCGCCGCCAGCAGGCGATAGCTGGGCCGCACCACGTGGCGCGGCAGCAAGGGGATGCCGGGCGTGTCGGTGCAGTCGGCTGTGCCCAGGTCGCACAGCGTGGCGTAAGGGCGGCCAAAGCGCAGGAACGCCGTGCCTGGGGGCGGATCACCCGTTTCGTAGATGTAGAAGAAGCTGGCCGAGGGCGTTTCCGTGGCCGTAGAGACAATGGGAACCACATCCGGCCGGATGGCGCCGGTAGTGCCGCCGCTCACATCGCGGTTAGCCGTGATACTCTCCGGACCAACCCAGGTGGAGCCACCGTCATCGGACCAGGCGGCGTAAACGGGGGTCACGTCCCGGCCGGTGATGGGGCTGTGGCCGCCTTCCTGGAAGTAAGCCGTCCAGCCTTCAGGAACGGTCAGGGTGCTTTGTGGCGTAAACGGGCCTTCGAACTCCCCGTTGGTCAGGGCTCCGTTTTCGACGGCGGCCGCGTCCCAGACGGCCGTGCCGGGTATGTCCGGCGTGTTGAGCGTGCTATCTAGAAAGACGGTTGCCGTGTCGCCGGCGGCCGGGGTGCTGACCGACAATTGAGCGAACTCCGCCGGCGCGGCCGCGCCAGACCAGACGACAGTGGGGCTTTCGGGGCTACCGCCGCCGGCCGGGTCGATGCCAACGCGTAGGGTCAGGTCGGCGTCGGGGGCGGATTCCGCCAGGCCCCAGGCGGAGAAGGTGATCGCGCCGGCCGGATTCGGCACAGAAACTGTCTGTTTCAGTCCGGCTGAAAAGGGCTTGTCAAACGTCCGCCAGCGGGCGGCGTTCAGCCCCTGATAGATCTGGTGAGGATTGGCGATCTGGTCGGGAAACAGGGGGTTCACGGCTTCATAGGTGGGCTGCGAATAAAGCGGCAGCGGCGGCTCGAGGTTCGGCCGTTCCGTCACCCAGGCGGCGTAGACCCAGGCCTCTTCTTGGCTGACGGCCAGGAAATCCAACCCCACGGGGCCGGCCAGCTCTTCGCCCGGCGGGATAGGGAAGCTGGCCACCTGCTCCCACAGGTTGAACCAGGAGAGGTAGCGAAAAATGCGCACCTGGCCGTTGTATGGGGCGGCCATGACGATGCCGAACCAGTAGGCGCCGGTGGGGATGCCGAATAAGACGACTTCCTTCTCGTTGTAGAAGGGCCTGACGGCCGGGTTCGTGCCGTAAGCGACAAACTGGGTCAGCCAGGTTTCATTCGAGAGATGCTTCGCCTGGTAGATGCTGCCTTCCTGCTCGTACAGGACGTGGGCCCAGTTGAGCTCGTCCACCACGACCTGTGGGTGGCGGCCGTTGCTGACGGGATAGGCGGCGTCTTCCACCAGGATGGGGGCGACGTCGGCCGGGTGCGTGCCCTGATCGGCGGCGCGATAAAGAATCTGCCCGTCCTGCTCATAAGCCACGTGCAGCCGGTTGACCTTGCTGAAAGCCAGCGAAACGCTGTTGCCGCTATCCACCCGGCGCACCTGAAAATGGTTGCCGCCTCGCGACAGGGCCACGTAAATGTCAGCGCCGCCAATATCGCTAGCCATCCAGGCCACGGCCAGCATGTCGTCGCCCACGGCCACGGCCCCCAGCTCCTGGCCGGCAACGTCCAGGGACAGATTGGCGACTTCGGTGGTGACGAACTGGGTGGGGAAATCCGCCAGCGGTGTTTCGGCCGGCGCCGGCGTTGGGCAGTACTCCGCACCATCGTCGTCCTCAGGTGGCGGCGCTGGCGGGCTGAACAGGTCCGGGTCCGTTTGCCGGGTCGCCGTGGGGACAACGGCGATCTGCTGGCCATCACAGGCGGGAGGTTCCGGCTCGGCCGGGCCGGTGCAGGCGGTGGCCCACACGGCTAGCAGGCAGCATGAAGCAGCGAGAGATAGTCGTGGCATGGACAACCCAGTAGAGAGACCACACCGGGTGGCGTTGGGGTTCACCGCCAAGCCGGGGTGCTGGTCTTTCGGCCGCCGCCCGTAGTCGCTACAGGGGTGGCCGTCTTCAAGATGCGCTAAATGTTAGAGAGGAGCGAAAGTGGGGACAACGGCCGACGGATCCGTCTTGCACCTGTACTTTTGGATGAATAGGCAGCAACCTAGGCGGACTCTGGGCCGGTCACTCCGACGGGTCTCAAGAACAGCCGGGCCAACTGGCGTAGGGGAACGTGTTGTGAAGGAAGTTGAAGCACTTTGCAAACTTCTACCGCCTGGATATCCAGAATTTGATCACTACAAACCGGTCGAGCATCTTCTTGGGCTCGCAAACGCTGAGACCGAAGATCTCCCTGGACTTGACAATGCACTCAAAAGGTTTGAGCGAGTGTTCCGCAGCCTGAACATGCTTCTCACAGGCGAAGCCGAGTCTGTCAATGGGCACACTGCCTAAGAAGGTTCTGGCGTTAACGGATGTGTACCGTGTCGTTGTTGTAGGGAGATCGGTTAGCCCAGCTAGGACTGAGAAACGAACGCCAAGCTTAGTTTAGCTAACGGCGGGATGGCTGAAGCAGGGAGTTGGTGGCATTGGTTTAGGTCGTTGGGCAGTGAAGTAAGACCATCGTTCCGCTGGGTTCGTTCGGCCGGATTGTCAACTCCCCACCGATCTGCCGTGCCCACTCATGCATGCCGACAATACCTAAGTGGCCACGCCGGATAAGCTCGCTGTAGGAGAGCCGCAGCGCCGGGCTGCCCGGACCATTGTCGGTCACCGCTAGCTCAAGCTCCCCTTCCCCACCGTAGCGCAGGGTCACCCACCCATTGGCCGCCAACGCATGCTTGACGACGTTGTTCAGGGCCTCAATCAGCACGCGGCCGACGGCCATCGTCACCTCTTCCGAGACGGTCGTGGTCGCACCATTGGTCTCAATTGCTACCTCGATGTTCAGCCCATACTCCTCTGCAAACTGGCGAACGATCTCCCGCACCGTCAGCTCGACCGCTTGATCGCGGAATGGCGGATACAGGCCAATGCAGACGTTGCGTAGACCCATGGCCGCCTCGCGCAGGTGATCGGCGGCTGTGGCTAACCTCGTTGCCACCTCCCCATTTTCGCTCCCGGCCGGCAGGCCTCTGGTCAGGACCTGGTCAATCACGTTGATCGCATAGGTCACCCGCTGCAGGGGATCGTCGTGCAGTTGCCGTGACAGGCTCTTGCGCTCCTCCTCCTGGACGAACATTATCTGCCGCGCTTGCCGGCGCGCTGTATTGAACAGGAAGATGTTCTCCGCCCCTACGGCCAGTACCCCGGCCGCCTGGGTCAGAAACGAAACCTGTCTGGTGTTGAAGTAGCCATCCGGCTCCGGCCGCGACAATGCCAGCAGGCCAACTTGCTCATCCCGCACCCGCACCGGCACCAGGATCTCAGCCCATGGGAAGCAGCGAAAGCCGTGGGTAGCAGCCTGCGTGTCGTCCGCCGCGGCGTGTAGAAACGGCCGGGATAGCTCGTGAAGATCGGCCGGCACGGCATCTGGCACCGCTGCGTCACCGACCACGCTGACAGGCGCAAGACGGCCGCTTTCGTCCTTTAGCGCCAACATCGCCCGGCCACAGTTCAACAAGCCGGCCAGGGAAGCCGCGATGGCCTCCAGGGTGCCTGTCTCGGGCCGGGAAGACAGGGCAGAGGCAAACTCGGCCAGGGCGTTCTGACTGTAGGCTACGTCGCCGTAAACCAGGTGCTCCACAAAGCCGAGAATCGGCTTGTTCATGTAGATGGTAAACAGCAGGGTCGGAAAGAAGACCAGGCTGGCGGGCACGATCGCTTCCGCGCTGCCCAGGCGCAACAGCTTCTGGACCAGGTATAGGGCGCCGGCATAGAAGCCGAAGACGATCAGTGACAGCAGGATCAGGTGCAGCGAACGGCTGAAGAACAGGTCCAGACCCAGGAAGCCCCGTCGATAGATGACGAACAGGTAGCCGGCCGGGATGAGCAGCATCAGACTAATTGCGACCGGGAAAGGCAGCAAGCCGACATCAAACAAGGTCGAGGGGATGATGGATAATAGCACGATGGGCAGCGTGCCCAGCCCAATGAAGGCCAGCAAGATCACGATCTGCCGGCGCAGGTAGGACAAAGGCGGCATCCTGAGTGCGCGCCCGGCCAGAATCGCGACGCAGGCCAGCAGGCCCAATCCCGCCAGCAAGAAGCCTAGCCCGTACATGCTGACCCCGACCAGCTCTTCCATGCTGGTGGATTGGGGGTAGAGGGCAAGCACCTCGTATGCGGCCACGAGAACCAGTCCGCCAGCCAGGGCAAAAAGGAGCCTGTGAACGGCGCACGTGCGCGGGCTCATCAGCGCAGCCCGGGGGAGCAGGCCCAGGTAGGCCCAGGCGGGAGCCAGGAAGAACAGCAGTGCATAACCCATCACCCAGGCCCCAGGCACACCGTTCATGGCGGCGTAGACGCCGATCACCGCCATCGCCCCAAACAAAAAGATGAAGCCGGCGCGGAGGGCCTGCCAGTTGTCTGCCCTGGCCCAAAAAAGCATGATGGCTCCAACGATCCAGCCCGCCAGGGCAAGGATGGTTGGTGGCAGGCGGAGCTCGATCGCCAGCGGCGTAACCCGCCGGGAGAAGGGAACGGTGAAGGTCAAGACCTCGCCTTCCCGCAGGACGTTGTACTCGTACGCCGCCTGCAATGGCAACGGATAAACAGGCTGCATACGGCGGATCGGCCGCCCGCCGATTTCCAGCACCTCGTCGCCCGGCCGCAGGTACGGTGCCGCCAGCGAGCCGGACGGCACGCCGATGACTACTAGGTGGGCATCCGGCCGCCAGGCATAAGTGAAATCCTCGTAGGGGACAAAGTGCCACAGATACGCTGCACAGTAGAGGATGAACAGCAGGGCGGCGGCCGCCAGCGGCATCCGAAGCCGGTAAAGCAGTTGGTTAAGCCGGGACGGGCGGGGTTTTGGTGACATACTCGATCAAAGGCCTCACCCTCTCCTCTGGGAACGGCTCCAGGGCAGCGAGCGCTTGCCCGGCGTAGGCTTTGGCCGCCCTCAGGCTCCACTCAATAGCTCCCATAGCCTCAAGAATCTCGTTGGCTTCGGCGATCCAGCCATCAGATCCACCTTCACCTGCCTCTAATAAAGCCACGAAGTGTGAGTGTTGTGAATGCCGGGTCTGGGACAAGGCGTAGATGATCGGCAGGGTGAAGACCTTGTTGGCCAGGTCGCCCCGGGCCAAATCCAGGCAATCGTCGGTAATCTGGCCACCCATGCCCATATTCAGGCCGTATTGATAAAACGCCTCTAGAACGTCTGAGTCGCTGGTAGCTAGACGGGCCCCCGCCCAGGCACCCGTGGCAAAGATCAGCCCCGCCTTGGCCGCCAGGTTCTTAAAGTACCTTTCGACGGTCAGCTCCTCCAATGTTAGCTGCTCACTTTGGGCAGTCGCAGCCAAAGCCATAGTGTTGCCCAGCGCTCCCAGGATCTCGGCCAGAGTACCTTCGTCAGCCTCAAGGTGGGCCAGTGCGGCCTTGGCAGCTCCTAAAGCGAAGAAGCCAAGGGGTAGCGCCGTCTTAACGCCTCCGTACCAGGGCTGCTCCTGGCCTTCGTCGTCCTGCAGGTCGTCAAGCACATAGGAGGCGAAGATGTAGAAGACCCAGGCGGCCGAGAGGGGGATAGCCCGGTCCGGCGAGCCTCCGGCCGCCATGCAGGTGAACACGGGAAGCGTATCTACATAGGCATGGACGGTGGTGGCACGCCTGGCCCGATACGCTTTGAGAATGATCTCAAATCTCGACCATGCCAGTGGGGGCAAGACCGTTTCTTCGATGAAGTCATAGACGCGGGTAAACAGGGTTGGAACGCCTAGGGACACTACCAGATGATGGGCGGGTTCCAGC
>JBOGUG010000246.1:0-3087 GCA_050696115.1 Promineifilaceae bacterium (SeqCode) | reverse complement strand
GCGCTGCCGCGCCAGGCGGCCAGGCCCTGGGCGCTGCGGCTGGCGACCGGCCTTGGCGTCCTGCTGGCGCTTGGCGGCGCGCTGGTGGGCCTGGCGGCGCGCTGGGGAGGCTACCGGCCGGCAGCGGCCGAAGCGCTGGCCCTGGCGTGGCTGTTAGGGGCCGGCCTGGGCTCAGTGCTCTTACTTTGGCTGGATTGGGCGGGGGTGAGCCCGGCCGGAGGCCGGCTGACGCTAGCGGCTACGGCCGGAGCCGGGCTGATCGCGACGCTGTGGCTGGCCTGGCGCGGGCGGAAGGGGCCGAGCGAGCCAGGCGGCGGCCAGTTCCGGCCCAATGCAGGCCCAGCGCCACAGGCGCCGGCCACATGGGGCCGGCCGGCAACCTGGCTGGTCCGGCTGGCCCTGGCCGGCCTGCTGGCCTGGCTGCTTCTGTACGTCCTCAGCCTGGCGCTCGGCCACCCACTGACCGGATGGGACAGTTGGGTCAACTGGGCCGCCAAGGCGCGCACGATCTTCGCCAGCGGCGGCATCACGCCGGCCATTTACGCCGACCCGTCGCGGGCGGTCATGCTGCTGGATTACCCGCTGGCCTTGCCCTTGCTGCAGGCCTGGCTGTTTGGCTGGCTGGGGGCGGCCGACGAGCGCCTGCTGGGAACGTTGACGGCCGCCGCTTATCTGGCGCTGCCGGCGCTGGTTTACGCCGCCGCCCGGCGCTGGGGCGCGAGCCGGACGCTGGCCCTGGCGGCCGGCGTGGCGGCGGCCGCGATCGGCAGCGTGGCCGACATGGCCGCCTTTGTGCTGCCAGAGGCGATGTCGGCCGGCCTGATGGCAGCGGCCGCGATTTACCTGTTCGATTGGGTGCGGGGCGCGCCGGCCTTCAGCCTGCTGGTGGGCGCGGCCGCGGCCGGCTTGTTGCCCTGGTTCAAGCGCGAGGGGCTGCTGCTGGCGGCCGTCCTGAGCGTCAGCCTGGTGGCGGCGGCCGCCTGGTCGCCCGGCCGCCGGCCGGCGCTCAAGCGCTGCCTCTTAGCCCTTTTGGCCCTGGCGCTGGCCGGCGGCCTGCTGGCCGGCCCCTGGTGGCTGTTTGCCGGCCGGCAGGCCATACCCAATGCGGCCTTTGAGGCGCCGAGCCTGGCGGGGCTGGCGGCTAACCTGGAGCGGTTGCCTCTGGTCGCCTGGCTAATGCTCCGCAGCCTTCTGTCGCGCTCCTTCAACCTGATTTGGCCGCTGGCGGCGGCGTCGCTGGCCCTGGTCGCGGCTTGGCGCTGGCGCGGCCGGGCCGCGAGCGGCTTCGCGGCATTCCAGCTGGTGGCGATGGGCTTTCTGGGCCTAATGAGCCTCGGCTATCTCTTCTCGGCCTACGTCCCGCTGCAACAGCACGTGCTGGCGTCGGCCTACCGCCTGGCGGCCCAGGTTGCGCCGCTCGTTATCCTCGGTTGGGCCGGCCAGGCGGCCAGAGGGCGGCCAACATGACGGAGCGGCGCCAATTTTCCGGCCGGCGGCGGCTCGTCCTGGCCGCACTCTTCCTGGCGACCCTGGCCTGGTTTCTGTACCGGGTGGCCGCGCCCTCGGCCGGCCGACTGACGGCCGGCTTCGGAGCTTACTACACCGCCGCCAGCCTGGCGCGGGCCGGCCCGCTGCCGGCCGAGGTCTACGCGCCCGGCTTCTTCCGGCCGTTGGTCGAGCGCGCGATGCTGGGCCAGGCGTCCGACATTTACACCAACCCGCCGACGACAGCGTTGGCTTTCTGGCCGTTGGCCGGCCTGGGCGCGCCCCTGGCCCGCCAGGTCTGGACGGCCGCCAACGTCTTGCTGCTCTTCTTGGCCGTGGGCCTGCTGCTGCGGGCTTATCCCTGGCGCGACGCCTGGGCCGGCGGGCTGATCCTGGGCGGGCTGGCGCTGCTCTTCCGGCCGGTGGTCAGCAACGTCGCTTCGGGCCAGCTTTACATCCTCATTCTGGCACTGCTGGCGGCCGCGGCCCTGGCCTTCAACCGGGGGCGGGATGGCCGGGCCGGGCTGGCGCTGGCGGCCGTGGCGGCCCTCAAGGCGCTTGGTGGCCCCCTGGTCGCCCTGGCGGGCTGGCTCGGCCGGTGGCGCTTGGCGCTGAGCGCCGGGCTGGCCCTGGGGCTGCTCTTCCTGCTGACGCTGCCGCTCTTGCCACTGGCGACCTGGCAGGCCTACCTGGCGCAGTTGGGCGAGGTCACAAGTGGCCCCTGGGTCTGCGTGACCGCCTACCAGACAACCCGCAGCCTGTTGTGCCATTTGCTGACCTATGACCCGGTCTGGAACCCGGCCCCGGTGGCCGAGGCCGCCTGGCTGGCGAACGGCCTTTACGCCCTTATCTTTCTGGCGTCGCTGGCGGCGGTTCTCGCCCTGGCGCGCCGCCGGCCGGAAGCCGCCTTTGCCGCCCTGGCCGCCTGGGAGGTGCTCTTGCGGCCGCTGGGTGAGGGCTACCACCACACTCAGATGCTGCTGCCCCTGGCTTGGCTGCTGGCCGCCTGGCAGGCCGGCCGGCTGGACGTGCGCGGCCTCAGATTGGCCGTTCTGGCCGGCATTCTGCTCTACTGCCTGCCATACCCCTACACCCATCCCCGGCTGGGGGCCGGCTGGCTGGCGCTCCTGGCCTACCCACGGCTGGCGGCCGGCTGGCTGCTCTTCCTGGCTATCCTGCTGGCGGCGCGCCGGTCACAGAAAGAAGTTGAGCCCGCGGAGCTGGCCGGGTGAGGATCTGCTTGGCGCTGCTGTATTATGACCGCAGCCGGCCGGCGGCCACGCCGGCCGCTTACCTAGAACAGCGCCACTTCCTGCCCGCGCTGGCGCGCGCCCTGGCCGAGCGCGGCCACCAGGTGGACGCGGTTGTGCTGTTCGAGGGCGACGCCGAGCTCCAACGCGACGGCGTCGGCTATCATTTCGTCGCCGCCAGCCCGATTGAGCGGGCCGTGGCGGCGGCCGCCGGCCGGCTCGGCCGGACGCGCGGGAGCGACGACCGCTTTGTGCGCCGGGCGGCCGGACAGGTGCGCTCCCTGCGGCCGGACGTGGTCCATTTCGTCGGCCTGAACCTGTATTGGGCGCTGCATATCTTGCTGCGCACGCT
>JBOGUG010000245.1:0-2027 GCA_050696115.1 Promineifilaceae bacterium (SeqCode) | reverse complement strand
CTACTGCGCCGCGGCCGGCTTCTGCTGGCGCTACCGGCCCGCCCGGCCCTAGCGCCGGCCCGCTGCCCATGAGCCTGCACCCCATCGTCGCCCAGATGCGGCCCAACGCCGAACAGGCGGCCGCCATCCTGGCCCCTGGCCGGGCGGAGGTGGTGACGGCCGGCGCAGGCACGGGCAAGACGCGCACCCTGGTCGGCCGCTATTTGTCGCTGCTGGCCGCCGGCCGGCCACTGAGGGAGGTCGCCGCCATTACCTTTACCCGCAAAGCGGCCCAGGAATTGCGCAACCGGATTCGCGGCCAGATGCGCGCCTATCTCCAACGGCCGGACCTCGAGCCGGCCGAGCGCCGCCTCTGGGACGGCTGTTACACCTCCCTGGACGCGGCCCGCATCGGCACCATCCATACCCTGTGCGCCGAGATCCTGCGCGCCCACCCGGCCGAGCTGGGCCTGGACCCGCGCTTTGACGTATTAGAGGAGGCACAGGCGGCCCTGCTCAGCGCCCAGGCGGTTGAGGAGACGTTGGCTTGGGCGGCCGACCAGTCCGAAGTCGCGCACCTGTTCAGCCTGTTCGGCGAAGCCGGCCTGCGCGCCGGCCTGGCCAGGCTGCTGGCCGGCCGGCTGGAGGTCGCGGCCGTTTTTGGCGGCCCGGCGGCCGACCCCTGGCCGCTCTGGCAGGCGGCGCTGGTCCCGCTGCTGAGCGCCTTCGTGGACGACCCGGCCGTGGCGGCCGGCTTCGACGAGCTGCTGGCCCTGGAAGCCGATGGAACCTTGGCGCGCGCCGCGGCCGCGGGCGACCGGCTGGCCGCGCCGCTGGCAACGCTGCTCGACCTGTGGCGTCAAGTGCAGGCCGCCCGCCAGGCCGGCGACTGGGCCGGGCTGTCGGCCCTGCTGCCGCCCCTGCGAGCCAACCTGAAACAGGTCGGCCGCCAGGCCGTTTGGGCGCCGGCCCAACCCAAGTTGGTCATCGCCAGCCTGCAGGCCGCCTACGACGCGGCCTTTGGCGACTGCTTCGGCGGCAAGCCCTTTGACCTGGGCCTGGATCGGCGCCTGGCGGCCGCCATGCCCGGCCTGCGGCTGGCCTTCGACTACCTGGACGGCCGCTGCAGGCAGCACAAAGCCGAGCGCGGGGCGCTCGACTTCGACGACCTGGAAGGGCTGGCCCTGCAACTCCTCAACGAACAGCCGGCCGCCCTGGCCCGCTGGCGGCGCGAGCTGAGCGCCATCCTGGTGGACGAATACCAGGACACCAACGGCCGCCAGCGCGACCTGATCAACCTGCTGGCCGGCGCCGCGGGCGACTTGTTCATCGTCGGCGACGCCAAACAGTCCATATACCGCTTCCGCGGGGCCGAGGTGGCCGTCTTTCGCCAGGAGCGAGCCCGCATTGGCCGGCCGCACACCCTGGCTGTCTCCTACCGCGCCCACCAGGCGCTCATCGCCGGGCTGAACGCGCTCTTGCGGCCGGTCTTGGGCGATGCCGACGACCCTGCCCGGCCGTGGCGCGAGCCCTTCGCCCCGCTGGCAGCCGAGCGCGAGCGGCCGGCCTGCCAGCTTGAAGGGCCGTTCATCGAGCTGCACCTGGCCGTGGCCAGCAAGAGCGCTGGTGGCCTGGAGCTGGCCGCGGCCGCCCTGGCCGCCCGGCTGAGCGAGCTGGTTGCCGCCGCCGAGGGCTGCCTGGGCTACGGCGACATCGCCATCTTATGCCGCGCCTCAAGCTCCTTCGCCGCCTACGAAGACGCCCTGGACGCGGCCGGCATCCCCTACCTGACGCTGGCCGGGCGCGGCTTCTACGAGCGGCCGGAGGTGCGCGACCTGCTGAACGCCCTGCAAGCCCTGGCCGACCCTAGCGACGACCTGGCGCTGGCCGGCCTGCTGCGCTCGCCTGTGGTGGGCTTCTCCGACGCCGAACTGTTCGACCTGTGCCGGCGCTGGGCCGCGGCCGGAACGCCCGGATCGCTGTGGGCCTTCTTGCAGGCCGAGCCGGGCGACGCCGCCGGCCGGGCGGTCGCGCTCATCGCGGCCCTG
>JBOGUG010000244.1:0-2433 GCA_050696115.1 Promineifilaceae bacterium (SeqCode) | reverse complement strand
GGCTTTGACTGCTGTGGTGCAAGAGCAGGGCGTAGCCGGTGGCGTCTTCTTCCTCCCGGAAAAGCGCCCACGGTACCTCGTTGGTGGCGTCGTCAATGGCCGCCACCAGCACGAGCCACGGGCCGCGCCCTTCCAGCCAGTCATGCCGGCTACCGTCTACCTGGAGCAACATGCCGGCCTGCGGGTAGCGCAACCGCCGCCGGCGGTGGCGCGGCGCTCGCCGTGGGCGGGGGGCGCCCAATCCAGCCGACCGGCGCAGCCGGCGCACCGTCGAACGGGAAAGGCCGATATCATGCCGCTCGGCCAACTCCTCGGTGAAGTGGCTGTCGTTGTAGTCTTGATAGGCGGTCGCGGCCAGCCGCACTACTTCCGTGGCGACCCGCTCTGGCAACCGCCTGGCCAAGGGCCGGCCACGGTTGCCGTGGGCCAACCCCGCCGCTCCGCGCCGGCGATAAGCCGCCCATAAACGCCGTGTCTGACGCAGCGATAGAGCCAGCATGTCGGCCGCTTCTGGCCTGGCCATCCGGCCGGCTAACACCTCGTTCAAAACCTGTAACCGTTTCTGTTCTTTGCTGCTCAATGTCACCTTGTCCATAAGGGTGCCATTTTCATTGAACAATTAACCGGTGTCACATTCACTGAACAATAACAAGGACAAAAATGAGTCTTGACAGAGGAGTACATCCTATGATATATAGGTAGTACCATATGGGTATAAGTACTACTTTTGGGAGAGATGTCGCAATGAAGGAGCATTTCAGCCTGGTCACGCGGAAGGGACAGATTACCATCCCGGCCGAAATCCGGCGGGCGCTTGACCTTCAGGAAGGGGATACGGTGGCCCTGGTCATGGAAGGCGAGCAGGTGCGCCTGTGGCCAACGGAGGGCGTGGTGGCCCGCACGGCCGGCCTCTTAAAAGGTGGTGGACCCGTGCTGACGGCCGAGGAGGAGCGCGAGGCTGTGGAGCAGGCGATAGCCGAGGACGTGGCCGAGCGGGGCGAGGGTACATGAGCCTGCCTTTTCTGGACACCAACATCTTCCTGCGCCACCTGCGCCAGGACCACGCCGATCATTCGCCTCGGGCCACGGCTTACCTGGCGCGCATTGAAGCAGGCCAGACGAAGGCGCGGACCGCTGACACGGTCATCTTTGAAGCCGTCTTTACCCTGCAGAAGCTCTATAGCCAGCCTAGAGAGGCCATTCGCGATGCCCTGCTGCCGATCATCGAGCTGCCTGGCATTGTCTTGCCCGGCAAACGGCGCCTTCGCCGGGCCTTCGACCTTTACGTGGACTACAACCTTTCCTTTGCCGACGCCTACCACGCCGCCCTGGTGGAGGGCCTGAAGCTCGCGGAGATCGTCAGCTTCGACCGGGGCTATGACCGCATCCCCGGCCTCCAGCGCTCAGAGCCCTAACCGGCGGTGGGTAGCGCGATTCGGAGGACGCCAGGAACTCTGGAGCGGGCTCTCCTTTTTGGCCCTTGACAGCCCCTCTTGCCACCTGATAGCCTGAATCGGTGCACCAGTACCGACCCACCATGGTGTGTCCACAATCATGCCAGACGAGACAAAGAAAGAGCCTAAAGGGGGAGAATGGCGTATCGCCTTGACCGCCCGGCTTAGCCTGGCAGCCTATGATGCATTATTCGAATTACAGCGTCAGTACAGAAGAAGAACTGGAAGGGCCTTACCGGTCTGGAAGGTCCTCGACGCAGCAATTAGAGCTTATGCAGTACAAAACGGAATCAGGGTTGAGGAATGACCCGGAGCGCCGGCCATTCACGTCCATTGACGACCTTGCCCAGAAGGCCGAGGAGCTGGCCTCTGGCTTGCGACAGCTTGGCCAATATAAGCACCCCTTGATGATCCGAAAGGGGAGTCGCAGGAAGGGGGTGAAGGACATGCAGGAACGAGCAGAGAGCCGGGTGATCAAAGCCGGCTCAAAGACCTACTTCTTTGACTTGAAAGAGACCCGGGAAGGGAAGCCGTACCTGGTGATCACGGAGAGCCGGTTCAAGGGCGAAGGGGAGGAGCGCGAGCGAGTCAGCATTGCCGTTTTTCCCGAAAACGCGGAGGAATTCAGCCAGGCGGTGGCCGAGATGGCCGCAAAGCTGGCCTAAAAAAGCGGCCCTGAAAAGCTGAGGCGAACGTTCACCAAAAGTGCGCATTGCCAGCTTTGCCGTGTTCGCTGGCTTGTTCGCCAGGCTGTTCGATTATTGCGAACAGGTTTTCTCAAGCCTTCGGGCGTCGAGCCCTCGGCTTGAGCCGGAAGAGCTGCTCTCCTCGGGGAGGCTCATTTCGTCCATTTTCCCTCAAGACGCTTTCTGACGTCGCTGCAGCCTGGCGCTGACATGCTGCACGCGGCGAGCCGCATTCTTTTCGGCCTCCTCTTTCTCCTGCCAGGCACGTTGCTTCTCACTTAAAAGCATTTCCC
>JBOGUG010000243.1:0-2698 GCA_050696115.1 Promineifilaceae bacterium (SeqCode) | reverse complement strand
CTCGAACACGTCCAGGCCGGCGCCGGCGATCCAGCCCTTCTTGAGGGCCTTTATCAGGGCGGCCTCGTCCACCACGCCGCCGCGGGCGATGTTGATCAGATAGCAATTTGGCTTCATCGCCTGGAGCAATTCCTCGTCCACGAAGTGGCGCGTGTGGCTGGTAAGCGGCAGGGCCACGACCACGTAGTCGCATTCGGCCACCATCGAGCGCGTCGCCTCGGCCGGGTAGAGGCGGTCAATCATCTCGCCGGCGGGATCGCCCACGCCAGCCATGACAAAGCCACGCTGTTCCAGGTGGCGAGCGTCATGCTTGGTTGCCAGGACGCTCATGCCGAACGCCTGGGCCAGGCGGGCCACCTCGCGGCCGATGCTGCCGTAGCCGAGGATGCCCAGGGTCTGGTCGGGCAGCTCGTCAGGCAGAAAGATCTGCCAGCGCTCCTTGGGCCACTCGGCCCGGGCCTGGTACTGCAACCAGCGGGGCACGCGGTTGGCCCAGACCAGGATCTGGGCCAGCACGTATTGGCCCACGTTGCGGGCGTGGATGCCGCTGGTAGTGGTCAGGATGACGTCGCTGCCCCAGATTGGGTGGCTGACCAGATGGTCTATGCCGGCCCAGTGACTTTGCAGCCAGCGCAGGTTGGGCGCCTGCTCCGGCCGGGGCGGGCCTCCGGCCGCGTAATACACCTCAGCTTCAGTTTGGCGCTCTTCGGGCCAGCGGTTGTCGGCCAGCTCAAGCTGCTCGATTTCCAGTTCGGGCGAAACCGCCTCTAGCTTTTCAAGCAGGCGCGGCGAGTAGCGGGCCGCAATGACGACTTTGACCATTCCACTGCTCCTTCAGCCCGGGCCAGTTTAACACACTTCAGCCTCAGATTGGAACCGGCCCCTAATCGGCGCAACCTTTCCCGGCCGGGCGCGTATAGTTGAGTGAATCGCGGACGGAGGTTCTGAGATGAGCAATCGAAAGTTAAGGCGGTCGCAAAGTGATTGTGTTCTGTTCGGCGTTGCCGGCGGCATCGCCGAATACCTTAGCATGGATCCGGTCATCGTCCGGTTGGCGTTTATCGTGCTGGCGCTGATTGACTTCTGGGGCGTGATTTTGTATCTGCTGCTGGTGGTCCTGATGCCTAAGGAGCACGTAGCGGCCAGGGCAAACGGCTTCGACTCAGAAGAGATCCTGGTTAAAGACGCTTCCTAAGCCTGGTTGAACTCCTGACCGCCGGGTTAGCTCCTGGCCAACCGGCCTTGGAAGACGGCCGCTGCGCCCAAGCAGCGGCCGTTTCATTTTGGGGCCTGCCGGCCGTGGCGTTCATTTGCTTCTCGTTTTGACGACCGCGGCGCTATAATCTCGGCGATGGCTTCCCTGTTGTCTAAAATTTCGACCTTGATTAAGGCCAACCTGCATGAACTGGCCGACCGGGCCATTGCCCGCAGCGACCTGGCCGTGTACGACGAGTACATTCGCCAGGCCGAGAACGAGCTGGCTAATTTCAGCGCCACCATTGCCCCCATGATCGCCCAGGTCGCCACCACCCGCCGCCGGCGTGAGGCGCTGGCCACCAAAGCGGCCGAACTGGACTACGCCATTGACCACTTCCTGCGCCAGGACAAGCAAGTTGAGGCGCGCGTTACCCAAAAGCAGCTTCTGTCCACCATGGAACTGATCGAGACGTATGACGCTTCGCTGGGGCGACAGGTGTCGGCCGCGGAGGCGCTCAAAGACGTGCAGATCAAGTTGAACGGCCGGCTGGCAATCGCCAAGCAGGAGCGCGAGGAGCTGGGCTTTTTGCTCCAATTGGCCCAGGCCAAGGAGTTGTCCACGCGCGCCATGCGCTCGCTGGACGACCTGATGGGCCAGGGAGACGCCGATGTGGCCCAGGCGGCCGAGAACATTCGCCGCCGCCTGGATCACGCCGATGCCACCTGGGAAGTTCAATCTTCAAGCCTGGACAGTCAGCTCGACGAAGCCACGCACAGCCTGGAGGTCGAGGCCGAGCTGGCCCGGCGCATGGAGCGGCTGGGCATCCGAGAGTGATGCGCGCCAGCGCCCCTTGATAGCCCTGGTTCACGACTGGCTCAACCAGCGCGGCGGCGCGGAGGACGTGCTTGAGGCGCTGGTTGGCCTGTACCCAAGTGCCCCGCTGTTCACGTCCCTTTACTGGCCGGAGGCAATGCCGGCCGGTTACCGCGAGTGGGACATCCGCACTTCGTTCATTGACCGCCTGCCGCTGGCCCGCCGCCGCCAGCAGCTTTACTTTCCCCTATATCCAATTGCCTTCGAGAGCTTTGATTTTAGCGCCTACAACTTGGTGCTCAGCAACAAGAGCGGCTTCTGCCATGGGATCATCACTGGCCCGGAGACGTTGCACATCTGCTACTGTCTGACGCCAACCCGCGACGTCTGGCGCTACCACCAGAATGCCGAGCGCGAACAACTCGGCCGGCTGGCCCGGCTGGCCTTGCAGCCTTTCCTGGCCCAATTGCGCGTTTGGGATCGGCTGGCGGCCGAACGGGTGGATCACTTCATTGCCATCTCGGACGAAGTGAGGCGGCGCATCGCCAAGATCTACCGCCGGCCGGCGACCGTCATCTATCCACCGGTGGACACCGGCCGCTTTGAGCCGGCGACGGCAGTTGACGACTATTTTCTGATCGTCGGCCGGCTGGTGCCCTACCGCCGCCTAGACGTACTGATAGAGGC
>JBOGUG010000242.1:0-8529 GCA_050696115.1 Promineifilaceae bacterium (SeqCode) | reverse complement strand
GGGCAGCATGATGGGGGCGACGCGCCGGTAATAGGCGATTAGATCGCCCTTCGTCAGGCCGTCCTGCGGAAAGAGAAGCTTGTCCAGGTTGGACAGCTTGAGCGTGCGCCGGCCGATTTGGACTTCCTGGTTGCTCATGGCTGCTTTCGGCCATCCCGGCCGCCCATTATACCCCCGGCCGCGCCTCACTCCGCCATCGGCACGATCAGCAGCGGCCGGGCCAGCCGGCCGGCGATCTGGGGCGCGACCTCGGCCCAAAAGAGGTGTTGGGCCGCCCGCGGCGCCGGCGCGCCGATCACCACTAAGTCACTGTCCTCCGCTTCGGCCGCCCGCAAGATGCCCTCGACCACCGGCCCAGCGCTTAGCGCCACCTTGCTCTCCACGCCCAGCGCCCCCAGGGAGGCCTGGCCCTGCTCCAAATGGCGGTCGGCCCGGGCCGGCCCGCCCAGCACGACCAGCTCGTAATGTCCCTCCTGGGCTTCCAGCAAGAGCTCGCGCTCCAACGCGCCCTGGCGCAGGCGCGTTTCCAGGCGCGGCAGCTCGGCCGGCAAGGCGCCAGTTCAGTGCTCGATTTCGTGTAGGGGGCAACCATCCCAAAGGGCTAGCCATACGCGTAAGTGTGGGTTGAGGGGCTACTTGGGTTGGGAGGGCGGCCGGTCGCCAGCCGGTTGGGAGCGATTGGTGGTCATGTCTTCCCCTGCCCGCCTAGGTAGGCGGGCGCTGCTAAACGGCGTGACCAGAAATCTTGGCTTCTCCATGCGGAACTATAGCACGCCCTGCGGCCGGGGCAAGGGGCGTCAGGCGCCAGCCTCGGCTCCCTGGCCCAATTTCGCGGGCTGGGGCGTCGGGCAGCAAGTTACCCCGGCCGCCGCAAACCGCTATAATCCGCTTAGCCGGCCGCGGGCAAAGCACCTGCGCCGGCGATCCCAACCAGCACCCGATGCGCCTCGGCCTCTTCTCCGACTCCCTGCGCCACCTCGACTTCGAGGCCATGATCGACTGGCTGGCGGCCGAAGGGCTGGAGGCGGTCGAGATCGGCACGGGCAACTTCTCGGCCGCGCCCCACTGCGACCTGGAACGGCTGCTGGCCGAGCCGGCCGCCCAGGGCCGCTTCCTGGACGCCATCGCCGGCCGCGGCCTGGCCCTCAGCGCCCTCAATTGCAGCGGCAACCTGCTCGACCCCCACCCCGGCCGGCGCGAGCGCGCCCAGCGCACGCTTGAGCGGACGCTCCAGGCGGCCGAGCTGCTGGGCGTCGCGACGGTGGTGACCATGAGCGGCTGCCCCGGCGACCTGGCCGGCGGGCCCTACCCAAATTGGGTCACCTGCTCCTGGCAGGCCGAGTATCCCGAATTGCTGGAGCGCCAGTGGCAGGAGGCGATTATCCCTTTCTGGCAGGCGACCGGCCGGGCGGCGGCCGAGCGCGGCCGGCGCATCGCCATCGAGATGCACCCCGGCCAGGCGGTGTATAATAGCCGCACGCTGCAACGCCTGCGCCAGGCGGCCGGCCCGGCCGTGGGCGCCAACCTCGACCCCAGCCATCTGTTTTACCAGGGCATGGACCCGCTGGTGGTCGTTGGCCATCTGGGGCCTGACTTTATCTATCACGTGCACGCCAAAGACACGGCCTTCAACCCCCAGGAGATGGCGCTTAACGGCGGGCTGGACGCACGGCCGATGGGCCGGCCGGGGTCGCGGGCCTGGGAATATCGCACCGTCGGCTTCGGCCATGATGCCCTCTGGTGGCGCCGCTTTGTCAGCGCCCTGCGCCAGGTTGGCTACGACGGCGTCCTGAGCATTGAGCACGAGGACGCCCTGATGGGCGCGGAGGAGGGCATCCGCAAGAGCGTTGAGTTTCTGGGGCCGATCCTCTTGCGCACTCCGGCCTAGGCGGCCTGGAGGCGCGCAGACGCCAGCAGGAGGTGATAGGCAGATTTCATTCGAACAGCCTTGCGCAACCCATCCACGATTGTTAAACCTTTAGGAGAGGAGAGAAAGCAATGGCGGCAAAACGATTTGTCCTTTTGGGCGCGCTGCTTCTGGCGGCGCTGATCCTGGTTGCCTGCGCGCCGCAGGAGACCGTGATCACCCGCATTGTCGAGATGCCCGGCGAAAATGTGGAGGTCACCCGTGTCGTCACCGTGCCCGGTGAGGACGTCGAGGTCACCCGTGTCGTCACCGTCGAGGCGGATCCCGTGCAGGTCACCCCGACACCCATCGGCGGCGATCTGGTGCTGTACGCCTGCCTGTTCGACCCCGACAAGCTGGAGGTGCTCTTCCAGACTTTCGAGGATCAATATGGGGTAAACGTGACCTGCCTCGACATGAGCAGCGGCGAGGCGCTGGAGCGCATCCGCGCCGAGGCCGAGAACCCGCAGGGCGACGTCCTGTTTGGCACCACCAACCTGTCGCACGTCAACCTGGCGGCCGAGCAGCTAACCGAGCCTTACATGGGCCTCGGCTGGAACCAACTGCCTGACGGGCCGATAAAGGACCCCGACGGCTACTGGACCGGCTTTTATTATGGCGTGATCGGCTTCGCCTGTAGCCCAGAGCGGCTGGCCGAGCTTGGCGCGCCCTGCCCCTCCTCCTGGGAGGAGTTGCTTGACCCGGTCTACGCCGGCGAGATCGTCATCGCCAGCCCGGCCGCCTCCGGCACGTCCTACACCGTGCTCAGCGGCCTGGCCCAGTTGCTGGGCGAGGACGGCGCCTTTGAGTTCTGGGGGCAGATGGACGCCAATGTGGCCCAGTACACCGAGTCGGGCAGCGCGCCCGGCCGGATGGCCGCGGCCGGCGAGTTCGCCATCGGTATCGCCTTCGCCCACGACATCCAGGTGCAGCAAGACGCCGGCCTGCCGGTGGAGATCGGCTTCCCCGCCGAGGGCACGCCCTTTGAGATCGGCGGCATCTCCATCATCGGCGGCGCCCGCAACCTGGACGCCGCCAAGGCCTGGGTGGACTATGTCTTCACGCGCCCCTTCCAGCGCTATCACAACGACGTGGCCCACCGCATCCCGGTCGTCGAGGGCGTCGAACTGGCCGAGGGCACCATCGGTCTGGACGACGTGGTGTTGATCGAGGGCTACGACCCGACCGAATGGGCCGCCCAGCGCGACGCCCTGGTGCAGCGCTGGCAGGATGAGATCGGCTCAAGCCGCTAGAGGGTGAACGCCACCCGGCCGCCGGCGGGCGGCCCTGGCAGGGGTCAGGCCCCCGCTCGCTGGCGCCGGGTGGTAACACAATTGCTTTCATGGCCACGTCCGCGCTCAGTCTGAGACCCCCATCGCCGGCCGCCCGGCGGCGCCGGCTCGCCTTTGGCGCGCTGCTGCTTATTGAGCTAGCGCTGCTGATCTATGCGGGCACCCGGCTGATCCAGGTCGAGTACGTCGAGCAGGAAGTGCTGGACGCAGCCGCGGGCGTGGAAACGGTGCTGCTGCGGCGCGAGATCGTCGGCGACCCGCCTCTGTTCGCTCTGCTCGTGCTGGTGGTGGCCCTGCCCCTGGCCGTGCGCCGGCTGCGGCGCGAGCCGATCCTGCTACTCGCCATCCAAGCTTCGGCCGCCGCCCTGGTGCTTTTCGTCGTCTGGCCGCTGGCCCAGGTGTTCATCGAGGGCTTTAAGGCCGGCCAGCAGGCCGAGGGCTTCTCGCTGCTCCAGTTTGAGCGCCTTTTGGCCAGCCCCAGGGTCTTCCGGGCCACGACCAACACGCTGCTGATCGGCGTCATCTCGGCCGGGCTGTCCACCGTCATCGGCACGCTGGTGGCTTACACGCTGACGCTGACCGACGTGCCCGGCCGGGCCTGGCTGCGCGTGCTGACGGTGCTGCCGCTGGTCTCGCCGCCCTTCGCCGTCAGCTTCGCCTTCATCCTGCTCTTCGGCCGGCGCGGGCTGATCACCTACGACCTGCTGGGCATCACCCAGTACAACATTTACGGGCCGCACGGCATTGTGTTAGTGCAGTTGATCAGCGACATCCCGCTGGCGGCCCTGATCCTGATGGCCATCTTCGCCTCCATCAATCGCGACCTGGAGGACGCGGCCGAGGATCTGGGCGGCCGGCCGCTCTACGTGCTGCGCACGATTACCTTCCCGCTGGTCATGCCGGCCATCCTGACCTCATTCCTGCTGAATTTCATCGCGTCCATCTCCGACTTCGGCAACCCGATGTTGATCGGCGGCGGTTACTCGATGTTGGCCACCCAGGCCTACATCCAGCTGATTGAGCTGTTCGACCTGCAACTGGGGGCGGCCCTGTCTATGATCCTGCTCATCCCGGCCCTGATCGCCTTTCTGCTGCAACATTGGATCGTCAGCCGGCGCTCCTACGTCACCGTGACCAGCGGGGCGCGCACCGGCTACACGCGCCAACTGCCGGGTTGGCTGAAGTGGCCCCTGTACGGCCTGTGTCTGGGGCTGGTCGCCTTCAACATGCTGCTCTATGGCTCGATCTTCGTCGGCGCGTCAGTCAGGGCCTGGGGCTTCGACTACACCCCGACCCTGCAGAACTACTACGGCCTGCTGTCGGCGCTGGATCAGCTCAAGAACTCGCTCATCGTGTCCGTGGGGGCCGGCATTGTGGGCGGGCTGGCGGGCATCGTGCTGGCCTGGCTGGTCGCCCGGCAGCGTTTCCCCGGCCGGCGCCAGCTGGACTTCACGGCGACGCTGATGTTTGCGGTGCCGGGCACGGTGGTCGGCATCGGCTACATCCTGGCCTTTAACGCCGCCCCCTATTTCTGGACCGGCACCTTTTTCATTATCATCGTGGCCTACGCCTTCCGCCGCCTGCCGGTGGGCCTGCGCACCGGCGTGGCTGCCCAGCGCCAGGTGGACCCCAGCCTGGAAGAGGCTTCGCTCGACCTGGGCGCGTCGCGGGTGCGCACCTTCGCCAAAATTACCTTCCCGCTGCTGCAAAAGGCGTTCTTCGCCGGCGTGATCTACATTTTCATCCGGGCAATGACCGACCTCAGCTCGGCCGTCTTCTTGAACGCCGGCCGCACCCAACTGTATACGGTGCGCATGTTCCGGGTGATGATCACCGGCACGCCCAGCCAGGCGGCCGCCTTCGCCGCCTTCCTGATCGTGATCATCCTGCTGTCGCTGGCCCTGCTCAGCAAGCTGACGGGCAAGAGCTTCGTGGACCTGTTCCGGGTCTCCTGAGCAGCCGATGGCCGAGAGCTTTGCGACCACCTCGATCACCCTGGATAAGCTGAGCAAGAGCTACGGCCCGCTGCTGGCTGTGGACGACGTCAGCCTGACGGTGGCGGCCGGCACGCTGGTTTGCCTGCTAGGCCCCAGCGGCTGCGGCAAGACAACCACCTTGCGCATGATCGCCGGCTTTGAGGAGCCCACGGCCGGCCGGGTCTTCATCGGCGAGGAGGACGTGACCCATCTGCCGCCCTACGTCCGGCCGACGGCGCTGGTCTTCCAGAGCTACGCCCTCTTCCCGCACATGAGCATCTACGACAACGTGGCCTACGGCCTGCGGGCGCGCCGGCTGCGCAAGGCCGAGGTGGATGAGCGGGTGGGCGAAGTGATCGGCCTGATGGAGCTGACCGGCCAGGAAAAGAAGGCCCCGCCCCAGCTTTCCGGCGGCCAGCAGCAGCGGGTGGCGCTGGCGCGGGCGCTGGTCATCGGGCCGAAGGTGCTGCTGTTTGACGAGCCGCTGTCCAACCTGGACGCCCAGTTGCGGGTGCGCATGCGGAGCGAAATCCGCTCCGTGCAGGGCCGGCTGGGCATTACCAGCGTCTACGTCACCCACGATCAGGAGGAGGCCTTCAGCATCGCCGACCAGGTGGCCATAATGAACCGAGGCAAGCTGGTGCAGTTGGGCACGCCGCGCGAGCTGTACCGCCGGCCGGCCGACCGCTTCGTGGCCGAGTTCGTCGGCCTGTCCAACATCGTGGCGGTGCGCCTGCTGGAATCGGGGCCGGACGGGGCCGCCATTGAGCTGTTCGGCGAGCGCATCCGCAGCCGCCGGCCGCCGGCCGAGGGCCAGGGACCGCTGCACATCGTGCTGCGGCCGGAGGCCTTGCGCATCCGCGCCAGCCAGGATGGGGGCGTGCCGGCCCGGGTCGTCGGCCTGGCCTACATCGGGCCGCTGGCGCGCTACACGGTGGCGGTCGAGGCGGCCGGCGGCGGCCATTTGCTGACGGTAGACCTGTATAACCCGCAGCCGGACCAATTCTTCGCCGAGGGCACGGCCGTCTCGCTCCAGTTGCCGGCCGAAGTGCCGGCCCTGCTGGCCTAGTGGACGCCGGGCAGCGCCTGCTGGCGGTCTGCTTCGACTTCGGCGACACCTTGGCCGACGAGGCCAGCGAGGTCAAGGACGGCGAGGGGACCACGCTGCGGGCCGAGCTGATCCCCGGCGCGGCCGAGCTGCTGGGCGAGCTGAAGCGGCGCGGCTACCGGCTGGCGCTGGTGGCCGACGGCCGGCCGGGCACCTACCGCAACGTGCTGCGCCAGCACGGCCTGTACGACCTGTTCGACGCTTTCGCCATCTCCGAGCTGGTGGGGGTTGAGAAGCCCGACCGGCGCATCTTCATTCACGCCTTGCAACAACTGGGCATTGCCGCGCCGGATCATGGGCGGGTGGCAATGGTGGGCAATTACCTGGCGCGGGACATAAAGGGGGCCAATGCGCTGGGGTTGGTCAGCGTCTGGCTGGACTGGGCGCCGCGCCGGCCGAAGCAGCCGGCCGACGCTTCGGAGGCGCCAGATTACACCATCAAGCGGCCGTTAGAGCTGCTGGCCGTGATTGAAAAGCTGGAAAGGGCGGGCAATAGCGCTCAGGGGTTCAGCCAAATCTCGCCCGACGCCCGGCCGCTTCGGCCGCCGTAATAGCTGCCGCCATAGTAGTACCACGCCAGCCCTTCCAGGGTGCGCCTGGCGCTTTCGGCCGTCAGGGCCGCGGCCTGTTCCGGGGTGACCAGGCCCAAATACCAGCGGCCGGAGCGGGAAAAGACCTCGACCTCGTAGAAGTACCTGAGCCAATGGCGGCCGCAATTGGGGCAGATGAGAAGCGAAACCTCGCCATAACGGCTGTCCATCCCCAGCGTTCTTTCAGGCGTCAGCTGCCCGGCCGGGGCGGCCAGGCAGGCGCACCAAGCGCCGGAGCTGGGTTGTTGGCGACCTTGGTCGGGCATAGCGTTCGCCTGGGATCAGGCGCGGCGCGGGTCCTCGACGTCCAGCAGGCGCAGCTCCGCGGCGTCCTGGCCGCGCTTGGCCCGGCCGATCAGGCCAATTATCATATCGTCGGCGCCCGGCGTGACCTGATAGGGGCCGATAAAGGCGCGGATGTCATTGCGAGTCAGGCAGAGTTCAGCTGGGCCAATGCCTCTTCCAGCAGGTCACTGACGCCAAGCGGCTGGGCCCACTGTTGCAGATAGGCCAGATCCAGTTGCTCCCCTTGCGTCTTCAACACGCCCAGAACATCCCGCCACTGTCGTTCGGAGACTTCTCCGCCCAGGCGGAACCAATCGAGCTTAGCCAGGATAACATCCTCAGCCGTCAAGACGGAGATGGTTCTGGCGCTGCCGGCCACGAGTTGTGAGAGACGCCGGCGCAGTTGCTGCCGGTCAAAGGGTCGTTCCTTTGGAATGAACACGGCGACCTTATACATTGAGGTCAGGTGAATAAGGTTGAAACTGCTTCGGCGCTCAATCGCCTGATGGATCGTCTGGTCATCGATATAGAAGTCAGCCCTTAAGGCCGCTACAAGAGGGGCAACGTGTTCCGGCTTCAGATCTGCGACCAAGTCCACATCCATCGTCGTACGGATCAGACCGTGAACGATGCTGGCCACTGAGCCGCCGATCACGTATGGGACCTGCAAGCCATCGAGCACGTCAGCCACTCTCAGGGTAACCTCAAGCCATTCCGGTTCAGCCATTGCAGGCTCCTTGCAGTCAGCAGGAAGGGCACCGTAGAGTTCGGCCGCCAGCGGCGGGCCCAGCAGCAAATCGGCCAATAGGCGCTGGAGCAGCTCAGGGGATGCATCAGGATGGCGGCGACGCAGCCCGGACAGCGCCAGCTGGCGGGCTGATCGGTTCAGTTGGCTGGCGCGTTCCAGCTTCTGCCAGGCAGGGGTTTCTCGCCAGTAAGCGAAGAGCATCCTCTCCGCTTCCGGCGAGGTGTCCATGTGCAACTCGCGCCAGGTCGGCAATCTGCGCTGGGCCGTCATGGCCTTAGGCCTCCAATGGCAATTTTAAGGGTAAGGGAAGCCTAAACCAAGCCGACCAGGCGCACCAAGCGCCGGAGCTGGGTTGGTGGCGACCTTGGTCGGGCATAACGTTCGCCTGGGATCAGGCGCGGCGCGGGTCCTCGACGTCCAGCAGGCGCAGATCCGCGGCGTCCTGGCTGCGCTTGGCCCGGCCGATCAGGCCAATTATCATATCGTCGGCGCCCGGCGTGACCTCATCGGGGCCGATAAAGGTGCGGATGTCTTGGTGATGCGAGGTGACCAGCCAGCCCCGGCCGTCCTCCAGGGCGAAGACGTTAAAGTCGCCAAAGTGCGTGCCGGGGACCACCGGCCCAT
>JBOGUG010000241.1:0-1252 GCA_050696115.1 Promineifilaceae bacterium (SeqCode) | reverse complement strand
CCTACATGGAGTTGCCGAGCGAGGCGTTCGGCTGGCAAACGTTTGCCGGCGTGTACGATGCCAGCCTGACGGTCAATTATCCGACCGGCGCGCCGGGCAGCTACTTCACCTTCACCGGCCAAAACTATCCGCCAAACACGACGGCCGACATCAGCGTCAACGGCGAGTTTTTGGGCACGGTTGAGGTGGACGCGGACGGCGCGTTTACGTTCGTCATCTACACGGTCGGGGCGCAGCCGGGCACTTATTCGGTGACGGCGGCCGTGGACGCCAACGCGACGGCGACGGCCGTCTTCGAGCTGCTGGTCGGCGAGCCGATCCGGCCGCTGGAAGGTGACGAGCCGATCTTCTTCCTGGTCGAGCGCCAGCTCATGCCGGCTATCCTCTACAATTGACTGACGTGATGTGAGGTGAGCTCGGAGGCGGGCGACCGGCCGCTCGGCCCGGATGCTCAGGAGGCCGAAGCGACGGGCCTGGACGGCTTCCAGGGCGGCCGCGCCTGGGGGCAGGCCGGGCAGGGGAGCCAGGCAGCCGTTCCGTGGTGGGCTTGGCTGACGGCCGGGCGCTGGCTCTGGCTGCCGGCGGCCGCCTTCTTGGGCACGCGGCTGCTGATCGGCGTGGTCATTATCGTCGCCGGCCAGATCGTGGTGGACTGGCCCATCCCGCCCCCCTACCACATCGTCCCCCACAACATCATCCTGGACTCGCTGGGCAGCCGCTGGGACACCGGCTTTTACCTGAGCATCGCCAACGAGGGCTACCGCTACCAGGGGGTCGAGACGCCCTCGGTGGCTTTCTTCCCCCTGCTGCCGCTGCTGATGCGGGCCGTCGGCCGGCTGACAGGCGGCGATGCCCTGCTGGCCGGGGTGATCATCGCCAACGTGGCTCTGCTGGGCGCCAGCGTGCTGCTCTACCGGCTGGCCGAGCTGGAGTGGGGGCCGGCCGTGGCCGGCCGGGCGACGCTCTACTTCCTGATCTTCCCGGCGTCGTTCTTCGGCTCAGCCATTTACACCGAGTCGCTGTTCCTGTTCTTCGCCATTGGCAGCCTGTACCTGGCCCGGCGCGGCGTGTGGGAGGGGGCGGCGCTGCTTGGGGGGGGGGCCAGCCTGACGCGGCTGATGGGGCTGCTGGTGGCGCCCCTGCTGCTGGTGGAGTGGTGGCAGCAGCGCCGGACGCGCCCGGCCGGCGAGCGGCCGGCGGCGGCCGCTCTGCTGGCGGCCTTCATCGCCCCGCTGGGAACGCTGCTGTACAT
>JBOGUG010000240.1:0-4707 GCA_050696115.1 Promineifilaceae bacterium (SeqCode) | reverse complement strand
GGCACCTCGATCAGCGCCTCGTCGGCGTCGTTGCTGGCCACGCACAGCGTGCCGGTGTAGACGCCCAGCGCCAGGCCGGCCGAGTCGAAGGTCACAGCCACCGCGCTGGCCCCGCCCGCGGCCGTCGTGCCGGCGGTCGGGTCAACGCTGACCCAGGGGATGTCCCCCGGCGTCGCGCAGTCGGCCGGGGCCTCGGTGATGGCCCAGGTCAGGGGCGCGTCGCCCGTGTTGGCGATGGTCAGCGTCTGCTCCACCTGGGTGTCGGCCGGCTGGCTGCTGGCTAACGACGTGGGCGAGACGTCGATCTCCGGCGCGGCCGTCGGCTCGGTCGCCGGCAAGAGGCACCATTCGACCAGCGCGCCCTCGTCGCCGCCGGCGTGGTCGGCCGCGTGCAGACTCCAGTCGCCGTTCAACTCGGCCCCGTCAAAGGCCGACAGCGCCTCCTGCGGCACGGGCGTGCCGAAGATGGCCGGCGGCGTCGGATTGCACATGGCTTCGACCGGCCCGTCAGCGCCTTCGTCGTCGAATTCGGCCAGCACGTCGTCCACGCCGCAGCCGAAGGTCGTCGCCGGCACCCCCGGCCGATCCATCAGCGTCACCACCGTGCCGTCGTGCTCCAGCCAGAACTCCAGGTCGCCGACCCAGGTGTGGGGCACGTCGAGGGAGACGTTCAGGTCGGTGAGCGTGCCGCTGTCGCCGACGGTCTGGGTGTCGCTCACCCCGGCCGGGTCGGCGTCGGGGATGGCCAGGTTGGGCGTGAAGCAATACTCCGACACGCCGCCGGTGGTGAAGTCGAACACGGCCGAGTTCGGCCCGTCGCCGCAGGGGTTGCTCGCCCGCACCCGCCAGTAGTGGGTCGTGTCGGAGGCCAGCGGGCTCTCGGCCGTGTGGCTGGTGCCCGCGACCGTTGCCGCGTAGACGATGTTGGTGAAGCCGGCGTCGGTGGCGACTTCCAGCTCGTAGGCGGCGGCCCCGACGGCTGCGCTCCAGCTGAAGGTGGGCGTCACGCTGACGCCCGTCGCCCCATCGGGCGGGGAGAGCAGGTTGACGGTTCCGGCCGGGTCGCTGTAAACGCTCAGGCCGACGTCAATTTCGTGGGTGATGGCCAGGGCCGTGCCGCTGACGGTGATGGTGTAATCCCCGTCGGCCACGCCGCCAGTGTTGCTGACCTCCATATCGCTGCTGCCGGGCGGGGTCACCGGGTTGGGCGTGAAGCTGACGGCCGAAGGCGCCGGGTTGCCGCTGGCGGCCAGCGTGACCGGGTCGTTGAAGCCGGCCAGCGAGCCGACGTCAATGGTGTAATTGGCGTTGTCGCCGGCGCAGATGGCCTGGCTGGCCGGGTCGGCCGACAGGGTGAAGTCTTCGACCGGCAGGGGCACGGTGTAGCCGGTGAGGGTGAAGCTGGCGTGGATGGCGATCAGCTCGGTGCTGGTGTAGCCCATGTCAATCGCCGCCTGCATGACGGCGTTGGCGGCCTGATCCTGGTTGGTGCTGCCGCCGGTCATCGCCAGCCCTTCCAGCACGGCCGCGTCAATGCGCTCCTGGCCGATGTCGTCAAAGATGCGCATCAGGCTGGTGGACCAGATCTGGCCGTCGGTGTGGATCTGGCCGGTTAGATCTTCGGGGTAGTGGCCGGTGTAGTTGGTGATCCGGCCGGGCCAGAAGGGGTTGTGGCCGTCCCAGTCGAAGACCCAGTAATACTGCGGGTCGGCCGGCGTCCACTGGCCCAGGCTGCGGCTGTAGCTGGCGGCCCAGTAGTCGCCGGTGCCTTCGCTCAGCCCCTCGACCTGAGACAAGCTGCCGCCGGTAATCCAGTCGTGGATGGCATGGCCCAGCTCGTGCAAGACCACGTCGGCGTCCTCGGCGTCGTCCACGCCGCCTTCGCCGAAGGCGACCTCGCCGGTGACCGAGCTGTAGTGCGAGTTGTCGGCCCCGTTCAGGCCGTGTGGGTCATAGCGGGCGCCGCCCACATATTGGATCGGGGCCAGCGGGATGCCCAGCGTCACGTTGATGTAACGCATGGATTGATCAATGTGGAAGTAGGTGTGGGCGGCTTCGAAATTGTCGTCGAAGCGGTTGTAGTCCCAGTCGCCGTCGGCCTCCGGGAAGAGGCCGTTGAAAGGCATTTCGGAGTCGCGAATCTCGGCGTAGGGGCCGACTAACTGGTACTCGGCGCCGGTGAAAGTGACGTCCGGCAGGGTCATGTTGACAAGCTCGGCGTCGAGCTGGGGCGAAGTGGCGTCGCTGTTGTCGGTGTAGCCGGGATCGCCGTACTCGGCCCCGGCCGACGAAAGCGGGTCGGGGTCAAAGACGTTGCCGCTGCCGTCCACGCCCTCCTGGTAGTGGTATTTGTCGAGCACCTGGAGCAAGTCGCCGCTGGCGGCGTCCACCAGGGCTTCCCAGTCGCCGGCCGGCTGGTCGGCGACGACGCGGACGAGGTAAATCAGGCGGCCGCCGGCTTCGGTGGGCTGGACGGCCAGGGAGGTCTGGTCGTAGCGGAAGGGGCCGGCCGCGCCCAGGTGGTCCAGCAGGGCCTGGCGGGCCTGTTCGGCCGAGAGGGCCGGCTTAGCCGGGGCCAGGCTCACATCCGGCCGGTAGCTGCTGCTGACGTAGGTCACCAGGCCGGCCGGGCTGATGTGCACCGCGATTTCGGCGGCGTAGACGGGCAGGCCGTTGGCCGTCTGGTCGAAGCGGACGGTGGCGCCGGCCGGGCCCTGGCGCTGGCCGGCGAGGCTCAGGTCGGCCAGGTCGGCCGACTTGAGGCCCAAGAATTCGGCGTTGGCGCTCAGATAGTCGCGCGCCTGGGCCTCGGCCGTCTCGCCGCGGGCGGGGTAGTTGACGCGCCACAGGGCGACGGGCGCGCCGGTGCGGGCGTCGGCCTGGCCGTTTTCGATGGCCAGCGGCCGCTCGGCCGGGGCGGGCGCGATCTCCAGCTCTGACAGGGTTCCGACTTTGCCGCCGGCAGCGCCGGCCGGCGATCCGGCGGCCAAGGCCAGGCTGAAGGCGGCCAGCAGGCCAGCGAAGAGCCACAAAGGCGCGCGGCGCAGGCTAAGGCGAGGTCGGTTCAGATTGATCACAGGGTGTCCTCCAGAAGGGTATGGATTTTGTCAGGCCAACGTTCGGCTGGCCGACAGGCGGGTGTCGCGTAAAACCTTGACCAGCAGGCTGGCCCCTGGCCGCAGGTCGGCCACGGCCGTCTGCCAGGTTTTGGGCAGGAGGGCCGGGTCGGCGGCCTGGAAGCCGCTGGTCTCCAGCAGGCGCTTGATCTCCGGTTGGGATTGGCCGTCGCCGGCGGCGAAGATGACCTCGCAGGTGAGCTCGGCGGCGGTGCGCTCGATCTCGGCCAGGACGGCGGCGCCGGTCACCGCGGCCGCGGCCGGCGGCGAGACGTAAAATTGTTCGATGCGGGCAATGGCGTTGTCGCTGTTCCAGCCGGCCAAGGCGCTGATCTCCAGCCCCTCCTGGCCGATCAGATAGCCGCGGTCGCCAAAGGCCATCAATAGGTCGGTGCGCCGCGGCCGGCGCAGGCCGCCGGTGGCGCGGTGGATGAGCAGGGCCAGGCTGGGGGCGTCGGACAGGCGCGCCCGGCGGACGCTGACGGCGGCCGGGGCGGCCGGTTCGACCTCGGCGTCTGGTTCGACCTCGGCGGCCGGGGCGACCTCTTCGCTCATTACGGGAGGAGCGAGCTGTTCGAGCTGCTCGGCCGCGGCCGGCATCCGTTCGGTCTGGGCAGCTGGGGCGGCCGGTTCGACCTCTGCGGCCGGAACGGCCTCCTCGGCCGGGGCGCTCACGGGCCCGGCTGCGGCGGCCGACCTCAGCGGGCCTGTCAAGCCGGAGCGGGCGCGGGCGCCGACGGCCGGCTTGAGCTGCAACAGCTGGGCCCAGGCCAGGGCGAAGTAAAACTCGGTGTCGGCCAGGGTGCCGTCGGTCTCAATCACGACGTCGGCCTGGGCGGCCTTCTCGGCCTGGCTGCCCTGGGCCTCCAGGCGGGCCAGCGCGCCGCCTTCGTCCAGCCCACGGCAGACGATCAGCCGCTGGAGCTGGGTCTGGGGCGCACAGCGGGCGACCCAGACCTGGTCGCAGTCGCCGGCCAGGCTGCCTTCTAAGAGTTTGATGGCCTCGATGAAGACGACGGGGGCGTCGGAGGCGGCGATGCGCTGGAAGAGCAGGCGGCGCACGGCCGGGTGGCTGACCCGCTCCAGGCGCTTGAGGGCGGCCGGATCGCGAAAGACGATCTCGCCCAGGGCGGCGCGGTCAATGCGGCCGTCTGGCCGCCCCACGGCCGGGCCGAACAGGGCGACGATGGCTTGCTGGATGGCGGCGTGGCCGTCCAGCAATTCATGCACGATGTGGTCGGCGTCCAGGGCCAATGCGCCGCGCTCGGCCGCCAAGCGCAGGATGGCCGACTTGCCGGTGGCGATGTTACCGGTCAAGCCGACGACAATTTTATTCGGCCAGCGGCTGTTCATGCGCCAGCGTTTCCCAGGCCTCCAGCTTGTCTGCGAGTTGGCTTTGCACTGTCTTATATTCTAAGCCCAGCGGTTGCATCTTGGCAAACGCCGCCTGCCGGCCGGCGGCTTGCAGCTCGGCCGCCAGCGCCTCCAGGCGGGCTTCGAGCCGGCTGATCTCCTGCTCCAGCTCGGCCAGGCGCTCGGCGGCGCGGGCGGCGGGGGCTGCTTGGCCGGCGGCCGGCGGTTTGGGCTGCCG
>JBOGUG010000239.1:0-12309 GCA_050696115.1 Promineifilaceae bacterium (SeqCode) | reverse complement strand
AGTTTGTGCTCGGTGGTGACGGCCCACTGCTGATCAACCCCAGTAACCCGGCCCCGGACCTGGACATCAACTTGCTAACGCCAGAACACTTTGGCTGGTGCGTCAAGGCGATCGCGGACTTAGCCGTGGCCACAGCCGAGAATCCCAGCCCGATCTATGCCCACTACGATTGGCACCAGGCTGTCTCTGCCGCCCATCCGGCCGGCACATAGGCCGGTCGCGCCACTGTACCTGATTAAGCCACCAAGAACTTCTCTCCCGCCGCCCTGGCCTGTTGATCCCTCGCCAGCCGCGCTTTATAATGTCGCCTTTGCTCGGCCGGCTTACCGGCTCATGATTGAGCCACCGACCAAGTAGATCCTCGGCCAGCACCGGTGTGCCGCGGCCGAATTCATCTGAGGACTCAAACATTGCTGACCCCGCTTGCTGAGAAGATGCCGGAAAAGATCGGCCGGCTGCCCGAATTAGCCTACAACCTGTGGTGGAGTTGGAGCCCGGACGCACGGGCGCTGTTTAGGCGGCTGGACGCAGTGCTCTGGCAGAAGGGCCACCATAACCCGGTGCTGTTATTGCAGCAGATCACGGCCGAGCAGTTGAAAGCGGCCGCGCGTGACGCCCTGTTTTGCCGCCACTACGACAAAGTTCTAATGGACTTCGACCGCGAAATGCGCAACGGCCATACCTGGTTCCGGACAAGCCACCCACAGCTGAAAGACGAAGTTGTGGCCTATTTTTCGGCCGAGTTTGGCCTGCATAACTCGTTGCCTATCTACTCTGGTGGCCTCGGCATCCTTTCTGGCGATCACGCCAAAGAGGCCAGCGACATCGGGCTGGCCCTGGTAGGGGTAGGCTTCATGTACCCACAAGGCTACTTTCGCCAGCGCCTGCCTTCTCATGGCTGGCAAGAGGCGGTCTACGAGCAGCTTAACCTAGGCCAAGCGCCTGTTCAGCCAGCCCTGGACGCCAAAGGCGCCGAAGTCAAGGTGGCGGTGCAGATGGGCGAGCGAACCGTTCACGGACGCGTCTGGCATGTGCGCGTCGGCCGGGCCGCGCTATATCTTCTGGACACCGACGTGGACGACAACGACCCCTGGGAGCGCGAGCTTTCGGCTCGTCTCTATTCGGGCGATAGCGATTTGCGTATTCGCCAGGAAGTGATGCTGGGCGTGGGCGGCGTTCGCGCTTTGCGTGCACTTGGGGTGCATCCGTCGGTCTGGCACATGAATGAAGGCCATTCGGCCTTTCTGGTGCTGGAATGTATTCGCGAGAAGGTGGCCGAGGGGATGGCCTTTGAGCAAGCGAAGGAGGAGGTGCGCGCCCGCACCTTGTTCACCACCCACACGCCCGTCCCGGCCGGGCATGACTCGTTCCCCTTTCACCTGGTCGAAAAGCACTTTGCCGGCTTTTGGGAACACCTGGGCATCAGCCGCGAGCAGTTCCTAGACCTTGGCAAGCACCAAGAAGAGTGGGGCACCGGCTTCAACATGACGGTGCTGGCGCTGCGCCTGTCGGGCCAGGCAAACGGCGTCTCCCAGCTGCACGGCAGGGTCTCACGCCGCATGTGGCGGTCAGTTTGGCCGAGCGCCGAGGCGGACGAGGTGCCCCTTACCTCCATCACCAACGGCGTCCACGCGCCAACCTGGATCCCGAACGAGCTGGCCCAGGTGTTGAGCCGCTATCTGGGTCCGGACTGGGTGGCAAACCACGACGACCCCGCTATCTGGGAGCGGGTTCAGGACATCCCCAACGAGGAGTTGTGGTTAGTTCACCTTGAGCTCAAGCACAAGATGCTCAGCGAGTTCCGCGAGCGTGCGCGGCGCGGTTGGAGCCAAGGCAGCAGCGACGCCAGCCAGGTGCTGACCGGCGGCACGATGTTGGACCCCGACGCCCTCACGATTGGCTTTGCGCGCCGCTTCGCGACCTACAAGCGAGCGACCCTGATCTTTCACGATATCGAACGCCTGCAGCGTATCTTGAATGACGTCCACCGGCCGGTTCAACTTGTCTTCGCCGGCAAGGCGCATCCGGCCGATGACCCCGGCAAGATGCTGATTCAGAATATTGTCCATCTGGCCAAGAGCAACCAGCTGGCCGGCCGAGTTGCCTTCATCGAGGATTACGACATGCACCTGGCCCGCTTTCTGGTGCAGGGCGTGGACGTGTGGCTGAACACGCCACGCCGGCCGCGCGAGGCCAGCGGAACCAGCGGCCAGAAGGCGGCCATGAACGGTGTGCCCAATTTGAGCGTGCTGGATGGCTGGTGGGCCGAGGCCTATAACGGGCTGAACGGCTGGGCCATCGGCGGCGAACAGGACTTCCCCTCCTTTGAGGAGCAAGATGCCAGTGACGCAGCCTCGCTCTACCGGCTCCTAGAAGAAGAGATTGTGCCCCTCTTTTATGAGCGCGACCGCGACAATATCCCGCGCGGCTGGGTGGCCATGATGCGCGAGTCCATGCTGTCAGTTGCGCCCCGGTTCTGCACCCGCCGCATGTTGAAGGAGTACACCCGCCTCTATTTGCGCGCCATGCAGGTTGAGTCAGTGCCGGCCGAGGGCAGCGCGCCCGAGCCGGCCGGCGTGGCAGCCTGAGAGGCAAAACACAGGCCGCCGGCATGGCCCTCAGGCTGAGGCGCATTGGATACCTCCTGTTGGCGCTCCTCTGGCTGGCGGTCATGGCCCTGCCGGTGCTGGCTGCCCTGTTAGCGGTACGCGGGGAGCTGCGTATAGGCCGGCCGCATAGCGGAATGACGCTGTTCCTGGTTCAGGAAGCGGACTTTCAGGGCGCGGGCGTCATGTGGACCCGGCGCAGCCCAGGTGGTTCCCACTGTAGCCAAACCTCGCTGCGCTACCTGCTGTGGGAGGGCCAGGATCCAGGCGCCAACACCGACTATTGCCAATGTTTTGATCCCGCCACCGGCCAGCCAGACCCCTCGGCCGCCTGTGAAACGTGATACAATCACCCCTAAAGGGTGCGCATGAACTTGCCGAACAACGAGGAATATGCTGCCGGCTTTGCGCCGAGCGTCCGGCAACGCGAGCGGGCTGAGCGGCTGCGCCGCTTCAACCGCCTGGGCATCTATTTGCCTGTAACATTTTTTTCCCTGGCTGCCCTGGCGGTTGTGGTCTGGCTGGTGGCCTTGAGCTTCGGCCGGCCGGCCGCGGGCCGAACGACGATCTCGGCCGTTGCCGACGCTGTGCTGATGATCCTGCTGACGCCGTTCATGCTGGCCTGTGCTGCCGCGCCGCTGGCGAGTGCGGCCGGTTTGTGGCAGCTGCGGCGACGCGGGCTGCGGCCATTTGACATGCTGGAGCGCGGCCTGTGGCGCATTGAGGGCATCACCAAGAAAATTGACCGGCAAGTGCTGCGGGGAGCCGGGGCGATCGTGCGGCCGGTCGTGGCCGGCCGATCCCGCGTCGCCTACTTCGGCGCGCTGTTGCGCGCAATCCATTACCATTTGAAACGGAGCATACAATGATTCAAACAGACGACAGCTGGAAGCTGCGAACGATGATATTTTCGACCGCCGTTGGCGCCCTGACGGGCCTGGCGACGGGTTACTTGCTGGCTCGCAACGCCGAAGAGAACGTGGGCCAGGCGCCAAAGATAACGACCACAGATGGCATTAAGGCGGCCGTGACGACGGTAGGCCTGATGCGGCTAATTGTCGGCTTTGGCGAGCGAAGCTAGGGCAAAATGACACGCGTGATTTTAGTTGATGACAATCGAGTTAATGCGCAGCTTGTCAAGGAGCTGCTGGAGATGGACGGGCTAGATGTCGTGGTGTGCCCCAGCGAACGCAAGGCCCGGGCTGCCGCCGATAAGCAGGCGGCCGCCTTCGTAATTGATTGCAATTTGGCCGCCGGACGCGAAGGCCTGGAACTGTTGCGAGCTATCCGCCGGGGCGACACACATGCCGCCAGCGACACGCCAGTGTTTGTGATCTCGGGCGACAGCCGGCTAGCGGTCGAGGCGCTCAATTCTGGCGCCAACCAGTTTTGGCCTAAGCCATTTTCGCCATCAGCCCTCTCAAGCGCATTGCAGAATATAATTGCCTCGGAGGACGGCCAAGTTGGCGCGCTCGGATAGGGGAAGGGGTTCCGGCCGGCGCAAGGGCGGCGCCTGGCGCCGGGCCGACCTGCACCTCCATACGCCGGCATCCAGCGACTACCAGGAGCCAAAGGCCAGCTACCTGGACATCCTGCGCCAAGCCGAAGTGCGCGGCCTCGACCTGATCGCCTTCACCGACCACAACACGGTGACGGGCTACGCAGCCATGCAGGCCGAGAAAGCCGACCTGGAGCTTCTGGAACGGCTGGATCGCCTTCAACCGGACGAATTCAGGCGGCTGCGTGAGTATCGCCGCTTGCTTGAGCGGATCCTGGTGCTGCCAGGCTTCGAGTTCACGGCCACTTTTGGCTTCCACATCCTGGGCATCTTTTCGCCGGAGACGCCGATTAGCTATATGGAGCATTTATTGCTGGCGCTGAACGTGCCGCTGGCCGAACTTCAGCGGGGCAGCTCGATTGTGGGCGCTTCGAGCGACGTGTTGACGGCCTACCGAATGATTAATCAGGCGGGCGGGCTGGTCATCGCCGCCCACGCCAACTCGAGCAATGGCGTAGTCATGCGCGGGCTGGATTTTGGCGGCCAGACCAAGATTGCCTATACGCAGGATCCGAACCTGCACTGTTTGGAAGTGACCGACCTCGACAAGCGCGGCCGCTACACCACGCGGCGCTTCTTCGAAGGCTCGAAGCCTGAGTACCCGCGGGCGATGCGCTGCATCCAGGGCTCGGACGCTCACCGCCTGATCCGCGAGTCGTCCACATCTAAGAACATCGGAGTGGGCGACCGCGTTACCGAAATCTGGATGGAGGACGTTTCCTTCGAGGCATTGGAAGCCGTCTTAAAGGGCAAGGACTTTGCCCTAACCCGGCCGTATCGCGGCCCGGCGACGCCGATGGATTTTGTTCAGTTGGCCCGCGAGGAAGGTCCCTCAATTGTGCAGTCGTTTCACGAAAGCATGGCTCAGCGTGGCGGCCATTTGAACCGCATCATGGAAGACGCCTGCGCCATGGTCAACACCAATGGCGGCACGATCTACATCGGCCTGCCGGCCGACCCCAAGCAGCCGGTCACTGGTGTGCGCGAACCCGGCCGGGCGGTGACTGAGCTTCGGGACGCCATTGCCAATCACTTTAGCCCAGAGCCGGACCTGGCAATTGACACGCTCCAGACGCAGGGCAAGACGGTAGTGCGCATTGTGGCGCCGGCCGGCACCGAGATCCCTTACGCCATAGACGACAACCGGTTCTACGTGCGAGATGAGAGCGAAACGACGCTGGCGGTGCGCGATGAAATTGTCCGCCTGGTCGAACGCCGGCTTCAAGGGCAGGCCGGTACCCCACCAACACTGGCGGCCGCGGCGGCCGCTCCTGGCCCGGAGCCAGTGGCTGCGCCTTCCCCGAGCGAGCCCGAGCCGGCCGAGAAGGCCGCGCCAGAGCCGCGCACTGGGGTTGAAATAGTCGCCAGCGAGAAACGTGGCGGCACCGTTTATCACACCGTTCGCGACTTGCGCAATGGCAATGTGATCAAAAACGTCACCCGCTCTTCGGCGCGCAGGCTGTGGCACTACGCCATCACCCAGGTGGAGTCGGGCCGGCCGCCCCTGGACGATGTCGCCTGGCACGAAGACCGCGCCCTGGTCAATGTGCGCCGGCGCGATTCCAACGTGTGGTACGACCTGGCCTTGCGCGACGCTGAGGGCGTGCGCGTCTTTTTCGGTGTCACCGACAGCGGGCTCAACGACGAGTGGCAGGGGCTGGTTGAGCACTATGGTCAGCAGGGCGGATGATCGCCGTCGGCCTGTTGACCGTTAGCGACCGGGCAGCGCGGGGAGAGTACGAGGATCAGAGCGGCCCCTTCCTAGCTGAAGAGCTGAAGCGGCAGACGGATTGGCGTCTGCTGCTGCCGGCCGTTGTGCCGGACGACGCCGAGGCCATTCGCCAGGCACTGCTTGCCTGGTGTGATCAGGGCGCTGACCTGATCCTGACCACAGGCGGAACCGGCTTCGCCCCGCGAGACGTCACGCCGGAAGCGACGGCGGCCGTGATCCAGCGGCCGGCGCCAGGCATCGCCGAGGCGCTGCGGGCCGAAAGCCTCAAGATCACCCGTCACGCCATGCTGTCGCGCGCCGTGGCGGGCATTCGCGGCCGGACCTTGATCATCAACCTGCCCGGCAGCCCGAAGGCGGTACGCGAAGCGCTGGGTGTTCTGCTGCCGATCCTGCCTCACGCCTTGGAGCAACTGCTCGGCAAGGACGAGGCAGGCCACCGCAGCATCTGAGCCGGCTATGCGCCTGAAGCGACTTTCTCTTCACGGCTATAAAACGTTCGCCAGCAAATACGAATTCGAGTTTGACCGGGGCCTTACCGCCATCGTCGGCCCAAACGGGAGCGGTAAGAGCAACATCGCCGACGCCATACGCTGGGTGCTGGGCGAGCAAAGTTTCAGCACGCTGCGCGGCAAGCGCACAACCGACATGATCTTCGCCGGCAGCCAGCAGCGGCCGCGGGCCGGCATGGCTCAGGCCGTCCTTACGCTAGATAACAGCGACGGCTGGCTGCCGTTGGACTTCAGTGAGATCGCCATCGGCCGGCGGGCTTACCGTTCTGGCGACAACGAATACCTGATCAACGGCCAGAAGGTGCGCCTGCGTGACGTTTCCGAGGCCTTAGCCAGCAGCGGCCTGGCCGAGCGCAATTACACCATTATTGGCCAGGGGCTAATTGACCAGGCCCTTTCCTTGCGGGCCGAAGAGCGGCGCGCCCTCTTCGAGGAGGCGGCCGGTGTGAGCCAATACAAGGTGCGCCGAGCAGAAACGCTGCGCCGGCTTGAGGAATCGCACCACAATCTGGAGCGGGTGCACGATATCCTGTCCGAAATCCGGCCGCGGCTGTCGAGCCTAAAGCGCCAGGCCGAACGAGCCCAGAATTTCGAGCGGGTGGCGGCCGACCTGCGCCACCATTTGCGCATCTGGTACGGCTACCAATGGCAGCAGGCCAAGCGCCGCCTGCGCGGCGGCCGGGCTGAGTTTGACGCGGCGCGCGCCGGATGGGAAGAGGGCCGGCGCCAGCAGCGCGAGATTCAGGAGCAGCTAGACGAGGCGCGCCGCGACTTGGGCCGCTTGCAGCGCGGCCTTCAGGAGCGGTTGGATCGGCGCGACCGCCTGCGGGATGAGGCCGGCCGCTTGCAGCGCGAAGTGGCCATTCTGAGCGAACGCCAGGCGCAATTCAGGCGCCAGCTAGCCGAATATCAAACCGAGATCCCTGGGTTGGAGGAGCGCCGGTCGGTCGCCCAGCTCGAGCTGGATCTGGCGCTGACGGACCTTGAGACGGCTGAAGCCGAGCTTTCTAGCCGGCAGGCGGCCGTGATGGCGTTCGAGGCCGCGCATCTCGACTCGCGCCAGCAATTGGAAGCGGCTGAAGTAGCCCTCGCGCGCAGCGCGGCCGATCAGCAGGCCCTCTCAGGCCAACTTGGGTTGGCCCTGGGCCAACAGCAGGAGGTCCAGCATCTGCTTGAGCGCCAGCGGCAAGGGGACGCCTATTCAGAGGCGCTTGCGCAGGCAGCGGCCGAGGTTCACCGCCGGAGCCAGGCACACGATCGCCTTAAAACCGAGCTGGCAGTGGCGGCGGCCGAGCGCCTAAGGGCCGCTGAGCAGCGCCAGGCGGCAGGGGCTGAGCTACAGTCTCGCGAAGAAGCGCGCCGTCAGAGTGAGCGGACCTTGAGCCAGATTCAGGCCGAACTCGCCAAATTGCGGGCGAAAGCCGAAGTCTTGGAGGCCACCCTGGCGGGCGAAAGTGGCCGCGAACCACGAATCGCTGGCTGGGCGCCATTTTTCGAGCTGGTCACGATCCCGTCTGCCCATCGGGTGGCAATTGAGGCCGCCCTGGGCGCAAAGGTAGTCACTCTGGTGGCGCCAAGCGGCCGGCCGTCGCTGGCTGCCCTGGTCGCCAGCCTGCATGGCCGGCAGCGGGCCACGGCCGCGGATCTGGGCGCTGTGCGCCCAGCAGCCCGGCCGGCCGTGCCAGCCGTTGAGGGGGTACTTGGCTGGGCGGCCGACCAGGTGACGTTCGGCGATGAGCGGCTGAGGCCGCTGGTCGAGGCGCTCTTAGGCCAGATATTGCTGGTAACGGACGCCCAGGCTGCCCTTCGCGCAGCCCGCTCTCTGCCGGCCGGCGCGATGGCGGCGTCGGCCGATGGGCTGGTCTCGTATGCCGGCGGCGTTGTCGAGACGGCCGGGCCGCCTTCTGAGCTAGGCCTGTTGGCACGTCAGGAAGAGCTTGAGCGCCTGCTGGGCGAATTGAAGCAGCTCGAAAGGGCACAGGCCGATGCGCTGGCAGGGCTGAAACGGCTGGAGGATGATCTTGGCATCCGCCTAAGCGCGGCGGCCACGCGGGCCGAGGCCGAGGATCAGCTGGCTGACCGGGAAGCATCCCTGGCTGCTGAGGCCGGCGTGGCTCGGATTGCCCTTGAGCAGGCGCGCCAGCAGGCGGCCGCGCTCGCCGGCCAACAGGCGGCCGGCCGGGAGGAGATTGAGCGCCTTCGAGCGCGCCTTTTGGCCCTGGAAAATACGATTGAGCGCAACGGAGCAGAGCTGGCGCAGGCGGAAAGCCAGCAGGAGGCGGCTCAGGCCCGGTTGGCGGCATTGCGCAGCCAGGATGCTCGGCCGCAGCTGGAAGCCTTGCAGCAGCAACAAGCGGCGGCAGAGACGATTCGCGCCGGCCGGCAGGCGGTCATAGACAGCCGGCGGGCCACGCTGAGCCAATTTGATGAACGGCTGCGCCGGCTGCACGGCCGGATCGCAGAGCTCGAGGCTCTGAGTCAGCCGGCCGAGCTCGGCGGACAGCAGGCGGAGCTGGAGCGGGTTGCGGCCGAGCTAGAGGCGCTAGAGGCGAGTCTTGAGCCCCAGCGGGCGCGATCGGCCGCCGGCCGCGAGCGAATCCGCGCCCTGGAGGAGGCTTTGGCTGACCACATGCGGCGTAGCCACGATCTGGAGACAGCCTATTCGCAGGCGCGGATTGAGTTGAGCCAGTTCGAGAGCCAATTGGATAGCTTGCGCGAGCGCGTGATTGCCGACCTGGGCTTAGTGACCTTTCCCTATGGTGAGGACGAGTTGGGACAATCGCCCCTCCCCATCGCCGAGGTGGTCGAAGATCTGCCCGTGGTGAATGAGCTGCCGGAGGACATCGAGGCCACGATCCAGCGCATCCGCGGCCAGGTGCACCGCCTAGGCGGCATCAACCCGGAGGCGCCGGCCGAGTATCAGGAGACCCAGGCCCGCCATGACTTTTTGAGCCAACAACTGGAGGATTTAAACCAGACCGAAGCGCAATTACGCCAGATTGTGGCCGAACTGGATAAAAAGACGTCCCTGGCCTTCGCCGAAACGGTCGAACGGGTGAATGTGGCCTTCAGCGAAGTGTTCGTCCGGCTGTTCGGTGGCGGCTCGGCTCAACTGCTTTTGAGCGACCCGGAAGACCTCACAAGCTCCGGCGTCGAAATTGTGGCCCGGCTGCCTAACCGGCGAGAACAAGGTCTGGGCCTGCTGTCAGGTGGCGAACGCTCACTAACCGCGGCCGCGCTCGTTTTCGCCCTGCTCAAGGTTGCGCCCACCCCGTTTTGCGTGTTGGATGAGGTGGACGCCATGCTGGATGAGGCTAACGTCAACCGATTCCGCGAGCTGCTCACCGAGCTGAGCGCGCGCACTCAGTTTGTGGTCATTACCCATAACCGCGGCACCGTCCAGGTCGCAGAAACGGTCTATGGCATCAGCATGGGCGCTGACAGCACAAGCCAGGTCATTTCGCTCCGGCCGGAAGAGTTTGTCACCGCCGCGGCTTAAGCCGGCCGGGACCCTATGGCTCGGGCGATGCGACCGGCGTGGCCGGAGTAGCTGCCGCCGTGGGCAGGCTGAACGGCGGTGTGGCTGTGGCCGGCGCCGGGGTAGGCGCCACCAGGAAGCGCGCGTCCAGCCGCGGCCGGCGCGGCTCGTTGCCGCGCCAGCGCTCGAAGGTCTCAACGCCTGTGGCCCGCTCGGACTCAATCCAGGCGTTGAGCAGATCGCGCTTCTCGCTTTCGATGGCCGATTCGGACAGCGGGCGGACTTCGCGGCCGCTAACCTGTAGCACGTAATAGCGCGTCTGGGCATCCTCGCCGCTGCCTTCAATCGGGATGACTCGGCTGGGCACACCCGGCGTCAGGGTGAAGGCGGCGTCGGCCGCTTCCTCGCTCAAGATCTGCTCGACGTTCTCGCGCGTCCGCCACAGAAACTCGCTGGCAAAGCCCTTCTCCTCCCCTTCGGCGTCGGCCGGCAGGCTGCGAATTCGGTTCCAAACCGTTTGGAAACCTTCCCCGCCGGCCTGCTGGCGTGCCTCTTCGGCCTTCTCTTCTGAATCGAAGGCCAAGTACCAGAAGCTGACCTGTTCGGCCTCGCTAGGCAGGTTTTCCTCTTCCGCCAGCGCGTCGGCCAGCTGCTCCTGGTAGAGCTGGGCGCGGATGACCTCGCGGAAGTTTGCCTCGCCGAAACCCAGCTCTTCGAACTGGGCGATCACAGCGGCGAAATCTTCCTGGAACGCCTCCTGGGAAACAGGCGTGGGCGTCGGCAGTGGCGTGGCGGTTGGCCCAAGCGTTGGGCTGGGCAGCGGTGTCGCCGTCGGAAGGAGCTCGGTGATGACGGCCGTCGGGATGGGCGTCAGTGAGGGGGTGGGGATGGGCGTCTCGGTGGCTGTTGGCGCTGGCGTGGGCGATTCGCCGTTGAAAAAATTGAAGCTCTCTTCGATCTCCACCTGGACGTCGGCATCGGTCACTGTAATGCCGCGCGCCTCCGCCTCTTGGCGAACTAGGGCCTGATCAATCAGTTCATCCAAGACCGTCTGGCCGAGTACGGCCGGGTCGAGCAGAAGGTTGATCTGCTGGGCGGCAAACTGCTGCACCTGGCCGATGTCGCCCCCCACCGCCTCTGCCAGCTGCTCGATACCGATGATCAACTGGGCGCGCTGGAAGCCGACTCGATCCTGCCACTCGCCCATCGTGATCTCCTCACCGTGAACGAAGGCGATCGGCTGGCGCGGCTGGACAACAAATTCCAGCACCGCCCCGACCGCCAGTACAATCACTAACAGGGCGATGACGCCAACCAGCGCCAGGCGGATCTGCCGCGTCTGGCGTTGGTGGCGCCGGGCGCGCAAAACTTCCTTCCGGCTCTGGCGCTCCTGCTCCGCGGCCGATTGGCTACGCTTCTTGGTCATCGGGGACGGACTTATTCGGCCGTGAAGGGCAGCAAAGCCAGGTGGCGGGCGCGCTTAACGGCCGCCGCTAGGGCCCGCTGATGCTTGGCGCAGGTGCCGGTCTGGCGGCGCGGTCGGATGCGGCCGTGCTCCGTGACGTAGCGGCGTAAGACCTCGTGCTGCTTGTAATCAATCGTCTTGACGTTTTCGACGCAGAAGGCGCAAATACGCCGCTTGCGATGATAAGGGCTGCTGGCGAAACCCTCGCCCTCGCGCCCGCTTTCTTCATACATGCTCAATCCTCATGGCGTACGACCAGATGGCGCAGGATGTCGTCCACGAACTGCATATTGCGCTCGAGTTCGGCGACTTGGGTTGGCTCCATCTGGGCCTGGACAAAGACGTAATAACCCTCGGTCTCCTTGCTGATCGGATATGCAAGCTGGCGCAGGCCCCAATGCTCAACCATTGGCTCGGCCGCTCCTTCCTTCGCGTTGCCTATCCAGCCCAATAGACGCTCGATGAGTTCATTCCGCGCTTCTTCTTCTAGATTGCCCTTGAGTACGACCGTGATCTCGTAATCACGCACGTTGCATCACCTCCTTTCCTTGGTTCTACTCGGGCGAGTATTTGCCCTTGATCACAGTCAAGAGCGGAAACGGGCAGCGCCAAAGGCGCGGCCGCGCAACGGTATCCTATAATACCATAAATGAAATTTTGCACAAGCGGGTTAATTTTCTGGTGGCTCCGCCTGCACGCCGGGCAGCAAAGCCAGCTCGATGGCTTGGCGCAGGCTGCGACAGCCTACCACTTCCAGCCGGCCATCAGGGTCCGGCCAGGCCTTGCGCGCCGTGGACTGGGGTACCAGGCAGCGCTTGAAACCCAGCTTGGAGGCTTCTTTCAAGCGCGTCTCGGCCTGGCTCACCGCCCGTAATTCGCCGCTCAGGCCAAGCTCGCCGACGAAAGCCATGTCAGCGTGCACCGGCCGATCCTTGACGCTGCTGGCGATCGCCACGGCCGC
>JBOGUG010000238.1:0-2924 GCA_050696115.1 Promineifilaceae bacterium (SeqCode) | reverse complement strand
GACGCCGGGAGGGCGATTCGGCCGGCCATTCAGGGCTTAGACGGCCCGGCCGTCATTCTTGCGGCAAGACAACCGAGTCAAAGAAGTTGCCCACCTGGGGCACCTGGATAGCGCCCTCGCCCGGCCGGACCTCCGATTCGTCTATGCCGCTGGCTTCCAGGTCGGCCGAGAGGCCGATGCGGATGCCCGCCGGCAGCGGCGCCACCTGAATGCTGAAGGTGCCGTCGTCGCCGACCACGCCTGATCCCAGCTCCTCGCCCATGAACGTGCTGTTCACGACATAGACGATCAGGCCCGGCGGCCCGACGCCGCTGACCTCGATGTCGCTGGCCTCAATCGGCCGGTCGAAGGCCAGCAGCGTGCCGCTGGCCTCGCTGGGGGGCGGGTAAGCGGCCGGCTCTTGCGGGGCTCGCGAAGGGGGTGGGTAAGCGCCGGCCGAGGTCAGGGACGGGTCGGGCTGGAGGGTTGGCGCAATCGGCTCGCAGGCGGCCAGCGCCAGGCTCAACCCCACCAAGGCGGCCCACAGGCAGTTTTGAAGTCGCCAAATGGGTCGTGTTCTTGACTTCATTAGGGAACTCTTAAGCGTGAGGGGCTCGTTAAAGAAGAGAAAGCCATCCGTTACGGATGGCTTTCTCCTACTTCAGCGAATACGCCTTAGGCGCATTGTTAGCCGTTAAAAGAATTCGAGGTGGACTTGTCGAACGAAGCCGGCGAGTTGTCGGGCAAGCAGGGGCTCAGATCGGCCCAGCTCGCCTCGTTGGCGACCGCGATGATAGGCTGATCCGCGGTAACGGTCACACCCGAAAGGGTGTTGCCAGACAGGGCCGCGCCGCTCCACAAGCCGGCATTGGCGCTGACGCAGACGAACACGCTCGACGCGCCCGGCTGAATGGACTGCGGGTTGGTGGTGTGGACGCTGTTGTTGTTGTCCGTGAAGCTCAGGACCACGTTGGCCGCTGCGCCACCGACGTTCTGAATCTGCAGGGCGGCCGTGCGGCCGAACCACAGTTCCTTATAGGCGGGGTAGGACAGCTCGCCCGTGGCGAGGCCGGCCGCCTGGCAGTTGTAGGTGGTCGAGGTCTGCAGCGGGTTGACCAACGGCAGCTCGGACTCATTGACGATGCCGGCCACGGGGCCAAGCTCGCCGGTGACGGTGGCGGCGAACAGCGTGCCGCTGATGATGTTGGGATCGTTAATGAAGGTCACCGAAGCGCCGGGGGCCAGATCCTGAACCGTACTGACGAAGGTGTCGGTCGCGTTGATGAACTCAACCGTCACGTCCTGGGCCACGGTGTGGACATTCTGGACTTGCAAACCGCTCCGCCGGCCAAAGTGGTCCTGCTTGTAAGTCGGGCAGTAAACCACCTGCTCCAACTCGCTTGGGGCAAAGCCGCCGCTGCCCTGCAGCACGGTGCCGACAGCGGCCGAGTGCTCATGCTCGAGCATGGCGCCGGCGATCGGCTCGGCCGAAGACATCGTCATGGCGCCGACGCTCGCGGCCGGGACGCCGGCCTGGCCGGGATCCACAGCCACCATCTGGCCGGGATCAATCGAAGGCGTCGTGTGCGGATAGTCTATGCCGCCGAAAGAGAAAACCAGGCTGATGGTGGTCGCGCTGGCGCCCGCGTTCTGCAGATAGAACGTGGTCGTCTTATTGAAGTGGTTGTGCTTGGCCAGCGGGAAACTCAGGTCGGCGCTGGTGCGCGAGCCGTCCACGCCGCTGTAGATGGCGGCGCCCTTGCCGTTGGGGGTGCCGAAGCTACCCGCCAGGCGGTTGGTCACGTTCACCAGGGCCACCAGGGGCTGATCGGAGCTGGTCACCATCGAGCCGACGAAGCCGGCCGGAAGGCTGGGTATATCGTCCGGGCCGACGTTCAATGAGGCGCCGGGGGCCAATGGCGGCGGGTTGTAGGTGTAGGTGGCGCTAGAGGCTGAGTCGTAGGCCACAATTGAAATGGCGGCATTGGCGTTGCCCACGTTCTGGTGGGTGGCGCCAAACCAGTAACCGCTGCCCGGCGGGCCGCCCTGGGCGCTGGCGACGCTCACGGCGATCAGCAGCACCGCCGTAAGCACAAAGAGTAGCAACATTCTTTTTCTCATTCGAAACCTCCAAAAAACGGATTCGGGCACAATCTGCCGACGCTAACTGGCGCAATTCTCGCATGGCTCCGGCCGGCCAACAATACTCCAAATGGGTTATTTTCAGGACTATTTGCGGGTGGTTTCGGCCCCCATTTGGTTCCGGCCGGGCGCGCCAGGCGGCCGGCCGCTTGCCTGAGCCCGGCCGGGGGACAATAATTGTCGCCATGGCGTTCGGGCGCATTGGCGGCTGGCTTGCCGGCGGGCAGTATGCGGCGGCCTGACATTATTTTACTGGTGCTGGACACCCAGCGCGCCGGCCGGCTGGGCTGCTACGGCTACGGCCGGCCGCTCACGCCCCAGTTGGACGCGCTGGCCGAGCGCGGCCGGCGCTACGCCAACGCGATTAGCCCGGCCGGTTGGACCGTGCCGGCCCACGCCTCGCTATTCACCGGCCTGTATCCGGCCGAGCATGCTACTGTGCAAATGGATTCGCGCCTGCCGGCCGGCGCGCTCACCCTGGCCGAACGCCTGCAGCAGGCCGGCTACCACACGGCCGGCTTCTCGCACAATCCGCTGGTGGGGGCGCTGGCCAACGGCCTGGCGCGCGGCTTCGCGGAGTTCCACAATTACGCCCACCTCGGGGCCGACATGCTGGCGTTGTCCCATGCGCTTCCAACGGCCGAGATGAGGCTCTGGCCGCGCCTGAAGCGCGCCGGCCGGGGCCTGCTGGCCGAGGCGCTGGGCTACAGCGACGCAGCGGCCCTCGGGCGCTTAGCGCCGCTGATCCAGCCGCTCTGGTCGGCCGGGCTGGGGCTGGCCGGCCGAGGCAAGAGCCGCCAGAC
>JBOGUG010000237.1:0-5504 GCA_050696115.1 Promineifilaceae bacterium (SeqCode) | reverse complement strand
ACCATCAACTACGAGACGCCCGACCCGGAGTGCGACCTGGACTACGTGCCCAACACGGCCCGGCCGGCGGCCGTGCGCGTCATTCTCAACAACGCCTTCGGCTTCGGCGGCCACAACGCCGTGCTGGTCATCAAAGCCTACCAGGAGTGACGGCCGCCGGCCGCGGCCGGCCACAAAGCCATGGATGAATTTTGGGCGCTGGCAGAGCGCATGGGCCTTCGCTTTGCCGACCCGTCGCTGCTGCTGCGCGCCCTGACCCACCGCTCGTTCCTAAACGAGAACCCCGGCCTGTGGCTTGAGGACAACGAGCGCCTTGAATTCCTGGGCGACGCCGTGCTCGATTTCGCCGTCGGCGCCTTCCTGTACAACCATTACCCAGAGATGCAGGAGGGCGAGCTGACCATGCTGCGGGCGGCGCTGGTGCGCACCAAGACGCTGGCCCAATTTGCCCGCCAGTTGGGCGTCGGCCGGGCGCTGCGCCTGGGCTACGGCGAGGCCGAAAGCGGCGGCCGGGAGCGGGCCGCCTTGCTGTGCGCCGCCTTCGAGGCCATTGTTGGCGCATACTTCCTCGACCAAGGTATGCCGGCCGTCGAGGCCTGGCTGCCGGCCCTGATCGGCCCAAAAGCCGAGGAGGTATTGCTGGCCTCGGCCCACCGCGACGCCAAGAGCGAGTTCCAGATCTGGGCCCAGGCCCATTTCAGCCTGACGCCCCACTATGAGCTGTTGAGCGCCGAGGGGCCGGATCACGCCAAGACCTTCAGCGTGGCGGCCGTGGTCAACGACGTCACCTGGGGCGTGGGCCAGGGGCCGAACAAACAGGCGGCGGCCCAGATGGCGGCCGCGGCCGCCCTGGAGCGCGTCGCCGAGCTGGATCTTCAGTCGGCCGGCGACGGGCCGGCGTGACCCGCCTGCTCATCACCGGCGGCAGCGGCTATCTCGGCCGGCGGCTGACGCGCCTGGCCGCGGCCCATTTCGAGCTGGGCTACACCTACTTCAGCCAGGATCCGCTCGGCCTGGAGGGCGGCCGGCGGCTCGACCTGCGCGACGAGGCAGCGGTAAGTGAGCTGGTGCGCGCCTGGCGGCCGGAGGCCATCATCCACACGGCAGGCTCCAACCGGCCGGCGCACATGGAGGAGGTCATCGTGCGCGGGGCGGCCCACATCAGCGCCGCGGCCGCCGCGGCCGGCGCCCGCCTGGTGCACGTCTCGACCGACGCCCTCTTCGACGGCACGGCCGCGCCCTACGACGAGACGGCCGCACCCAGCCCGATCACGGCCTACGGCCGGGCCAAGGCGGCCGCCGAGCACAGCGTGGCGGGCCATCCGAACCACGTCATCGTGCGCACCTCGCTGATCTACGGCCTGGACGAGATGGATCACTCGACCGCCTGGACGGCGGCTGGCCTGCGCGCCGGCCGACCGGTGACCCTGTTCCTGGATCAACTCCGCAACCCGGTCTGGATCGACAGCCTGGCCGGGGCGCTGCTTGAGCTGGTCGAGCACCCGCTGACCGGGGTGCTGAACGTGGCCGGCCGGCAGCCCATGAGTCGGGCAGACTTTGGCCTGCGCCTGTTGGATTGGTGGGGCGTTGAGGAGCGGGAGACGCTTCTCCTCGGCCCGGCCGACCCCGCCTGGCCGCTCGACTGCCGGCTTGACCTCGGCCGGGCGCAGGCCGTCCTGCACACCGACCTGCCGGGCGTGGACGAGGCCCTGGCGGCCCACCGGCCGATCTGGTAGGGGCGGGCCAGGTGGATTGGGGGATGGGGCGGCCGGGATTTGGGGATTTTTCGGTGTAGGGGCGGGCGCCCGTGCCCGCCCTGGTTTAGGGCAAACGCCGGCCGGCAAGGATGTCAGCCTGTGGGACGGGCTTCCAGCCCGTCGGCGGGCGCAGCCCGCATTCCAAGCGACGCGGGTCTGCGGCCCGGCTGCCCGCGCCACAAAGTGGGCGCCGGCCGATCTGGTAGGGGCGGGCCCCCGTGCCCGCCCTGGTTCCACCCCTACGCGCTCAACTCGCCATCCGCCGCCCGGCCGCCCAACTCCTGCCCCAGCAGGAACAGCAGCGCCAGGCCGTAGGCCTCACTGGCCTCAACGCCTTCAAAACGGTGCACGCCGCCCTGGTGGCTGATCTGGCAATGGTAGCCGTCGTTGAAGCTCGCCAAGATCACGGCCGGCTGCTCCTCAGCCAGAAGCGAGGCCTGCAGGTGCTCGCGCAGTTGTGCCTCGGTCGGCATCCAGACGACCTCCGACAGCATGATCGTGTCCAGCGACCACTCTACCGCGCCGTTAAAGGCGATGGTCTGGCCGCTAACCACCTGCTCTACGTCGGCCATCAGGTCGCTGATGACGAACAGGCGGCCCTCCAGTTCCGAATTCGGCACCACAAAGAAATCGTGCAGGGCCGGTTTCCAGGCCAGCCCGGCCGCTCTCAGAACCAGGGCGAGTTCCAGCGACAGCACGGCTAATAGGCCCCCAGCTCCCACAGCCGGTCGTCGTCAATGCCAAAATGGTGCGCCATTTCGTGCACCACTGTGTGCCTGACCACCTCGGCGATGCGCTCCCGGCCGCCCGCCTCCTGCTCAATCGGCCCCTGGTACAGCGTGATCGTGTCCGGCGGCACCAGGCCGTAATCGCCCGTCCGGCCGGTCAGCGGAATGCCGTGGTACAGCCCCAGCAACGTCTCGCCGCCCGGCACGCCGGCCGCGCGCAAGTCGCGCCGGGCGGGCCAGGCCTGCACCATGATTTCGACGTTGTTCATGCGAAGCTGGACGAACTCCGGCAATTCGTCGAGCGCCTGGGCCACCAACCCTTCAAACTCGGCCGGGCTGAGCAACATAGCCGGGACTATATCACATCCCCTGCGAGACAGGGGCCGCGCCGGCGCCCCGCGCTCAGAGGGAAAATCCCCAGGTCTGCTGACCCCGGCCACATCCCGCCCGGCCGCCTTGGAGGTATAATCCCGCCGCCAACCGGAGGAATGCGTTGTTCATCGCGTTGATCAAAAGCATGCGGCCGCGCCAGTGGCTCAAAAACGGCCTTGTCTTCGTGCCCCTCTACTTTGACGGTAAGCTGACCGACCTGGCCAGCCTTGGCCGGGTGGCCCTGGCCTTTGTCCTCCTCTGCCTCATGTCGGGCGCGGTCTATCTGATGAACGACCTGATTGACCTCGATGCCGACCGCCAACACCCGCGTAAACGGCTGCGGCCGCTGGCGGCCGGCCAACTCAGCCGGGGACTGGCGGCCGGCGTGGCGGCCGGCCTGGTCGCGCTGAGCCTGGCGGCCGCCCTGGCCCTCTCGCAATGGCTGGCGGCCGTGCTGCTCGTCTACCTGCTCATCCAGGTGGCCTACACCTTTCGCCTCAAACACGTCGTGCTGGTGGACGTCATGCTGGTGGCGGCCGGCTTCGTCTTGCGCGTCGGCGCGGGCGTGGCCGTCATTGACGTCGAGCGCTTCTCCCCCTGGCTCTACGTCTGCACTGGTTTGCTGGCCCTGTTCCTGGCGTTGGGCAAGCGGCGCCAGGAGCTCCTCCTGCTGGGAGCAGAGGCCGGCAACCACCGCGCCATCCTGGACGAATACAACCTGGAGCTGATTGACTTGCTGATCGCCGTCGTCACCACCAGCGCCCTGGTGGCCTACAGCCTGTACACCTTCCTGGCCGAAGGGCTGCCGGCCAACCACCTGATGATGCTGACTATCCCCTTCGTCCTCTACGGCGTCTTCCGCTACCTGTATCTGATTCACGTGCGACACGAGGGCGCCGCGCCGGAGGAAGTCTTTTGGCGCGACCGGCCGATGCAATTGGCGCTGGTTCTCTGGGCGGCCACCGCCTACCTGGCACTCTACGTTCTGGGTTAGGCGCAGGCCGCGGCCGCATGCCCACCACCATCGCCAGCGCCCCCGGCAAGGTCATCCTCTTTGGCGAGCACGCTGTCGTCTACGGCCGGCCCGCCATCGCCGCCCCGCTGAGCCATCTGCGGGCCACGGCCGTCGTCCAGGACGGCCCTTGGGACGGTCTGATCCTGCGCGCGGCCGACCTGGGGCGCGAGGCGCCCTTCGAGGGGGCCGCGGCTGACGACCCCTTCGCCCGCGCCGTGCAAGTGGTGCTGGCGGCTGCCGGCCGGCCGGCCCCGGCCGGGGTGGTCATCAGCCTGCGCAGCGCCATCCCGATTGCCGGCGGCCTGGGCAGCGGCGCGGCCATGGCCGCGGCCGTGATCCGCGCCCTGGCTAACCACTTGGGGGCGGCGCGCCTGGCGGCCGACGACCAGGTTTCGGCGCTCACCTACCAGGTTGAGCGCCTCCTGCACGGCACCCCCAGCGGGATTGACAACACGGTCGTGAGCTACGAGCGGCCGATTTACTTCGCGCACGCCGAACCGCACAACCGGGTCGAGCCCCTGGCGGCCGGCGCGCCCCTGCGCCTGCTGCTGGCCGACACCGGCGTCAGAAGCCTGACCCGCGAGGTGGTGGCCGACGTGCGCCGGGGCTGGCTGGCGCAGCCCGAACGCTTCGAAGCCCTGTTTGACGCCTGCGGCCGGATCGTCGCGGCCGCCCGATCCGCCCTCGAGGCGGGCGACCGGCCGGCGCTCGGCCAATTGATGAACGACAACCAGAGCCTGCTGGCTGACATGGGCGTCTCGTCGCCGGAGTTAGCCAGGTTGGCGGAGGTGGCCCGCTCGGCCGGGGCGTTCGGCGCGAAACTGAGCGGGGCCGGCCGGGGCGGCCATCTGATCGCCCTGGTCGGGCCAGCGAGCGAAGCCGCCGTGCGCGCCGCCTTGCAGGCGGCCGGGGCGCGGGCGCTGCTCGCCAGCGATATGGCTCCGGCCGGAGAGCGGCCGGGATTTAGGGATTAAAGGATTTTAGGCATAAGGGCATTGTAGGGGCGGGCCCCTGTGCCTGCCCTGGATCTGGGCGGCCGCCGGCCGATTCGCAGGGGCACGTTGCCACGTGCCCTACCCACCTCCCCCACCGGCCGGCGAATGGGCCCCGGGCCTACGGCCGGCCGCGGGCAGGATGCCCGCGCCACGGAATGGGTTCCGGCCGGCGGGGGATCAAAAACAAGGGGCCTGAGCCCCTTGTCTTCTTCCTTGCAAGGGGCCAAAGCCCCTTGTTGCGCCGATGCCTACTTGCTGAGCGTCTTCAGGCAGCGGGCGCAGACGTGCTTGCGCACCTTCTGCCCTTTTAGGTAGAAGGTCGCTCGCTGAATGTTGGGCTTAAATTGCCGCTTGGTGGCCTTCATCGAGAAGCTTACGTTGTGGCCGAACTGCGGCCCCTTGCCACAAATCTCGCACTTCGCCATAATCTTACCTCAGCCAGACAAATGAAAAGCGACCCTTGCGGCCGCTTGTGAAGCTCAGAACGAACCGGGTTATTATACGAGAATGGCTCGGCCCGGTCAAGTCGAGGTCGGGCCGAGAGGCGGCACCGCCCCTGCGGCCGCCTCTGACATCTGGGCAGCGCGAATGGAAGGCAACATGAGCGGGCAGCCAGCCTCTTACGGCCGGATTGACG
>JBOGUG010000236.1:0-2637 GCA_050696115.1 Promineifilaceae bacterium (SeqCode) | reverse complement strand
GTCGTCACTCGGGCAGAGAAATCCAAAACTTTCCTGGTCATGCGGCCGATGTCCAAACTGGTAGACCTGGCGATTTTGTGGTCGGAAGAACTGTTTTTCACGTGACTGTTGCGCCGAGTCGCTCGGTCGTAGAAAAGTGCAAGGAAAATGTCGCTGCCGGCCTCAACCCCATCCTCCTCGTGCCAGCCAATGTGGTCGTCAAGGCAAAGCCGATAGTGGAGTTCTTTGGGCTGGCACAACGAATGAGTGTAATTGCCATTGAAGATTTTGTTGCTTTGAACATTGTAGAGTTGGCTGAAGAGGCTCAAGTAACTTATCGTGAGATTCTGAACCAGATAATCAAGCTCTATAACCTCCGATTAGAGGCGGTCGAAACCGACATGTCGTTGCGGATCGAAGCGCCTTAGACCCTTAAGCCTGTGGACGTGATAAACATCATAGAGGCCAAGCGCGACGGCCGCGCCCTGAGCCCGGCCGAGATCGCCCATTTCGTGGCCGAATACAGCGCCGGCCGGGTTCCCGACTACCAGGCGGCCGCCCTGCTGATGGCCATCTATTTGCAGGGCATGGACCGGCCGGAGACGGTGGCCCTGACCCAGGCGATGGCCAATTCGGGCCAGCAGCTCGACCTGCACGACGTGGTACCTTTCGTGGTGGACAAGCACTCTTCCGGCGGCGTGGGCGACAAGACCAGCCTGGTCGTGCTGCCGCTGGTGGCGGCCTGCAGCGTGCCGGTGGGCAAGATGAGCGGCCGCGGCCTGGGCCCCAGCGGCGGCACGCTGGACAAGATGGAGGCCATCCCTGGCTGGTCGGCCGAGCTTTCGCTGGCTCAGTTCAAGCGCCAGTTGGCCGAGATCGGGCTGGTGCTGGCGGGCCAAACGGCCGAGCTGGCCCCGGCCGACGGCAAGCTGTACGCCTTGCGCGACGTGACGGCCACCGTCGCCAGCCGGCCGCTCATCGCCGCCTCGATCATGTCCAAGAAGCTGGCGGCCGGGGCCGACGCGGTCGTGCTGGACGTGAAGGTCGGCCGGGGCGCCTTCACACCCACGCCGGAGGCCGGCCGCGAGCTGGCCCAGTTGATGGTGGACATCGGCCGCGACGCCGGCCGGCGCATGGTGGCGCTGCTGGCCGATATGAACCAGCCGCTGGGTCACGCTGTCGGCAACGCCCTGGAGGTGAAGGAGGCCATCGAGACGCTGGCAGGCACCGGGCCGGCCGACCTGTGGGCCCACTGTCTGGCGATCGCGGCCGAGATGTTGCTGCTGGCGAGCCAGGCCGCCGGGCGGGAGGAGGCCGAAGGCCAGCTGGCGGCCGCCCGCAGCGACGGCCGGGCGCTGGCCAAGTTCCGGCAGCTGGTGGCCGCCCAAGGCGGCGCGGCCGAGGCCGTTGACGATCCGGAGCGCCTGCCCCAGGCGGCCCTGGTCGAGCGGGTGCGCGCCGAACGAGACGGCTTTCTGGCGGCGATTGACGCCCGCGCCGTCGGCTGGAGCTGCGTCCGCCTGGGGGCCGGCCGGCAGCGCAAAGGCGAGGCGATTGACCCGGCCGTGGGCATGGTTATCCCGGTCAAGGTGGGCGACCACGTCGAAGCGGGCCAGATGCTGGCCGAGGTTCACGCCAACGATCAGGCCGGGCTGGCGGCCGCCCGCGCGGCGTTCCGGGCCGCGCTGAGCTGGTCGGCCGAGCCAGTTGAGCCGCTGGCCCATTTTTACGGGAGGCTGGCGGCCGATCCGGAATAGGGGCAGTCGGGCGCTGTGAGACGTCCCGCAGGGCAGCGACCTGCGGGAGCTGTGATTTATGGCCGGTTCTTTGGAGGCGGGCATGCACATTCTGGGCATTGACATTGGCGGCTCCGGCATCAAGGGCGGGCTGGTGGACACGGCCAGCGGCCGGCTGGTGACCGACCGGCTGCGGGTGAAGACGCCAGCCGGGGCGCATCCCGACGACGTCATCGAGAAGGTGGTCTACCTGGTCAAGGAGTTCGATTACCAGGGGCCACTGGGCGTTGGTTTCCCGGCCGTGATCGTGGACGGGGCCATGCGCTCGGCCGCGAACGTGGCCCAGGAGTGGATCGGCTTCGCCGGCCGGCAGGCGATGGCGGCCGCTACCGGCCTGGCCGTCACCTTGCTCAACGACGCCGACGCGGCCGGGCTGGCCGAGATGCGGGTGGGGGCCGGTGTGGGCGTGAGTGGCGTGGTCATCGCCCTGACGCTGGGCACCGGCATCGGCAGCGCGTTGTTCATTGACGGCAAGTTGGTGCCGAACACCGAGCTGGGCCACGTTTACTTGCGCGGCCAGCGCCAGGACGCCGAAGATTACGCCTCCAGTCGGATCAAGGATGAGCTGGCGCTGGGCTGGAAGGCGTGGGCGCGCCGGCTGGACAAATACCTGGAGCATATTGAGATGCTCCTCTCGCCCCAATTGATCATCCTGGGTGGGGGCATCAGCAAGGACGCCGACCGCTTCGTGCCGCTGGTAGACATCCATGCCCGGCTGGCGCCGGCCCAGTTGCGCAACAACGCCGGCATCGTCGGCGCGGCGCTGGCGGCGGCCGAGGCGGCCTGAGGCCAGGAGGGGCACGATATATCGTGCCCCTGCCTTATTGGGTGCGGCCGGGCAGCCACAGGGGGCCGCCCCTAC
>JBOGUG010000235.1:0-3763 GCA_050696115.1 Promineifilaceae bacterium (SeqCode) | reverse complement strand
GCCGAGGCGCCGGCCGGCGCGAAGCGGAAGCTGGCCGCGCTCACGGCCGGCGGGCTTTGCAGTCGCTCGGCCGGGTAAGCCCGCAGCGCGTCGCTCAACCCCTGCTCCGGCACGCTGGAGGCCAGCAGGGCGACGCCCTGAGCCGGCCGGACGACCACCTCGCGCCAGCCCAGCCGCTCGGCGTAGTTGATGTCTTCGTAACTGGCCTCCCAGGCCGGCCGGCCGGCCTCTAATTCGGCCAGCAGCTCGATCTCAAGCCGCAACGTGGGCAGGTCGGCCTGGCCCGGCGGGAAGGTGAGCCGGCGCGAGATGGGCATCAGCGCGGCCGGCGCGCCGTCCACCCTAAGCGCCAGCCCGGCCGCCAGGCGCGGCGCCACTTCCTGGAGGTAGGCTTGCTGCTCGGCCAGCGCCAAGAAGCCGTCTCCGTCGGCGTCAATGCGCTGGCGCTCCTGGAAGGCGGGGATCTCGGCCATATCCACCACATAACTCACGGCCAGGCTCTGCGGCCCCGGCTGGAGCAGGCTGAAGCGGTTGATGGTGAAGTTGCCCAGCGGGTGGGCCGCGGCCGTCCGAGCCAGGCTGAGCAGCAAGATCGCCAGCGGCAGCAGGATCAGTCGGCGGCGTTTCATCGCTTTGTTCCTATTTCTTGTAGGCTCTGGCGCGCCTGCTCGGCCTGGAGCGGGTCAAAATGGGGGTTGAGCGCCAGGGCCCGGCCCAACCACTGGCGCGCCTCGTCCGGCCGGCCTTGCGCCAGGGCGATCATGCCAGCGTGGTAAAACAGGCGGGCGTCCTGCGTGCCAAGGCTGAGGGCCTGGGCCATCCGGGCGCCGGCCTGGGCCAGGTCGCCGGCCTTATAGGCCGCCCAGGCGGCCGCGTCGTAGCCGTAGATGTCCTGGCGGGCCTCCAATTCGGCCGTCGCCAGGGCCAGAGCCTGCCCCGGCTCCAGATTGTGATCGGCCAGGAAGGTCGCCAGTTGGCGGTTGTAGAGCTGCTCGTTCAGCACGCTCAGCCGGCCGATAAACAGCACCGTGTCGTATTGGGCCTGGGCCTCGGCCGGCCGCCCCAGGCTGGCGTACAGGTCGCCCAGGGCGGCCAGGACCTCAGGCGCGGGCACGTGGGCCAGGCTCTGTTGATACAGGCCGATGGCCTCGCCGGTTTCGCCTTCGGCCGCGTACGCCTTGGCCAGGGCAGCCAGGGCCGGCGGGTAATCGCCGTCCAGCTTGACGGCCGCGGCGTAGTAGCCGCGAGCCGCCGCTAACCGGCCGCGGTTGAAGTTCACCTCGCCCAGGCGCAGGAAGTACCAGGCCACCTCGTGCTGGGGCAGGCCCTGGGCCAGGGCTGCGCCGGCCGCCCGCTCCAGCAGCTCGAGGGCCTCAGCCGGCCGGCCGTGCAATTCGGCCTGGTGGGCCAGGCGGGCGTACAGGGCCGGCCCCGGCGCGCGCTCAAGCAATTCCGCGTAGCCGGCCTCGGCCTCGGCGTAGCGGCCCAGGGCAAAATGGGAATCGGCGGCGATGGCCAGGGCGTCCAGCCGGCGCGGGTCGGCGTCGTAGAGCGCCTGGGCCAGGCTCAAGGCTTCCTGGAAGCGGTGCTGGCTGAAGAGCACGGCCGCCAGGGCCGTCTCGGCCGGGGCGTAGCCGGGCAGCAGGGCCAGGGCGCCTTCCAACGCTGTTTGGGCCCGGGCGTAGCCGGCGACTGCCCCGCTCTGGCGCGCCTGGCTCAGGTAAAGCTGGCCCAGCAGGGTCATGGAGACCGCGTCCTGGGGGTCGGCCGCCAGCCGCCTTTCAAAGAAGGCGATGCCCTCGGCCGCGGCCGGCAGCCGGGCGAAGTGGGCCTGCTCCAGCGTGGCGGGGTCGAGGAGCACGGCTTCGGCGGTGCGGCCGGGCCGGCCGGCCGCCAGCCAGGAGCCGGCCAGCAGCGCCAGCGTCGCCAGGGCCAGGATGAGGGATTTGCGTCGGGTCATGCGCGTTTCGTCCTGGGCGCCCCGGGCCGGGAGTGGCCCCACAGCCGGCGCGGCTGTGAGGCCACCGGCCCCCTTGGCGCGCGTTTAGTTCGCGGCCGCCAGATACGGGAAGGAACCCGAGAAGGCTGAGTCGCTGCCAACGCAGTCGGAGGTGACGATGCCGTTGGTGACGATGCCCAGCTCGATGTCAATCACGTCGTCGGCCAGTTGCCGGCCGTTCAGGAAGCCGCCCGGGTTGGCGGTGTCAAAGGTCAGGATGTCCGGCAGCAAGATGTCGGCCAGCGCCTGGGCGGTCGGGTTGCCCGCGCCGTAGAACAGCTCCAGCGTGTCCACCACCTCGCCGCGGAAGTCGCGCTGGTCGTGGCGCGGCATGCCGGCGTTGAAGGCGTTCTTCTGGGACGGCTCGGTGCCGACCGGCTCGAACGGGTTGTTGGGGATGAAGACAGTGTTGATCGCCGGCCGGCCCATGCGGTCAATCTGGGCCCCGTTCAGCTCGGTGCGCGCCCAGACGCCGATGTTGCCGCCCAACTGCGAGCTGGGCAGCTCCAGGACGATGGCCAGCGTGTTCAGCCCCAGGAAGAAGTTGTTCTGCATCCCGTCGCAGAAGGTGCGGCCGTTTGTGCCCAGGAAGGCGTTCAAGTCGAAGAAGAAGGGGTCGTCGAACAGCCCGGCCTGGAGCGTGCCGCCGCCCCTAACGGCGATGGCCTCGCCGGTCATGCCGCGGGCCAACACCGCGCCTCCCTTGCCGGCCGGCAGCCGGCGCAACGTGACCGCTTGGCGGCCGTCGTCACCCGGAGGCGAGAAGTGCAGCCGGAAGGTGATCTCCTCCTTCGGGCTGCCTTGGTTGTTGACCTTGAGGTCGTATTGGGCGCCGGCGTGAAAGTCGAGGGCGCCGATGACGCCGGCCGCCGGGCTGAGGGTCATGATCAGCACGCTGTTGGCCGAGTTGGCCGGCGACTGGAAGGCGTAGACGTCGTTAATGTCCAGCCGGGTGTCGCCGCCGGGCGGGGTCAGGCCGGGCGCGTCGAGGTGGTCGGCCGCCCGCGAGGGGCCGGCCGCCAGGCCGACCAGCAGGGCCAGGGCCACCAGGCCCAGGGCCAGGAAGGGAACAGACTTTCTCATCGTGGTTCTCCTTGAACGCTGAAATGGGTTGCTAAAATCTAAACCGGCAACAAGTGAGGGCGCCCCCGGCGCTGCTTTATCCTTCCATGCCCATCGTCCTCTGCCCATTCGGCTGGTTTGTGTGCGTCGTCCGGTAATACGCAGGCGCCGGCCGGCTGCATTCAGGCGTAAAAAGAGCTCCCGGAAGGGGAGCCTGCGGGAGGTTATTTGGGGGCCGGAACGCCAGGGGCGCCGGTGGCTGCGCCCGGCTCATGGCCGCGGCCGGGAGAGGGCGTCTAGGCTGTGGCGGGCGTCGCAACGCGCCGCTACGGGTGGAGTTAAGTTGGCTGAAATGGGCGAGCGCTAGCCGGCCAATTCGCTCAACATGACAATGTCGCCGGTGGGCTGGGCGCTGCCGCCGCGCGGCTCGACTGAAACGCCGATGGCCTGGAAGGCGCCGACCGGCTCCTCGGCCGTCACCTCCAGCACGCCTTGGCCCTCTTCGTCCACCTGGAACGTGCCGCCGCCCAGCGGGGCCTCCTCGCCGATAAGCCAGAACTGGTAGTCCTGCTCAGTGGGCAGTGGCTCCAGGCCGGAGACAACCAGCAGGCGCGGCCGGTCGTCAGGGCCGACGATGAGCTGGCCGCCGGCGGCCGGCTGCTGCGCGGTGCCGGCGATGGGAATTGTCCGGCTGCCCTGGCC
>JBOGUG010000234.1:0-3315 GCA_050696115.1 Promineifilaceae bacterium (SeqCode) | reverse complement strand
GCGCCGCTGCGCCCGGCGGGCCAAGCCTGCCGGCCGCGACCGGCACCTCGCCCGCCACGGCCGCGTCCACGGCCGGCCCGGCCTTCAACGGCGAATACGAGCTGACCTTCTACCGAGGCTCGGCCGCGGCCCCGGTGACCATCATAGATTATTCCGACTTCCTCTGAACGGCCTGCCGCGCCCACGTGCTGGGCGCTGAGCCGGAGATCATCGCCGCCTACGTCGAGCCAGGGCTGGCCCGCCTGGTCTACTGGCCGATGCTGGATCACGGCAACGCCAGCCTGAACGCCCACGCGGCCGCCGATTGCGTCGGCCGGCAGAGCGTGGCCGCCTTCTGGTGGGTGCACGACCAGTTCTACGCCAACCAAGGCGACCTGTGGTCGGCCGAACGGGCCTACTTCAGCGGCGTCGCCCTGGCGGCCGGGGTGGACCCGGCGACCTTTGAAACCTGTTACGACGGCGGCGAAGCCCACGCCCGCGTGACCGAGTTGGACGCCATCCGCCGCCAGCAGGGCATCCTCATCCGGCCGAGCTTCGACATCAACGGCCAATTCCTGGCCGGCGCCCAACCCTTCGACGTCTTCGCCCAACTCATCGAAGCCCAGATGGCCCCGTAGGGGCACGCTGCGGCGTGCCCAACCTCCCGCCCAACCCGCATGGGCACGTGCAACGTGCCCCCAACCAACTGCCCCACCGGCAGGCCTGTAGGGGCAGACCCCTGTGTCTGCCCTCCGCCTGTGTCTGCCCTCCGCCTGTGTCTGCCCTCCGCCTGTGCCTGCCCTCAGAATTGGGCAACCACGGATTCGCATCCGGCCGGCTGGGCTGTCAGCCTGTGGGACAGGCTTCCAGCCCGTCGGCGGGCGCAGCCCGCGCCCCAACCGCCCCGGGCCTGCGGCCCGGCCGCGGGCAAGATGCCCGTGCCACAAAAAGGCCGCCGGCCGGCCCCGCGTGCAAATCCGGCCGAAGCAGGGTAATCTGGGCCCTGCTGGGCAGCATGGAAATCAGGCTCGAGGCTAAGGTTGCCATCGTCACCGGCGCCGGCCAGGGGCTGGGCGAGGCCATCGCCCGTGAGTTGGCGGCCGCCGGTGCCTGCGTGGCCGTCAACGACCTCAACCCCGACCGGGCCGAGCGCGTCGCGGCCGCTATTCAGGCCGGCGGCGGCCGGGCTATCGGCGTGGCGGCCGACGTCAGCAACAAGTTCCAGTGCGTCCACCTGATCGAGGCGACCCGGGCCGAGTGGGGCCGGCTCGACATCCTGGTCAACAATGCCGGCGTCGAGCCGATCGCGCCCATCCTCAAGATGGACGAATGGGACTGGGATCGCTGCCTGGACGTCAACCTGAAGGGCGCTTTCCTGATGAGTCAGCTTGCCGGCCGGGTCATGGCCGAGGAGAACGGCGCGCGCGGCGGGGCCATCGTCAACGTTGCCTCCACTGCCGGCGTCGAGACGCCCCTGGCCGGCCGGGCCGCCTACTGCGCCAGCAAGGCCGGCCTGCTCGGCTTCGGCCGCGAATGCGCCCGCGAATTCGCCGCCTACGGCATCCGAGTCAACACCCTGGTGCCCGGCGTCTTCAGCACGCCTATGACCGAGCGCGCTCGCCAGGACCCCGAAAAAATGGCCCAGTGGACGGCCGCCATCCCGCTCGGCCGCCTGGGCGAGCCGGCCGAAGCCGCCCGCGCCGTGCTCTTCCTGTGCTCGGACGCCAGCAGCTACATGACCGGCAGCAGCCTCACCCTGGATGGCGGCAAGGTGATGCGCTGAGGCCGCCCGCGCCGGCCAGACCGCGGCCCGGCCGGGCATTCGGCGCGAGCCAGGAGGACGAACAGTGAACAACTACCCCGACCCGGCCCGCGACCGCTCCCGGCCGTCGGATTCGGCCGAATGGCTCAAATTTGGCCTGCTGGTCGCCGTCTTATTGGCCGGCCTGCTCGTTCTGGCGGCCGTGGCCCGGCCACTGTTCCAGGAAGTCGTGCCGGCCGCCCTAGGGCTGCCGCAAATGGGGGCCGAGGGTGGCTTCCGCACCTTCAGCCCGGCGCTTGAGGGGGCGCCGGACGCGCCCGGCCAGGTGCACGTTGTCCAAGAGGGCGAGAGCCTGGAGCAGATCGCGCTGCGCTACGGCGTGCCGCTTCAGGAGCTGGCGGCCGCCAACCGCCTGGTCAACCCCCACCAGCTCGCGCCGGGCACGCAACTGCTCATCCCCGGCCGCTAGCCAACCCCCATTTGAACGAAGCTCGCGGAGCTTTACAACACCCGGCAAGTCAGCGCCATTCGTCGCGCCTGCCCGGAGTGTAAAGCAGACGCCAGCGCCAGCCGCGTTTCTGGCCTAAAATGAGGCTGCGTTTGTCCGTGTCAGATGATGGTACCCAAGCCAAATTGGGCCAGGCTGGGCAAGCCTGCCTGGTCACGCCTGAAGAGCTTATCCCGCCGGGCCAAGATCGGCCTGGGCGCGGCCACCGGCCTGCTCCTGCTGTGGCTCTGCGGCCTGCTGCTGCCCACGGGCAATGTTGAGCCAGGCGTAACCCTCACCCAGGCCGCCTTCCAGCAAGGCGAGAGCGGGCCGGCCAACAGCCTGGCCCCGGCCGCCGACGAGCCGTCGCCCACGGCCGAAGCGACCGAGACGCCGGAGCCGAGCGAGACGCCGACTGAAGAGCCAACCGACGAGCCAACTCAGACGCCCACGGCCGAGCCGACCCAGACGCCGACCGAGGAACCAACTTCCAGCCACACCCCCCGGCCGACGGCCACCGACCCGCCGCCGACAGACACACCGCCACCGCCAACCGCCACCCTGCCGCCGCCAACCGCCACCCTGCCGCCGGCCGCGACGCCCACAACCGCCCCGCCGGCCGGGCCTTGCGACCCGGCCTATCCCACTGTCTGCATCCCGCCCCCGCCGCCCGACCTGGACTGCGGCCAAATATCCCACCGGCGCTTCCAGGTGCTGCCGCCCGACCCGCACAACTTCGATGGCGATGGGAATGGAATCGGCTGCGAGAGCGACTGACGCGTGCCGGCCGGCGGGCCTCTGAGAGCTTCGTTCCGGCGCTACAGAAATGGCCTATGACGCCACAGGCGTCAGTTTGTAAATGCGGGCCAGCCTTGCCGCTGCCTCGACATCGCACCGCCGCAGCGCCAGCCGGACATCATCCAGCCGATAGGCATCCTCAAGGGATAGAAAAGGCGACCAGCTTTCGTATTTCGTGATGAGCTCGACATCTAGCTCAGCCACGAAATCGCCCTCATGGACTAACTTAGTGGTGCGCTTGGTCGTCATGTTCTCCTCCGGCTGAAGTCATCCGTCCACTGGTCTGGAT
>JBOGUG010000233.1:0-12678 GCA_050696115.1 Promineifilaceae bacterium (SeqCode) | reverse complement strand
GCCAGGGCCAGCGCCAGCAGCCCAGCCAGCGGGCGGCCCGGCCGGAGCGGGCGAGCGGGCCGGCCGCCAGGCCGCCTGGGGCTAACCAACGCGGATCAAATCCCTGGACAGGCTGGTCAGCGACTGGCTGACGCCGGCTGTAACCACCACGTCGTCCTCGATGCGCACCCCGCCGCGGCCCTCCAAATAGATGCCCGGCTCGACGGTGAAGACCGCGCCCGGCTCCAGCGGCTCCAGGTTGCCCTCCATGATGTAGGGTGGCTCATGGACCTCCAGGCCCAGGCCGTGGCCGGTGCGGTGCAGGAAGGCGTCGGCGTAGCCGCCGGCCGCGATCAGCTCGCGGGCCGCACGGTCAACGTCTTGGCCGCTGGCGCCGGGGGCGGCCGCGTCCCGGCCGGCGGCGTTGGCCGCCTTGACCAACTCGTAGACCCGCTCCAGCTCCGGCCGGATGGGGCCAACGGCGAAGGTGCGGCTGATGTCCGACGGGTAGCCATCCACAACCGCGCCCCAGTCTATCAGCAGCAGATCGCCGACCTGGATCGGCCGGTCGCTGGGCGGGGCGTGGGGCGAGCCGCTGTTGGGGCCGGCTTGCACGATGGGGCCAAAGGGGATCGCCTGGCTTCCGGCCGCGTAGAGCGCCTGCACCAGCAGGCCGGCGATCTCGTGTTCGGTCTGGCCGACCTTGATCTGGGGCAGCAGGCGGCGCATGGCCGCCTCGGCCACCTTGGCGGCCCGGTGCATGGCGTCTATTTCATGACTGTCCTTGCGCAGGCGCAATACGGCCATGATCGGCTCGAGGTGGGCCGTCGTCAGGCCGGGGGCGTAGCGGTGCAGCAACTCGACCTCCAGCAGGCGCATGTGGAGCGCCTCGACGCCCAGCAGGTAATCGGACAGCTCCAGCGCGGCGCAGGCGGCCTGAAAGGCGCCGGTGTAGCCCTCCTCATCGCTCCAGATGAATAAGCGCTCGGGGGCGACGCCGGCCGCGCGCGCCTTGTCGGCCTCAAGCAGGGGAAAGATGGCGGCCGGCTCGTCGTCGGCCGGCAGGAAGAGCAGCATCGGCCGCTCGCTGGCGTGGGCGCGGATGCCGCTCAGGTAGAGCAGGTTGGGCCCAGGCATAAGGGCCACGCCGTCCAAACCATGGGCCAGCACGCGCTGGCGGAGTTGGTCAATGCGGCCTTGGTTCATGGCAAAGCGTGCAGGCAGAATGGAACACAGATCGGCACGGATTAGGCGGAATCAGACTGCAAGAGCGGTGGGGCAAGGGGCTTTAGTCGCCTTCCTCGGCCGACAGGGTGACCAACCGCACGCCGGGCTGTACGGCGTCCCCGGCCGCGCAATGGACCGCTTCAACCACGCCGGCGTGGGGCGCCTGGATGGGCAGGATCATCTTCATGGATTCGAGCAAGAGCAGCTTATCGCCCCGCTGCACGCGGTCGCCGGCCGCCACAAGCACCTCAGAGACAACGGCCGGGATGGAGGGCGACAACGAAGCCGCCTCGTCCTCAGCCACGACCGCAGCGCCCTCCGGCAGCCGCCGGTAGCTCACCAGCCGGCCGGCGGCCCACAGGTGGCGCCGGTCGCCCTGCACGATGCCGGCGGCCGGGATGCGCCGGCGTAAAATTGCCCCGTCCGGGCCGGGCGCCTCCACCTCCAAGTCGAAAAAGGGGCCGTCGCGGCGCACCACGCGCGCCTCGTGGCTCTCGCCCTCGATTGTGATGCGCAGCCGGTCGCCGGCCGACGCCACCTCCACCTCGTGGACCTCGGGACCGATCTGAACCTTAAAGCGCATCACTGGCGAGCAAAAATGGGGCGGCTGCTAAGCCAGGCGCTGGACGCGCAGGGTGAAACCGTCCATGCCGGCTACGACGACGCGTTCGCCGGCTGGGATGGGCGCGTCGGCCGCGGCGCGCCACAATTCGCCTCGCACGAGCACCTTGCCAAAATAGGCCCCGCCCTCTGGCCCGGCCGGCTGAAACGGCACGCGCACCGTGCCTATCTCGCCCAGCATGCCCTCGCGGCCGGTGATCGCCGGCCGGTTTTGGGCCGCCAGCGCCTTGCCGACCAACAACAAGAAGAAGAGCGAGCTGACGACGCTGATGCCGGCGGCGGCCGCCAGGCTGATGCGGGCGAAGGCTGGCGTCCCCGGCGAGTTGAACAGCACGAGCAGGCCCGCCAGCAGGCTGAGCACGCCGGCTACGGCCAGGGCGCCCGTAGCAGCCCCGGTCTTAATCTCCAGGATAAACAGGCCAAAGGCCAAAATCACCAGCCCCAGGCCGAGCCAGTTGGCGGGTAGCGTGCCCAGGCCGTACAGCGCCAGCCCCAGGCTGATCAGGCCGAGGAAGCCGGCCACCCAGCCGCCAGGGCTAGAAAGTTCGATTAAAATGGCCTGGATGCCGACGGTCAGCAGCAGGCCAACCAGTAACGGGTTGGACAGGGCATGCAGCAAGTCCTCAATGGCGCTGGCGTCGAACGGCTCCTGGGCGGCCTCGGCCGTCTCCAAGATCTCCGTCTGGCCGCCGACTTCGACTTCCAGCCCGTCAAGCTCTTCCAGCAACTGGGGCACGCTGGCGGCGACGGCGTCAATGAAGCCGGCCTCTAGCGCTTCGTCGGCCGTGACTGCCTTGGCGTTCTCGATCATCGCTTCGGCCAGGGTGACCGCCTCCGGCCCGCGCCGGCCGGTCAGGTTGCGCATGGTGGCCTTCAGGTCCTCGGTTACCTTGCGCAGCAGCGTGTCGCCGATGTCGCCGCCGCTGCTGTCCACCGGCGAGGCGGCCCCAACCACCGTTTCGGGGGCCATGCCGGCCGCGTGGGCGGCGGCCAGGATGACGCTGCCGGCCGAAGCGGCCTGGGCGCCGGCCGGGCCGATGAAGACGATCACCGGCACCTCGGCGTTGCGGAAGGCCTGGACGATCTGCAGGGTGACGCCCAACTCGCCGCCTGGCGTGTCGAGCACAATAACCAGGGCCTCGCTCTCAGCCGCTTCGGCCGCCTGGATAGCGCGCTCGAAATAGCCGGCCATAGCTTGGGTGACAGGGCCGTCCATCTGGGCCACCAGGACCGCGCGCCCCTGGCCGGCCGCGGCCGGAACGAGCGCAGCGGCCGCCAGCAGCGCGAGGAGCAGGCCGCTAATTAGCCCGACGCGTCGCATGGCGCCCTTCCCGATCCTTGTGGGGCCATCCTGCCTGTGACTAAGGGCGCGAGGCAACGCGCCCCTACCATGGCGCTGGCCGGCCGCGCCGGCCGGCCCAACGTCCAGGCGGCTTTTGCCTCGCCTCTTATCCGTGTTCATCTGCGCATTCCGTATCCCATAGGTCCGCTGTCGCAATCATATGGGAGGCTCGGCTGGAGCACAAGCGCCTTTGCCGGCCTCTAATTTGAAAGGTGCTGGCGCAGGAAGCCATCTAGCACATCGGGATGGTCAATGGCGTACCAGTAGCCATCAAAGCGGCCGGCGCTGGGCACGATTAGGGTGGCGCCGTTGGGCGTCTGGGCGGCCATGGCGCTGACGTCGGCTACCGAGCCCCAGGGGTCGCCGTCGCCTTGCACGTAGAGCACCGGCGTTGCGCCGGCCCCGGCCGCGGCGAAAATCGGCTCGACGGCCGGCAAGCCCAGCCCACCGGCGGCGCGCACCATCCAGGTGGCTACGGCCAGCACCGGCCGCCACAACTGGCCGACCAGCGAGCCGAGGTAGCGGCGGGCGAAGGGGCTGGGCGTGACAGGCTGGACGGCGACGGCGGCGCGGATGTGGGGCGTGCGCGCCAGGCTGTAGAGGATGGTGTTGGCGCCCATCGAGAAACCGACGGCCGCCAGCCGGCCGGGATCCACCTCCGGCCGGGCCAGCAGGTAATCCACCGCGCCCAACAGGTCGTCGGCCTCGCGCAGGCCGAAAGTGACCGGGCCGCCGGCCGCGCTCCGGCCGTGGTTGCGCAGGTCGAACATGAGCACCTGATAGCCGCGCCGGTGCAGCCCCAGGGCCAGATGGAGCAATTGCACCGGCGAGCTGCCGGGCACATCGTTGATCAGGCTGCCGTTGGCCGTGCCCAGCCGGTTCCAAGGCCAGCCGTGCAACAGGATGACGGTGGCGGCCGCTTGGCCGTCGGCGGCCGGCAGGAACCAGCCCGACAGGCGCAGGCCATCGCGGGCCGGGAACTGGACCTCTTCGTAAGCCAGGCCCAGGTCGGCCGGGGTGGCCCACAGCGCCTGACGCGGCGGCCGGATCACCATCCGGGCGAAGAAGGCGGCCAAGCTTGTGATCATGCCGGCGACCACGCCGGCCAGCAACAAGAAGAGGCGCAGGGAGCGGCGAAAGTGGGGCATAGGGTTCCTCGCAGGCTTGAGCGCCGCCATTATACCGGAAGACGGCCGGGATGGGCTCAATTTCCCCTCACCCCTGGCCCCTCTCCCCGGCGGGGAGAGGGGAACGACGGCCGCGCCGGGGGTGAGGGCCGGCCGCCCTGGCATCCACAGAAGGCTAATCAGACACTCGCCGAATCCCCAAATCCGGGCCCTCTTTAGCTATTCCTCGAAGGCATCGGCGTAGAACCAGGTGATCAGCCCGGCCACCTCCCATTCGGCCAGCGCGGCCGCCAACTCCTGCCCGGCCGGGCTGCGCATGGCGGACTGGAAGGCGGCCTGGTCGGCGAAGTACAGCTCGACCATTAGGTAGAAGCGCGAAGCGCCGCCCGGCTTGCCCATCACCCGGCCGACCTCGCGCTTCAGCAGGCCGGGCAGTCGCTCGGCGGCCGGCAAATGAGCGCTCGCGAAGAAGTTGTCAACCGCCTCCGGCTCCTCCACCTGGCGATATAGAGTCACAAATTTGAACATGCTACACTCCCGGCCATGCTTCGGGCCCGGCCGAACGCGGGCAGTTCGGTGGCACTTCGGTGACAATGGCTAAAAGGGGTATTGTCATTGATCGGGTGCCCGTTATAATCTTCACAGGCGAAAAAGGCCTGGGAAGAGGGTTTGTAGAAAATTTGATATCTAATTTGTCTGGCAGTATCCTGCCATACCTGCTGGGCGGGCTTCTCCTGCTCGTCCTGTTTACGTCCTCCATCACCGCAAAAGCCTGGCGCGAAGCCAAGCGTTCCCCGTATTTCTTCTTGCGGGTGCAGGCTCGCAAGCGAATGCAGCGCAACATGCTGGCCACGCTGGCCTTCATGTTGGTTGCCCTGGGCGTTGGCCTGTACTCCTGGCGCGCCCCGGCTGACCTGACGGCGCGGGTGGCGCGTATCAGCCACGCCAAGCCAGCCGCCAACGCGCCAGCGGCCGCCGAAGATGTGGCGGCCGCAGCTTCGCCGGAGGTGGTGGAGATCAACATGGCCTCGCTCTTGGCCGGGGTTGCGCCCGCCCAGGCGGCCGGCCTGGTGGAGCGGCCGCTGCCGGCCCAGTTCGATCAGCATGAGCCGACGGTGGAGCTGAGCAACGCGGCCGAATTGGGGCAGATCTCCTTCTCGATTGATATCACCGACGACTACCAGGCCATAGAGGCGGCGCGACGCTTCACGGCCGGCTTCTTTACGCTTTACGCCACCTTCAGCTACGAAAATATGGAGGATGGCCTGGTCTGGTCCTGGGTGTGGCGCCACAACAGCGAGGTCGTGGATGGTGGCAACCAGGTCTGGTCTTACGGCGAGGACGGCCCCGGCTACGTTTATTTCCGGCCGGACGAGGGCTTCAAGCCGGGCGAGTACGCCCTCGACCTGTGGGTGAACGACAAGCTGCTGAGTCAATCGAACTTTCTCGTCAGCGACGGCGTAGCGGCCAACAACTAAGCCGCCGGCTGGCGGCCGCCAGCATCCGGCGCGCCTCGGCCACCTTCAAAAGCACGGCCGCCGCCAGAAAGGCCAGGCCGCCCAGCAGACCACCGGCCGCCAGTTGGGCCAGCGGCGCCGGCCCGGCCAGGCGCAGGCCCAAGCCTGCGGCCGCAGCGGCCGCAAACGCCGCCAGCCCCATGCGCCCCAGCCCGGCCGCCAGTGCCCGACCGCCGACCGCCCCCAGCTTCGGCCGTAACAGGATCAGGAGCAAACCCACTTCTAAATAGGTTGACAGGCTATACCCCAGCGCCAGCCCGCCGAAGGCCGGCCAGCCGGCGGCCGGAAAGAGCCGGCCGCTCAGCCACAGCCCCAGGGCGGCCATGCTCGCCAGTTGCAGCAGCCCGGCCAGCACCGGCGTCCAGGTGTCCTCTAGGGCGTAAAAGGCGCGCGAGATGACCTCAATGGCGGCCAGGCCGGCCAGCCCCCAGGCGTACCACAGCAGGCCCCAGGCCACAAAGGCGCTCGACTCGGCGTCGAAGGCGCCGCGCTCGAACAGCAGTTGGGTCAGCGGCAGGCGCAGGGCGATTAACAGGGCGGCGGCCGGCAGGCTGAAGAAGAGGATCAGGCGCAGGCTGGCCGTCAGGATGGCCTGCATCTCGGCCAGCGCTCGGCGCGCAGCCAACTCGGCCAAGGTGGGGAAGGCGGCGATGCCCAGCGCCTGGCCGATAACCCCCTGGGGCATGATCATGACGCGCCAGGCCAGCCCCAGCGCCGGGATGCTGCCGACGACCAGCCCCTGGGCCATGAACTGGGTCACCAGGTGGTTAAGTTGGCCGAAGGAGAGACCCAGCACGCGCGGGGCCATCAGGCGCAACACCTGGCGCACGCCCTGGTCACTGAGCGTCAGCACCGGCTCGTAGCGCGCCCCGGCCCGGCCGAGGGCCGGCAATTGGACCAGCAAATGGCCGGCCGCGCCCGCCACCGCCCCGTAGCCCAGCCCCATGACGTCGGGCGCAAACAGCAGCGCCCCGGCGATGATGCCCAGGTTATAGATGATGGGGGCCACGGCCGGCATCAGGAAATGTTGGCGCGCATTCAGGGCGGCCATGGCCACGCCGCTGGCCCCGAATATGATCGGCGTGATCAAAAGCAAGCGCAACAGGCGGGCCGCCACCGGCAGCAGGCCGGGCTGCTGGGCCAGCAATTCGGGGTAGAAGGCCACCAGGATCTGGGGCGCGAAGACAGCTACCAGCAGGGCGGCGGCCGTGGTGGCGACCAGCACCAGATTGACCACGGCCGAGAAGAGGCGCCAGGCGCCGCGCTCGTCCTGGCGCACGCCGTAGGCGCTGAAGGTCGGAATGAAGGCCGACCCAAGCGCGCCGCCGGCAATGACGTAGAAGATGGTCTCCGGGAAGCGGCTGGCGATGAAGTAGGCATTCGAGGCCAGGCTGTCTATGTCGAAGAAATAGGTGATGACGGCGTCGCGCACCAGGCCGAGCATGCGGCTGACGACGAAGGCGGCGCCGACGACCGCGGCCGCGGCCATGACCTGGCGGCCGCGCGCGGCGGCGCTTTGGACGGCGGGGCTGGGGGGCATGCCGGCCGATTATATGCCAAAGGGGGCCAAAAAAAGCGAGCCGACCCTGGGGCCGGCTCGCTCTGCTTGTCTGAGAGTCAGGGACGCCGAACCCTGACTCTCGTCAAAAAGGAGGAGAAGAAGAGATTTAACCGTAGCTATCGTCTCTTGGCACCAATTGTACGCTCCCGGCCGGGTTGAGACTGTACGGACAACAGGCGCATCCTGTACGCAAAACCTACGCTTGTGAAAAGAAGAACGATCCGCCGCCTGGAGGTGGGGTGACTCCGGCTGGTTAGCCGCCGGCCGCGGCCGGGGCTAAAATGACGCGCCATGACGTCGCGCCTCGGCCTGGCCCTGATGGTTCTCACGCTGCTAACTGCGGCCGGCCTGCGCCTGCCGGCCCTGGCGCAAACGCCGGCCGGCCTGCATTACGACGAGGCGGCCAACGTCATCCTGGCGGGCGATATCGCCTTCCGCGGCCAGCGGCCGATCTTCATCCCCAGCTACACCGGCCGCGAGGCGCTCTTCTTTTATCTCGCGGCCGGCTCGGCGCGGCTGCTGGGCGAGTCCGTCTTCGCGTTGCGGCTGACGGCCGTCATGGTCGGCCTGCTGACCGTCGCGGTGACGTACCCACTCGGCCGTGAGTTGACCCGCGACCGCCGGATTGGCTTGCTGGCGGCGGGCCTGCTGGCGGTCAACTTCTACCACCTGCTTTTCAGCCGCACGGGCTTCCGCCTCATCAGCCAGCCGCTGCTGCAAGGGTTGGCCCTGGCGGCCCTGTTCTGCGCGCTGCGCTCCGGCCGGCGCCGCTGGGCCATCCTGGCGGGCGTCTTCTTGGGGCTGGCGGCCTACACCTACCCGGCCGTGCGCCTCTTTCCGCTGCTGCTGCTGGTCGCGCTATGGCCCCTGCTCCTGGGCCGCGGCCGGCCCTGGCGCCTGCTGGCTCCCTGGTTGGCGGCCGCCGTCCTGACCGTGCTGCCCTTGGCCGGCTACATTGCGGGCCATTCCGACCTGTTCTGGGAGCGGGCCAGCCAGGTGCTGCCCGCCGAGCTGGACGCCGGCCGGCTGTGGGCGGCCTACGGGCGCTCGCTGGGCCTGATTTTTTTCGAGGGCGACCCCTACGCGCGCTACAACCTGCCCGGCCGGCCCCTGCTGGCGCCGCTGTGGGCCGGGCTGACCGTTTTAGGCTGGCTGGCTGCGCTCGGCCGGCTGCTGCGCCAGCGCGGCTGGCGGGATCGCGCGGCCTGGTTGCTGCTGGTCACCAACCCGCTGGTGATGGTGCTGCCGCTGGCGCTTTCAGCAGGCGACATCACGGCCGGCAGCGTGCGGGCCACCGGCCTGCTGCCGCTGCTGTTTCTGCTGCCCGGCCTGGGCCTGGTCTGGCTGGGCGAGCGGCTGGGCGCGGCCGCCGGCCATTGGCATTTCCGGCTTTCCGCTCTGCCCCCGCCCCGGCCGGCCTTCAGCCTGGCTGCCCCGCTGGCGCTGCTGGTGTTGGCGGCCGGCGGCGTGGTCGTCGGCCGGGATTATTTCGACCGCTGGGCGGCGCGGGCCGACGTCTATTACGAGCGCGAGGCCGACCTGGCGGCCGTGGCGGACTACTTGAACGCCGGCGATCTGGAAGGCGAGAGCATCTACCTGGCGGCCCACCATTACCGCCACCCGGCGCTGGCTGTGCTAAGTCAGCGCTACGAAGAGATCCGCTGGCTTACCGGCGGCCGGGCGCTGGTCTTTCCGGCCGGTGGAAGCTGGCAGGCCATCTTCCCGCGCAGCGCGCCCGCGCCCAGTTGGATGGCGCCCTACCTGGCGGCCGGGCAACGGGTTGCTGGCCCGGCCGGGCCCGACGGCGAGCCAGCCTTTGTCGCCTACCGCTTCGGCGAGGGCGCCGCCGCCCAGGCCGGGCTGCCGGCCGCTGGCGCTGCCGGCCAGAACTTCAGCCAGGTCGTCACGCTGCTGGAATCCGGCGCGGGCAGCGGCCGCAGCGGCGAGGCGCTGCCGGCGACGCTCATCTGGCGCGTTGAGAGCGTCCCGGCCGAGCCCGTGCTGCCCTTCGCCCACCTGTTGGACGCCTGGGGCTACCGCTGGAGCTCGGAGGAGAGCGACGCCTACCCCTCCGAGCAGTGGCGGCTGGGTGACGTGGTCGTGCAGCAGCTCCACCTGGAGCTGCCGGCCGGAACGCCGCCCGGCCAGTACGCGGTCCGGGCCGGCTTTTTCGCCCCGGCCGGCGGCCGCCAACTGGGCGTCATAGATTCCGGCGGGCGCTTTGCCGGCAACGGAGTCAGCCTGGAGAACGCCATCGTCCTGAGTGGCCGGCCGCCGGCGGCGACCGCGGCCAAGTCGCCCGTCTTCAGCCTGGAGGGCGGCCTGAGCCTGCTGGGCTTTGAGCGCGGCCCGGCCGAGGCGGCCGCCGGGGAGCCGCTGTGGCTGGCGCTGCGCTGGCTTGCGGAGGGCGCCGTGCAGGCGGCCACCATCCGGCTGGAGCTGTTGCGGCCGGACAACACCGGCCTCATCCTGAGCAACAGCCAGCCCGTGCACGACAGTTACCCTTTTACGAGCTGGTCGCCGCCGCAACTGGTGGTGGATCACCAGACGGCCCGCATCCCGGCCGATGCGCCGCCCGGCGACTACCGGCTGGGGCTGCGGCTGCTCAACGGGATTGACGAGACGCTGGCAACGGCCGATTTGGGGCCGTTGCGGGTGGTCGCCAGCCAACGCTTGTTTGAGGCCCCGCCGCTGCGCTACCCGCTGCCGGCCAACTTCGGCGACCAGATTGCCCTGTTGGGCTACAACCTAGAGCGACTTTCGGCCGGCGAGGCCGAGCTGAGCCTGGTGTGGCAGGCGCTGAGCGAGCCGGCCGCCGATTACACTGTCTTCGTCCACCTGCTGGGGCCGGACGGTGCCTGCTGCCTGTGGCAGGCCGACCGCGCCCCGGCCGAGGGCCAGCGGCCGACCGGCGGCTGGCTGAAGGGCGAGGTGGTTGTAGACCGCTACCGCATCCCGGTGCCGGCCGAGTGGCCGGCCGGCGATTACCCGCTGCAGATCGGCCTGTACCTGCCGGAAGACGGCCGCCGCCTGCTGGCGACGGTGCCCAATTTGCGCCCAAGCGACGCGCTCGCCTTGCGGCCGCTGAGCGTGGAGTGAGATGAGCCAGCGAAGCGAACGGGCCGGCTCCCGGTTGGGCGAGGCCCAGGCGTTTCTAGGCGCGCTCGGCCGGCGGCTCAACGAGAACGGCCGCGGCTGGCTGGCGCTTCTCGGCCACTCGCTCACCGACGCCCTGACCTTCCAGTCGTCGCTTTACGCGGCCGCCATTGCCTATTTCACCCTATTGTCCGTCTTCCCGCTCATCGTGCTGACCGTTTCGATTGCCTCACTCTGGCTGGAGGTGCCCCTCACCGGCGACCAGATCGTCGCGCGGCTGGAGTTCGTTGTGCCGGCGCTCAGCCAGCTGATCGGCGCCAGCCTCGATACGGTGCTGGAGAACCGCGGCGCCATTACCCGGCTGTCCATCATCAGCCTGATCTGGTCGGCGTCGTCGGTCTTTTACGTCCTGACGCGGGCGCTGGACAACATCTGGGCCGGCGAGCCCACGGGCATGGTCTGGCGCCACCGGGCGCTCTCCATTCTGGTCGTGGTGGGCGTCAGCCTGATCTTGTTGACGCTGTCGGTGCTGTGGAGCGCGGCCGTCTCCTTTGCCCAGCGCTTTTTGCCCGAAATCCTGATCCGCTCCAGCCCCTATCTGTTGGATGTTAGCCTGGCGTTGCTGAACATCCCCATCTTCGCCCTGCTCTATTACATGCTGCCCCACGTCCGGCTGGAGGCCAGCCATGTGCTGCCTGGGGCCTTCATTGCCGGTGCGCTGTGGGAGGGGGCCAAACGCCTTTTCCTGGTGGTGGTGACCAATTACCTGGCCGCAACCAACCTGCTATACGGCTCGGTGACGACCATTATCGCCCTGCTTTTCTGGGCCTACCTGAGCAGCCTCATCTTTCTGTTTGGGGCCCACGTGAACGTGCGCTACGGCCGGCTGCAGCAAAGCCAACTAGAAGCGGCAAGCCAAAAATGAGCGGCACCCCCAGCCAGTGGGCAGCCAAGTGGGAGCCGAGCAGCAACTCGACGCGCAGTTGGCCGTAGATCAGGCCGGATAACTGGCCTAACAGCAGGAAGCTCTGGCCGGCCAGCAGGCGCGGGCCGGTCATGTCCGGGCTGGCGGCTGAGCTGCCTTCCCCGGCCGCCAGATGATCCAGGGCCAACCAGGGGAAGGGCCAGGCCGTGTACCACAGCCGAAATGTCAGAGCCAGCAGGCTGTAGCCGAAGAAGAGGTCGGCCGCGCCGCGGGCCGCCGGCCGGCCGCGCCAGCTGCGCCAGACTAGCCACAGGGCCAGGGCGGCCACGCCTGCCCCCGCCAGGGCCGCCAGCCGGTCGAAAGAGGGATGGATGTCAAGCGTGGCCGCCTGGAGGATGTAGAGGGTCAGAGGCGAGTAGCCGGCCGTCTGACTGGCCTCGCTTGCCAGCCGGCCGGCCAGCGCCCAGGGCGGCCCGTAAGGGGCAAAGGCCAGCCAGGTAAGCGCAGCGCCCAGGCCGGCCCCGACTAGCAAGGCGCGGGCCCTGGCGGCCGGGCTGGGCGCCAGGCGCCAGGCGGCCAGCAGCAGGAAGGGCGGCGCCAGCAGGGCGATTGCCTTGGTTAAAGGGGCCAACACGGCCAGCCCCAGCCCAAGGCCCGGCCGGCCGCGGCCGATCAGCCACCAGCCCAGCAGCAGCCAGAAGATCATCAGCCCGTCGTTATGGCCATTCATGACGAAGATGAGCAGCAGGGCCGGGTTCCACAGCCAGAGCAGGGCCGCCAGCGCCCGCCGGCGCGGATCGCCGGCCGGCTGGGCGGCCGCTAACAACGCCCCGCCTCCCAGGTGGGCCAGCAGCCCCAGCCCTTTGAAGAGCAGCAGCGACGGCCAGAGTTGGCCGCCGGCCGCCCTGGTGACGGCCGCCGCCAGCCCCTCCCAAACCGGTCCGTAGGGCGAGCTAAGGTCGGCCCATTCGCCCACGGCCGGGGCCAGCGGGTCGCCGTTTTCGGCCGGGGCGCTCAAATAGGGATTGCGGCCGTAGACGCTGGCCGTGCGGCCGTGCAGCACGTAGCCGTAGACATCCGTGGCGTTGATGGGAAAGGCGAAGAGCAGCGGCAGGCCAAAGAGCAGGGCCGCCAGGCCGACCAGGGCCGGCCGCGGCGGCCGGGCTGCGCGTCGGGCGCGGCCGTATGCCAGCGCGTAGAGGCCGAAGAGGGCTGCAATCAACAGGGCATAGGCCAGCGCCTCGGCCGGCGCGGCCGCCAGCGAACGCAGGTCAGGCAGCGGC
>JBOGUG010000232.1:0-8383 GCA_050696115.1 Promineifilaceae bacterium (SeqCode) | reverse complement strand
TCGGCCAGCGGCCGCTGGCCGAGGTCGCGGCCGCGGCCAGGGGCGTGCCCTACCTTGAAACCGAGGACAGCGCCGTCGCCGAAGCCTGGCTGGCGGCCGCCTGGCACGGCTTCCCCGGGCGGGAGTTGATGATGATTGGCGTCACCGGCACCGACGGCAAAACGACGACCGCCAACCTGATTTACGCCTGCTTGCAGGCGGCCGACGTGCGAGCCGGCATGTTGAGCACCATCAGAGCCGCCGTCGGCGCGCAGGAGGAGCCGCTGGCGCTACACGTGACAACGCCTGAAGCGCCGCTGGTCCAGGCCTATTTGCGCCGCATGGTCTCGGCCGGGCTGACCCATTGCGTCCTGGAAACGACGTCGCACGGCCTGGCCCAACATCGGGTGGACGCCATCCCCTTTGGCCTGGCCGTGGTCACCAACATCACCCACGAGCATCTGGACTACCACGGCGACTGGGACGCCTACCTGGCTGCTAAAGGCCGCCTGATCCAGGCCTTGCGCGGCGGGGCGGTCGGGGCCGAGCCGCGGCCGCGCTGCCCTCGGACGGCCGTGCTGAACGCCGACGACCGCTCGTTTGAACCTTTGTGGCCGCTGGCCGGGGGACGCGTGCTGAGCTACGCGCTGGAGGCGCCGGCCGACGTCCGGGCCGGCGAGGTGCGCTCCGGGCCGGATGGCAGCCATTTCCAACTCTGCCTGCCCCAGGAGGCGCCCCTGCCCATCGAGAGCAAGTTGCCCGGCCGCTTCAACGTCTACAACCTGCTGGCGGCGGCCGCGGCCAGCTGGGCGCTGGGCCTGAAGCCAGAGGCCATTCAGGCCGGACTGGCTTCTGTCCGCGGCCTGAGCGGCCGGATGGAGCGCATTGACGTCGGCCAGCCGTTCCTGGTGGTTGTAGACTTCGCCCACACGCCCAACGCGCTTGAAGCGGCGATAGCGGCGGCGCGGGCGCTGGCTGCCGGCCGGGTCATCGCTGTCTTCGGCAGCGCCGGCAAGCGGGACGTGGCCAAGCGGCGCCTGATGGCCGAGGTCTCGGCCCGCTCGGCCGATGTGACGGTGTTGACGGCCGAAGATCCGCGCACCGAGTCGCTGGCGGCCATTTTGGAAGCCATGGCGGCCGGCTGCCGCGCCCAGGGCGGCGTCGAAGGCGAGAGCTTCTGGCGCGTCCCCGACCGCGGCCAGGCGATCTACGCGGCGCTGGCGCTGGCCCGGCCGGGCGATGTGGTTCTCATCTGCGGCAAGGGCCACGAGCAGTCCATGGCCTTTGGCGCGACCGAGTACCCTTGGGATGACAGCAAAGCGGCGCGGGCAGCGCTGGCGGCTTTCTTGGCCGGCCGGCCGATGCCCGACCTAGGGCTGCCCACCTTCCGGCCCGACGGCGGCTGACCCATATGCAATCTTGAGGCCTAATCCACAGAAAGGGGATAAGTTATGTTAAGTAAACTCATGAGCCAGACGCGGCGCAACCACGCCCTGGAGCACGCCACCATTCACATCCTGAGCGAGAAGCACAAGGGCTTCAGCGCCCAGGGCAACTCCACGCCCTACGGCTACCACCTGAACATCTACGGCGACATCAGCGAGGATCAGGTCATGGACGCCGTTGAGGAGGCCCACCGGCGCTTGCGGGCCGGCGAAAGCCAGTTGGGGCTGCATCCTAATTGCGGCACGGTGCTGCTGACCACGGCCACCCTGGCCGTGCTGGCCACCCAGGCGACGCTGGCCTACGAGCAGCGCCGCCAGCGCCGGCCGAAGCTGGGCGGCTCGGTCTGGCTGGGGGCGCTGCCGCTGGCGGTGCTGACCACGACGCTGAGCCTGATCATCTCCCGGCCGCTGGGCCTGGCCGTCCAGGACGCGCTTACGGTGGAGTCCCGGCTCGGCGACCTGGAGCTGGCCGCCATCCGCCAGGTGCCCCCGTCGCCGGTCACCCGCGTCTTCCAATTCCTGCTGGGCCAGATGGGAAACCAGGACGTGCGCTCCTACCGGGTTGACACCCGCTTCGCGGCCGACTAGCCCTTGTTCTACATCTTCCACGGCGACGACGAGCACACGCAGCGCGAGACCCTGGCCGAGCTGGCCGGCCGGCTGGGCGAGCCGGATATGGTGTCGCTCAACACGGCTCGTTTCGATGGCCCTTCCGTCTCGTTCGCCGACTTGCGCACGGCCTGCGAGGCGCTGCCCTTCCTGGCCGCCAAGCGGCTGGTGATCGTGACCGAGCTGTTCGGCCGCGATCCGCCCTTCCTCGACGAGCTGCTGGCCTACCTGCCAGACCTGCCCGATACGGCCCGGCTGGTCTTTTTGGAGTCGCGGCCGCTGCCGGCTTCCCATCCGGCCGTCAAACTGGCCGAAAAGAGCCCCAGAGGTTATGTCAAGCAATTCGACAGGCCGCAGGGCGGCGCCCTGGAACGTTGGATCCGCGAGCGGGTCGAGGCGGCCGGCGGCCAGATCCGGCCGCAAGCCGCTCACCTGTTGGCCGCGAATGCCGGGGCTGATCTGGCCCTGCTCCAGAACGAGATCGAAAAGCTGGTGCTGTACCGGGCCGGCGCGCCGATCACGGCCGAGGACGTCAGCCTCCTGTGCCCGTATGTTGCCGAGGCCAGCATCTTTGAGCTGGTGGACGCGCTCGGCAACCGCAACGGGCCGGTTGCGGCCGAGCTTTTAGCCCGAAAGCTGGCGGAGGGCCAGGACCCCTTCGCCCTGTTCGCCATGGTCGTGCGCCAGTTCCGCTTGCTGCTTCAGGCGCGCGAACTGCACGAGGCCGGCCGCGGCCCGGCCGAGATGGCCAAGAGCTTAAAGATCCACCCTTTTGTGGCCGGCAAGATCGCCCAGCAGGCGCGCGGCTTCAGCCTGGAGCAGGTGGAGCAGATCTACGCCCACCTGCTGGAGATGGACCTGGCGGCCAAGAGCGGCGGCCGGGACATGCCAACGTCGTTGGCTTTGCTGGCGGCCGGGGTGGCGGCCGAGCCGAACTAACAGCTGGCAGGCGGCCGCTGGCTGTGGACAACCAACTGTAGAGGCCCATGAAGATACGTTACCGAAAAATCCCCAATCCGGACCGCGTGTGGGCTGACTGGTTCTCGACCAACGCGTACGCCATTGACAAACGCCTGCGGCGCATCTTTCGATTTCTCCCGCGCGAACCACGCTGCAAGTTTTGCAACGCCCCGTTTGAAGGCGCGGGCGCGGCCGTCGTGCGGGCCCTGTTCGGCAAGCGGCGTTCGGACTTAAATCCCCGCTACTGCAACATGTGCGAGGAGGCTTCGCGCCAGTTTCCCGGCGGCAGCGAGGTCGAGATGGCCATGCTCTTCGTTGACGTGCGCGGCTCCACCGCCCTTTCCGAGCAGATGAGTCCCACCGAGTTCAGCCGGCTCATCAACCGCTTCTACACGGCCGCCACCGAGCCGATTGCCGCCGCCGATGGCCTGGTCGAGAAGCTGGCAGGCGACGCGGTGGCCGCCTACTGGGGGGCCGGCTTCGCCGGGCCCGATTACGTCGGCCGGGCCATTCGCGTCGCTCAGAAGCTGGCCCGGCGCATGGCGCGCGCGGAGATCCCGGTCGGCATCGGCGTCCACGCCGGCGTGGCCTTCTTCGGCGCCATGGGCGCGCCCGGCGGCCTGGTGGAGATCTCCGCCCAGGGCGACCAGGTCAATACAGCCGCCCGCCTCACGTCGGCCGCCGCCCCCGGCGAAATTATCGTCAGCGAGCAGGCGCTCCAGGCGGCCGGCATTGACGGCAGCGCGCTGGAGTCGCGTCGCCTGGAGCTGAAAGGGATCAGCGAGCCCGTTCCCGTCCGCGTCATGCGCCCGTGAGGGGCGCTGCGCTCCTACGCTGGCGCCGCCCCCGCTTAAAACCCGGACGTCTCCGGCCGCTGGTAGGCGACGACCTTATGCAGGGCGCGCAGCTCTAGCGGCCAATGGTAGAAGTGCAGGTAGTAGCGCCAGGCGCTGACCGCGCGCAGCACAGCCCGCCAGGCGCGGGTCAGGTGGGCGTCGGTTGAAGTCGGGTAGTAGGCGTTAATCACCCGCTCGAAGTCGTGGATCTGCTCCTGGAGGGTGCGCTTGATCCAGGGCATGGTCGTGCTGCGCCGCTGGGAGAAGTTGAGCCATTCCGGGCTGATCCACTCCTCCAAGCTCTCCGGAAAACGGAAGCCTTCAGCCTGGGCTTGGTCGTAGAGGTCGCCCGCCAGGGGCACGGGCGTGTAGAGGTACATGATGATCTCGGCCGCCGGGTTGATCCGCTTGACCTTGCGGATGAACTCCATCGTCAGGCGCAAGTCGCTCTCTGGGTCGGGCGGGTTGCCCATCACAAAGCTGAACTCCGGCACCACGCCGTAGGACTTCATCAGCTTGGCCATTTCCAGCGTGCGCTGGGTGCTCATCTGGCCGCCTTTGTCCATCCGCTTGAGCGTTTCGTCCGAGCCTGACTCGGCGCCCATGAAGACCATGCGCAGGCCGGCGTCGCGCATCAAGCGCCAGGTGCGCTCGGAATACATCTGCATGGTGTCAATGCGCCCCTCGCCCCACCAGGCCAAGCCCAGATCCCGGATGCGCTCGGCGAACTCGGCCGTGCGCGCCTGGTGGGTGAAGAAATTGTTGTCGTAGAACTCGACAGCGTTCACGCCCCAACGGTCGTGATAGGCGCGCACGGCGGCCGCGACCGCGGCCGCCGGCTGGGGAAACCAGCGGCCGTTGACCATGTTGACCACGGCGCAGAAATTGCAGAAGAAAGGGCAGCCGTAGCTGGAGTGGTAGCCCAGCGTGCGCCGGCCGAGGAAGGTCGGCCGGACGTAGCGGGCCACCTCGAGCCGCTCCAAGTTCCAGGCCGGCAGCTTGGCCGGGTGGGGGATGGCCGCCATGGCGTTGCTGACCGGGTTGCCGGCCTCATCCCGGTAAGCCAGGCCGGGGATGGCGGCCGGCTCGGCCGCGCCCGGCGTCCCATCGAGCCAGGCCAGCAGCTGCAAGAAAACATGCTCACTGTGGCCCCGGCAGACGTAATCCACATAGTCGGCGCGCAGGCAGACGTCCCAATGTTGGCTGGGGAAATAGCCGCCCCAAATAATTGTCAACTGGGGGTAGCGGCGCTTCAGCTCGCCGCACAGGGGCACGGCTTGTTCCAACTGCGGGCCAGGCATGAGGGTCACGCCGAGCGCCGGCCGGGGGCCGGCCTGGGCAACGGCTGCATCCAGGGCCGCCAGCGCGTCGGGCAGCAGATTGCCGTCCAGGATGCGATATGCGTGGCGGCCCTCCAACACGGCCCCCAGCGCCAGCAGCGACATGGGCAGGATGGGCTTGCGGCCGGCGGAGGATTGGGGGTTGTAGAGGATGAGTTGCATATTCAGCCCCGATGATAGCAGAAGCCGGCCGGCCTGGTAGGGGCGGGTCGGCGCGCCCGGCCTCGCCCCGGCCGGGCCCCGAACTGGGCAAATAGGCAGAAAGGGGCGCGTCGCCGGGCGCCCCTACTGGCTGGCGTCACCAGAAGTACAGCTATTTAGCTCAGAAAGCGTCCGAATCCGCCGACCCCGGCCGGCCGCGGCCTCGTTCGACGTCGTATGCCAGCAGTCGCTCGTTCCACAGATTGCGCCGGGCCACCAGTTGCAGGCGGAAGCCGCGCCGGCCGAGCAGTTCGAGCAGCTCGCCGCCGTCGCCGTCCGATGACAGGACGAGCAGCGCTCGACCGCTGGGGGCCAGATGGCCGTCCAACCCGGCCGCGAAGCGCTCGAAGACCGACAGGCCGCGCCAGGCCTGGTCCAGGCCATCGGCCGGCCGGCCGCGGTGGTAGGGCGGATTAAACAGGATCAGGTCGAAGCACCGGCCGGCGACCGGGGCGAACAGGTCGCCCTGTACGGCCTCGATGCGCCCTTCCAGCCCATTCAGGAGGGCGTTGAGCCGCGCGCAGCGCACCGCTTCCGGGTTGATGTCCACCGCCGTGACGGCCGCGCCCCGCCGGGCGGCGAAGATCGCGCCAGCGCCGGAGCCCGTCCCCAGGTCGAGCACGGCCGCTGCCTTCGGCAAGGGGATTTGGGCCAGGGTTGCCACCAGGAACGCCCCACTGCGCAGCAGGACGGGGTTAAACACCTGGGGCAGAACGATGAGCGGAACGCCGTCAATTTCCTCCAGCACCAGGCGGCCGTAGCGGCGATCGAGCGTGCGGAAGCGGAAGGCCAGCCAGCGGCGGGCGACGGCCGCCAGCCCTGGCCGCAGCCAATTTACGAGCGGAGAGGCATCTTTGGCCGCCATTGCTGCGCTAGTATAGCGCCGGCCGGGGCGCCTGCAGATCCGCGCCGCCGGGCCGCCAGGCGATCAGCAGCAGCCCCAGCCAGAGGCCGACGTTGGCCAGCGCGCTGGCCCGCGCCAGCCCAAGCAGGCTTGCCACCAGGTCGGTGTGCGGCGACCGGGCGGCCGCCAGGTTCGTCCACAGTTCCGGGGCGAAGGATGCCGTGGTGACTAGATTAAAGGCGCAGGTCAGCGAGACCAGGAGGTAGGCCACGGCCAGCCTTCGGCTCGGCCCCCGTCTGGGCCAGCCGCCGGCCGCCAGGAGCACAAAGGGCAAGGCCGGCAGCAAATAGCGCTCGCGGGCGTCGGGCCAGAACAGGAAAGCGGCAAAGGCGAGCAATGCCGCCCCAAGCGCCGGCTGGCCGTCTGTCCGGCGCAACGTGGCAGCCAACGCCAGCAGGGAGGCGCCGGCCGTCAGGCCAAACGCCAGCGCCTGATAATTGAGCCACAGGTTCGGCCGGTCGCTGACGAGCGCCTTGAAAGCCCCACCGCCCAGGACGGCATACCAGAAGTTGTAGGCGTCCTGCACCAGCCGGCCGGAGGATCCGACCACGTTCTGAAGCAAGGCCGGCAGCCGGCCGCCAGCCAGCCACGGCAGGCTCACAAGGGCCAGCAGTCCGGCTGCGGCCGTCACTCCGAGCCCCAACGAGCGCCAGCCGGCGCGCCGCAGGCTGAGCCCGACGATTAACGGCAGAAAGACCAGGCTTTGCACCTTGGTCGCCAGGGCCAGGGCGTACAGGAGCCAGCCGCTGACGGCCGCGCCGCGCCAAAGGACAACCGTCGCCCCTAGAGCCAGGAGAATAAACAGCGAGTCGAGCTGGCCCCAGATGGCGGACACGTACCAGGGCGCAGGATTCAGCAGCCAAAGGGCGGCCGCGGCCAAAGCCCAGGGCTGCGGCCGGAGCATCCCATAGACCAGTAGGGCGATGCCTGCGTCGCCCAGTGTCGCCAGCGACTTAATGATCAGATTGAGGCCGGCCTCCTCGGAGAACCAGCCGGCCGGCAGCCCGCGAGCCAGCCAGCCGGCCGCTCCGAGCACAGCCATCGCAACTGGCGGATAACGCCGTTCGTCGCTGTCGTAGATCGTCAGCCATTCGCCGTCTGCAGCCAACGCGGCCCAGGCGCGCAGCAGGGGCAGATCGGCCGTTACCTGAAAGTCCTGGGCAAGAAAGGGCAGCCTGATTAACAAACCGGCCGTGAAGAGCAGCAGGAGAGCGGCCGGCGTCTTCGCCCCAAAAGCCGGCAAGGCGGACAGTCGTTGCACCGCCCTCACCCCTGGCTAGGGACGGGTCTCATCGGGACGCCGTTCCAGGGCCAGAATATAGTGGTCGCCCCAACCGGCCGCAAGCCGGCCGCAGGCCCGGTCGAGCCAGTCCAGAAGGGCCAGCAGCGCCGGCCGGCGGACGACGGGGCCGGCAAGGTGCGTGGGCGGCAGCCACAGCCCCAGGCTTTCGGTGCTCAGGTGACGAAACCAGGGGCCAAAGTCGCGCCGCAGCCGGCCGGCCGCCGGGTACCAGACCGGGATCTCGGCCGCGCCGATGCGGGCCGTCGCTGGCCGGCGCCAGCGGCGCAGAGCCGCCCGCGGCCGGAGGTGGCCCAAATTCCAGGCTATTTCCCACGGGCAGATGGGCCCCATCGGCACTAGCACAGCCACCCCGCCCGGCCGGACGACGGCCGCCAGCGCGGCCGCCAGCGGCCGCCACTCCCCGAGCGTGTTTAAGCCACCAAAATTGGACAGCGCCCCGTCAAATGGAGCTTCAGCGCCAGCCAGTCCGCCGGCGGCCGCCTCCTGCAGCGAAAGTTGGCGCAGCCTGATGCGCTCGTCAAGGCCGGCCGCCTGCGCCTTGGCCCGGGCCTGGGCAAGCATGCCGGCCGAGCTGTCTGTGGCGCTGACGCGCACGCCGCGCCGGGCCAGCCACAGGCCGTCTTCGCCGGTGCCGCAGGCCAGCTCCAACAGGTGGTCGCCGGGCCCAAAGTAGCCCGCCAGGCGCCTCCAAACGCGCGGCCGCAGCAAGCGGCCGAGCGGGCTGTGGCTGAATTCGGCGTCGTAACCGGCCGCCAGGGCGTCGAAGGCGGTGGCGCTCACCAGCCGGCCGAGGCGCGCTCCTCGGC
>JBOGUG010000231.1:0-1540 GCA_050696115.1 Promineifilaceae bacterium (SeqCode) | reverse complement strand
GTTGTCGCTTGGGTTCAATGGCCGCTCCTAAAACGGAAATTTGCTGCCGGCCGGGCCAGGGTGTAGGGGGCGACGCCCCCGCGTAGCCTGTCAGAATGCGGGCGGCGGCTGGCAAATAAAAAGGCAACCATCACCGGGATGGTTGCCCTCTCTAATGAACTTGTAGGATTGCTAGGGTACGGGGTGTCTAAAGGGCTTTGATCCGTGCCGGCCGAGGTATCAGCGACTGCTTATGGCGGGTGGGGGTGCGGGCACTCCAGCCTGCGCCCGGCAATCCTCCGCCGCAAGACCGTTACAGATACTCGCCGTGATTAACCATCTCGTCTGCGGAATAGACGAAGCAAATCAACTCCAGATCTCGGACCCAGTCGCCAATCGTGCGACCTTCTTGGACCCCAAAGACAATGCCAGCATGCTGCATGCCCGCGGCTGCCAACTGTAAGAAATCCGCGTCGGTTGTGACCTGTACGCGTCCATCGCGCGTGGCTCGCTCCAGGTGCGTGGTATCTTCCTCGCCTAGCAACCCCAGGTCACGGGCGCCGACCACTTATGTGCCCCGCATCCGGAGCTGCTCCGCTATCCTCGGGCTCAGGTTCTCATCCAAATAAAGGCTGATGGCGGCTGCCAACCCGTTTCTCCTTCATCGCCTGGGCCAGTTGCCGGCGCTCCTTGATAGTGGCATCGATCTCGTCTTTGTGATCGTAGTAATAGGCCAGCGCGGCATACACCTGGGGCAGGGACAGGCGGTAATCGGCGGCAATCTCTTCCGGGCTCTGCCCGTTGACAATCTTGGCGATGGCGATCACCGCTACCTCCAGTGATGTTCCGGCAATGCACGGCCGGCCATCCCGAACGCTGGGATTGGTGGCAATCAGGTTGATGGCCTCGATCGTTTCCATGGCGCTTCTCCTGGCTGCCTATTATACCGGCCGCCCGCGTCGGCCAGCTTGCCCCAGGCGGCAACGCGAAACCAGGTGGTGATTTCTTCTTGGCCCCGCCGCTGGTTGACGGCGACGCTGAAGTTGGCCACGGCCGTGCCATCTGGCAGGTAGCGCAGCTCCGGGTCGCCGCCCAGATTGCCAACGATAATGTGCTGCTGAAACCCGTTCATTCCTTGTTCTCCTTTTTGTCACAACGGTTTGAACGGTAGCGGCCGAGAGCCCGGCCGTTGCCCACAATGCTTTCACCAACTCCCGCGCGTTAGCGCGCCTTTTCTGGGCAGGGGAGTAGGGGAGATAGGGTGAAGGGGAGAGAACACTCACCCCTACACCCCCACGCCCTACTTCAGCAAGTTGAGCGACCAGGTTGTCGGGGAAGTGTTTGTTTCTATAAGCGGAATCCCCAGCCGAGGACGTACTCAATTCTCAGTGACCCTCCAAGATTCTGTCTGGTGGAACAACCCCGATTGGTTCGTTTCGCTAAAATGACAGCTCAGTAGGCACATCCGGCTGTCTGCCGGGGCCTTAGGCATCGCCTACAATCCTGCACTGTTGGGCTAGACAATTGGGCTCGGTGGTGGATGACCAAGACAGTGTGGACC
>JBOGUG010000230.1:0-2301 GCA_050696115.1 Promineifilaceae bacterium (SeqCode) | reverse complement strand
TGCGCCGTTTGGGCTCGGCCTCGGCCGGCTTGGGCTCATCGGCCGGTTGCACCACCACCAGGCGCTTCTTCTCGGCCTGGCCGCGCTTGGCCGGCTGCACCAGCGAGACGGCCAGGTCGTCAATGGCGGCCTGGAACTCCAGCGCCGGTTCCAGCTCTGGCTCCTCGGCCGGCTCTGCGGCGGCTGCCTCAGCCTCATCTTCCTTGGCGGGGGCGGGCGCAGCTTCGGCTTCTTCGGCCGCGCCGGCCGGCTGGACCTCAGGCTCGGCTTCGGCCGCTGGCTCGACCTCTTCTTCGGCCGGCGGCGGCAGGTTGGCCAGATAGACAGCGATGGCTTCTTTGACGTCCTGGAGCGATTTGTCGCCGAAGCCGCTGATGGCCAGCAGGGTCTGGTCGCCCAGCTCCAGGCTCATCATGAGCTCGCCGATGCTGTTGAATTCGTTATCTACCAGCAGGTTAAAGAGGCGCTCGGAGAGGCCCAGCTCGGCGATAGACTTGCTCCAGGCTTCGTCGGGCACGTGCTGGCGGGCGGCATGGCGCGCCTGCTGGATCTGCTCGTACTCGGCCGCGCGGGCGGCCACGATGCGCCCTTCGACGCCGGCCACCAGCCGGTTGAGCATGTGCTGATCCTCGGCCGTGATCGGCCGGTTGGCCGCCTTCTTGGCCAGCACCAACTGCGCCTGCTCAACCAGCTCCTGGCTGCGGCTTGTGGCCGGCTCCACGGCCGGGTGGTCGAGGTTGGCCAGCGCCTCAGTGGCTGCCTCGGTCAAGCTCTTGATGTCAATCCGCCAGCCGGTGAGCTTGGCCGCCAGGCGGGCGTTTTGGCCCTCGCGGCCGATGGCCAGCGACAACTGGTCGTCGGGCACGATGACCGAGGCCGTCCGCCCCGCGTCGGGGTGGTCCTCCAGGAAGACCTGGGAGACGCGCGCCGGGCTGAGCGCCTTGGCGATGAAGGTTTTCTGGTCCGGATCCCACTCGATGACGTCAATCTTCTCGTCGTTCAGCTCGCGCACGATGGACTGGATGCGCACGCCACGCATGCCGACGCAAGCGCCGACGGGGTCAATGCCGGGCTGCATGGCCATGACGGCCACTTTGGAACGGGCGCCGGCCTCGCGGGCGATGCTCTTGATCTCCACCTGGCCGTTGTAGATTTCGGGCACCTCCAACTCCAACAGGCGGCGCAGCAGGTTGCGGTGGTTGCGGCTGACGATGATCTGCGGCCCCTTGCTGGTGCGGCGCACCTCGAGCACGTAGACGCGGATCTTGTCGTGGGCGCGGTAGCGCTCGCCGCGGTCGCGGGCCATCACCTGCTGCCCTTTGGGCAGGATGGCCTCGGTGCGGCCGAGGCCGATGGTGACGTTCTGGCCGCTGACGCTCTGGACGGTGCCGTTGACGATCTCGCCTTCGCGGGCCGAGAAATCCTCGAAAAGCTTCTCGCGCTCGGCCTCGCGCACGCGCTGCAGGATGACTTGTTTGGCGGTTTGGGCGGCGATGCGGCCGAAGTTGGCCGGCGTACTCTCGACCAGGACCAGGTCGCCGAGCTCGGCCTCAGGATGGCTCTGGCGGGCGTTGCTCAGGTTGACCTCGGTGCGCGGCTCCAGGACGGAATCCACGACTTCCTTTTCGGCGAAGATGGTCGGCTCGCCGGTGCGCTGGTCAATCTCCGCCACCACCTCCTGGGCTATGTTGAGGGCATCCACGTTGCGCTTGTAGGCGGTGACGAGGGCGCTCTTGAGGGCCTCGATGACCACTTCTTTCGACACGCCGCGTTGTTCGCAGATCTCGTTGAAGGCCAGCATAAATTCGCTGTTCATAGGCTTCTCTTTCCGTTATCCTGCGTTCCCAATTTGCATCCAGAAAACAAAAAAGTGGGGGGTGCCCACTTTCCGCCGCGCAATCTGAGGAGAAGGTCATTGCGCTTCAAAGATGCAGCTTGCAACTACAAGCATACATTATAGCACGCGCCGTAGTACCCTGCAATGGCAATGCGCCCGGCCGACAAATGCGAAAAACGGCCGGGATTGGGCTCGATTGCCCCTCACCCCTGGCCCCTCTCCCCGTTGGTGAGAGGGGAACGGCGTCTGCGCCGGGGCAAAGGGTTTGTAGGGGCTGGCCCCTGTGCCTGCCCTCGCTAAGAATGGCGGCCGGGGCCTGGGGATATGCGGACATTCTGGCTAACCGGCCGCCAGCTGAGAGCGTTTGCCCCTCGGGGGCGGCTGTGCCATAATTTGGTTGCCCTCAGCGGCGCACCCCGGCGCTGTAGCTCAGTGGCAGAGCAAGGGACTCATAAGCCCTGGGT
>JBOGUG010000229.1:0-8006 GCA_050696115.1 Promineifilaceae bacterium (SeqCode) | reverse complement strand
GGCCAGCGCGGGGCGCTTGCGGCCGCCTATCTGGGCCTGGGCGCTTTGGCCGTTGGCATCCACAGCTTGCAAGGGCTGTACAACCCGGCCAGCGGCGTGCACAATCAGGTGGTCGAAGACAGGACGCAGCCGCCCTTCTCTGGCCTGAGCGATTATTTTGACTGGCGCTACCCCCAGTTCCTGGCCACGCCAGAGCTGTTGTGCGCCAAACTGGAGGCTCACATGGCGGCGCTGTTACCCTACGAGCACACGCTGGGCGTTTACCCCTGGGGCGGCCCAATCCGCTTTAACGCCGACCAGACGCAGAACGTGCGCGCGTCGGCCCTGCGCGCCGCGGAGGCGGCCGCCAGCGGCAGCCAACAGCCGGTCGCCGACCTTGGAGCTTCGGCGGCGCAGGCGGCCGCCCCGGCCGGCCCGGAACGCACCTTTCTGCCCGTGATCCAACGCGGCGCAAACCTGGCCCTGTTCGTCGGTTGGCGCAAGCCGGTGGTTGGCGAGCCGTTCCGGCGCAGCTATTGCGCCGAGGCGGGCCTTCTACTTCAAGTGGGAGAAGTGAGAGCGGCCGAATACGACCTCTTTCTAGAGTTAGGCAGCCAACAACCCCAGCGGGTGAGCGTGCTGGTCAACGGCCAGCCGGTCGGCCGCTGGAAGGTTGAGCCGCCCATGGAACGGCCGCAGATGGCTCAATTCCGCTTTGCCGGCTCGCTGATTGCGCCCAACGGGCTGAATGAAATCGCGTTTCAGGTGGACAAGCCTTTCTGGCAACACGTGATTCTCGACGATGCCGACCTGGCCCTGTACCAGGCGGCGATCTATCCGGCCGGCGAACGGCCATTTCGGCCGCTGCCTGTGACCCGGCCGCCCGCCTACCCCTAGCTGGCGCGCAAGCCGCCTATCTCTTGCAGGCGGGCCTTTATTTTCTCGGCCGCGTGGCGCCACGTCCAGCGGCCCAACACCTCGGCCGAGGCGCGGGCGCCTTTGGCGGCCGCTTCGTCGCGCTGGTGATACACATGGCGCATGAGCTCAAGCAGATGGCCCTCGTCGGGCTCGGCCCAGCGGAAGCCGTGGTAATAGGGGCACTTGGCTACGGCCGGGATGAGGCGCTCGACCCGCAGCGGATAGGCGTTGGCTTCGGTCATGAAATCCGTGTGGGCGCTCCAGTCAGTGGCGATGACCGGCAAGCCGCAGGCCATGGCCTCGATGATGGGCATGCCCCAGCCTTCGCCCCGGGTTGGGGCAATTAAACAATCGGCCGAACGGTACAGGCTGCCCATCTGATGGGTGGGCAAATCCTGGTTGTAAAGCAGGGCCACCGGCGGCCCGTCGCCGCTCAGGCCCAGGGCCGCGATTTCCCGTTCGACCGCTACGCCCGGGTCGGTGTTGATCACCTTAAGCACCAGCAGGACATCGTCGCCGCGGCCAAACGCCCGGTGATAGGCGCGCAGCAGCGCGCCGGCCGCCTTGCGTTCGCCCCATTCGAAGACGGACAGGAAGGTGTAGCGGCCGGTCGGCCGGAAGGCGCGGATCTTGGGATTGAAGAAATCGGGGTTGACGCCCAGCGGCATCACGAACACCGGCACGCGAATGCCGGCCTGCACGAAGGTGTCCCGGTTGAAGCTGGACGGCACCCAGACCTCGTCGAGGGCGTTGGCCTGCAGCACCCAATCGGCCGGCACACCATCCACTTCCAGCATGGTGTAGCCCACCCGGTAGCGGCCGCCGTTTTTGAGGAACAGATCGCCGGAGCCGTAAAGCACCTGGGGCAGATCGTGGTCTTTCGGCCGGCGGCGCATGGCGGCAATGCGGCCGTTGTCACGCTGGGTGTCCATCCAGTCGGTACCGTAAATGTAGGCCAGGCGCACATCCACGCCCAGGCTGTCAAGCTGCAAGATCAGCTCGCGGCTGGAGACGGAGTAGCCGGAGGGCGAGCCCACCTGGGAGTGCCAGACGACGGCCGAATGGTAGCGGCTCAAGAGCTTTCGCTCCCAGCGGCGGCGAAAGCGCTTCTGGGACTGCTCGAAGAGCCGCGTAAAGCTGACCTGGTTGATTCGCGTGCTGACGTTTTCATGGTGGACGATTGTGACGCCGCCGGCGCAAAGGGTGCGAAAGCCGGCCTCGGCGGCCGCCAAACAGTAATCGGTGTCCTCAAAATATGAAGTGAATTGTTCATTCAATGGGCCGATGGCGTCAAGTACGGCTCGTTTGATGTAGAAGCAAGCCCCGGTGACGGCCTGAACCGGCCGATCCAGGGCGTACTGGTTGACGTCTTTCTGCAGGCTGCCGATCTGCTGGCCCCAGAAAGTATCCAGGGGCATGTAGGCCCCGGCGTGCAGCAGACGGCCGTCGGCCAACACCATCCGGCAGCCAACGATGCCGACATCAGCGGCCGAATAGGCCACCCGCTGCAGCTCTTCGAGCCAGCCGTCCTGCTCAATCAGGGTGTCGTTGTTGAGCAGCAGGAGGTCGCCGTCAGGGCGGGCGGCGCGAATGGCGATGTTGTTGGCCTTGACGAAGCCGAGGTTGCGGCCGTTTTCGATCAGCCGCAGCCACGTTTGGGCGCGCAAATAAGCGAGCGTGCCGTCCGTGCTGCCGTTGTCGGCCAGGATGAGTTCGACGCCCCGGCCGAAGCCTGTGTGGCGGCGCAGCGACTCCAAACAGGCCTGGGTGTAGGCCAGCCCGTTCCAGGTCAGAATGATGATGGTGACCGGCGGCCGCTCAGGCCTGGTCTGCTGGCTCGTCATGCTCGGGCGCGGCCGGAGTGGCTGCCGGCCTCGCCTCCAAAGCCTCCAGCCGGCTCTGCAACGCCTGGAATTGCTCGGCCTGGCTCTGGTTGTGGGCCAGGAGCCGCTCCTGGGCATCGGCCAGGCCGGCGATGGTGTGGGCGGCGTTCATCTGAAAGGCACGCAGCTGGAGCAGGATCGGTTCCAGATACCACCAGGTCAGGCGGCGCACCAGGTGCTGGAAGCGGATGAGCCAGGGGCCCAGGCGCGGCCGGCTGGATTGGACGATGGCGGCGCCGTTGAGGTTCCACTGCGTTTTGAGGCGGGCAGCGCGCTCCTGGCCCTGGCCGGCCGCGCCCAACATGAGCGACAGGTCGAGGGGCTGGCGGCGGCCGCCCTCCCACTGGCGCAGCTGATCGCCCACCTGGCCCAGCAGCGCTTCAATGTCCTGGCTTTCGGTTGAGACGTTGAAGATATTCACAGCGTTCTCCGTCAGGTCAAAGCGGCGGCAGGGCGGCGCGCAGGCGCTCGTAGACGGCGTCCCAGGTGTAGCTCGCCAGCAGCTTGGCCCGGCCGCGCCGGCCCATTGCCTCGGCTTCGCCCGGGTTATCCAACAGGCGAGAAATGGCGGCCGCCAGTTGGGCGCTGTCGCCGTACTCGACCAACAGGCCATCTCGCTCGGTGTCGATGACGGCCGGGACGCCGCCGGCCAGGGCGCCAATCACCGGCCGGGCGCAGGCCCAAGCCTCCAAGAAGACCAGGCCGAAGGATTCGACGCGCGACGGGTGGGCCAGCACGTCGGCGGCTGCCAGCAGGTCGGCCTTGGCGCGCTCATCAATCACGCCCAGGCGCAGGCAGCGGGATTGTACGGCCGGCGGCAGCCCGCGCCAGTGGCGCTCAAAGTCAGCCATCGGCGGCCCGGCCAGGGCCAGCCAGACCGGCCGGCCGTTCTCGTTCAGGCGCCTCAGCGCCTCAAGGAGCTGGAAAGTGCCCTTGTCGCGGGTCAACGGCCCGATGTCAACCACCAGTGGCCCCTCGATGGCGTGGCGGCGGCGGAAGATCTCGCGCCGGCCCTGGCTCAGGCCGGCCGGGTCAATGCCCGCCCCGATCAGGGCCTGTCCACCGGCCGGGACGCCTGCCTGGGCCAGGTAGCCTTGCTCGATAGTGGTCTGGGCGAGCACCCGGTCGGCGCGGCGCAGCCAATCAAGCTGGTGGGGCATGGTGTATCCCCAGCCAACGGCCGAAGCAGGCCCTTCCCCGAGATGGGTCAGCGGGGCGGCGATGAAGGCGCACTTGGCCTGCCGGGCAGCCTCGAAGGCGGCTCCAAACAGGCCGTCAAAGGTGGCGTTCCAACCGAAAACAAGCTGCCAATCCCGGCCGGCATGCTCAAGCGTGGCGGCCAGATACGGCAGCGGCGGCAAATAACGCCCCAGACGCCGGGCGACGCCCGCCAGCCCCGGCAGGCGGCTGAGGCTGGTCTGCAAGCGGCGCAACAGGTGAAATGCGGCCGGCGCCGGCCTTAGGTGGCGGATGGGCGTACGCAGCAGGCGCACGCCGTCAAAGGTTGCTTCTGGCTCCTCGAAGCGGCCGGCGGCCGGCTGCCAAAAGTAGCTGAAATCGGCGGCGTCGGTGGCCACGACGGTTACCTGATGGCCTTCGGCCGCCTGGCGGCGGGCGACCTGGTGGACGTACTGCTCGGAACCGCCCACGGCCGGCAAATAGCGGTGGGTGACGTGCAGGATACGGCCCACGGGCTAGGCCCTCGGCCGGCCTTCGGGCAGGCCTTCCAGAATTGCCTCGAGGAAGGCGACGATGTCGGCTGCCACGGCCTCCGGCTGGCAATGGTCCCGGACATGGGCGGCCGCTTGCCGGCCGAGCGCCAGCCGCTGCTCAGGCGCCGCCGCCAAAGCGGCCAAGACGGCCGCCACCTGGTCCGCTTCGCCTGGGCCGGCATCAATTTTGACGACGGCCGCGTCGGGCAGCTCGACGAACGCATCCACATTCGAAACCAGGGTGGGCACGCCGGCCGCCAGCAATTCGAACAACGTAGCCGAGGTCTCGCCGTGCGTCGGGTAGCGCAGATTGAGGCCGATATCGGCCGCCGCCAGATAGGCCGCATAAAGGCGCTCGTCCGCCCAGCCGCTCAGCCGGACGCAATCCTGCAGCCCCAGTTCGGCGATCAGCGGCCGCAGGTCAATCCACCAGACGTCGGCGCCCACCAGCGCGTATTTGAGGCCGGGGAAGCGCGGCCTGAGCTGGGCCAGAGCGCGCAGGACGCTCTCTGGCCGCTTGGACCAGGATATGAAGCCCAGCGAAAGCAGCAACAGGTCGTCCTCGGCCAGGCCGAGCTCGCGCCGGGCGGCCGCCCGCTCTGGCAGCTTCAGGGGCGCGACGGGCAAATGGATCGCCTTGACAGGCGTGGCGGGGCAGCGCTCGCCTACGGCCGCGGCCGCGTAGCGGCTGTGGGTCAGCACGCCCAGGCTGCCGCGCCCGCAGCGCTCAAACAGGGGATAGCGCCGCACGTCGTAGGCTGCCTGGCCCAGGAGGGCGCGTCGGGCCTGGCGCGCGCCGGCCGGGCCGTGGGCGAATGCCATCTCGCGCACGTAGGCCGGCCAGGCCTCGCGCTTGAGGTATAGCTCGCCGTAGAACGAATGCAGGTTCAGGTCGTGCAGGGTAACCACGCTCGGGTAGCGGCGCAGGAGGCGATAAATCTGCTCGTGGAAGCCGATGTGGTTGCCCATCTGGTAGAGGCAAATATCCAGGCCGGCCTGCAACGGGCCGGCAAAGCCGGGCAGCGGCCGGCGGCGCCAGCCCACCTGCGGCAAGTCTGATGGCTGGGGCTCGTAGACGGTCAGCCTGGCCAACTGCGCCAGGGCGGGCAGCAGGTTGGCTGAGTATTTGGCCACCCCCGTCTGTTGGGGCGGCAGGGGCGAGAAGTAACCGAGGCGCATTCGGGAAGGGCCGGCCGTTACTCGGCCTGGCGCTCGTCTGCCTCTGGCGGCGCCGGCGCGCCATCCAGCCGGGCCGCCAAGCGCTGGTAGGCGGCGGTGAGGGCGGCCAGTTGGCGGCCGAGTTCGGTAAGCTCGCGGTCGGCGGCCACCAGCCGGCCGTCTACCTCGGCCGCCAGAATGCGCTCGTGCTGCTGGAGCAGCTCCAGCACCAGGCGGTTGACCTCGTTTTGCTGCTGGAGCAGCGGCCGAACGTACCAGGTGGTCGAAACGTCGTTCCAGGCCTGGCGCAGCCGGGCCAAAAGAGGGCCAATCAGCGGCGTGCGCCAGCCAAAGGGCCGCTCCTGCACTCGCCAGCGTTCCTCCAGGCGCGCCAGCTTTTCGTCAGTGTTCGTGTTCATCGTGCGTCTCGTCCCGGCTGGCCGCTCAGCTAGCCCCGCGGCGGCAGCGCCCGGATCAGCCGCAGTTCAAGCGCATATTCCTGGCTGATGATGGCCGCCGGCCGGCGATCGTAACGGCCTTCCAAATAGGCATCTCGAATAACGACCTGCTCGCCAGGGCCCAGCTGCCAGCCCTGTTGGGCCGCCGGTTCCGGGTCGCCCAGCCAGAAGACGCTCCGCCCGGCCGCCTGCCAGGCCACCAGCTGGCGGCCGAGCGCGTCCCAGTCTAGCGCGTCCGGCCGGCGCAGGCTAAAGACATCATGGCCGTAGAGGAAGCGCAAAGGCGTCCCCAGAATGTCGCCGGCCGTGATGGGGGACTGGTCGTTGAAGAGCAGCACGGAGCCGGCCGGCAGCCGGCTGTCGAGGCGCTCAAAGGCGGCAATCAGGCCGGCGTGATCAACCTGGCTCACCAGGCCGCGCGCCGACCAGACCAGCCCGGCCAGCCAGACGCCGGCCAGCAGGCCGGCCAGCGGCCGGGCCCAGACGCGGGGCCGGGCCCACAACCAGCCCAGCCCATAGGCGGCCGCCAGGATAAAAAAGGGCACCACGGCCGGCAAGTAGCGGCGCATGGCATAGACCTGATGCGGGTTGGCCTGGATGCGCCACAGGTAGATGAGCGCGAAGCTCAGGCCGACGACCAGGATGACGGCCGTGGCCCGCGACCAGCGCCAGAGCAGCAGGCCAGTCCCGGCCGCGGCCAGGGCGATGCCGGCCGGCGACAAATACCAGCCCAGCCGAACCAGGTTCTCCCGGTCAAGCCCGGGCGGGATCTGGCCGCCGCTGTACCAGTCGCCCAGGCTGCTCTGGGCGACGGCCAGGTTGGGTCGAATGAACCAGGCGAAGATAAGCAGCGCCGCCAGCGCGCCGATGGCGAGCAGCCGGGCGCGCCGGCCGGCCCGAAAGGCGCCAGCCGGCCGCAGGCGGGCCCGGCCTAGGGCAATGAAGAGGGCAGCCCCGGCCAGCAGCCCCAGCGCCGGCAGCCACGGATTGCGGGCCAGCAGGCCCAAAGCGTAGCCGAACAGGCCATAAAAGTACGGCCGGCTTTGCCACCAGGCGTGGCTGAGCGAATGGGCCGCCAGCAAGCCGAAGAGCCCAAAGAAAGCCCAGCAGGCCGGCCGCCAGCGGCCGCTCAGCCGCAGCCAGGCGAACAGCCCGGCCGCCAACGGCAGCAGCAGCAGCATGTCAATTCGCACCAGAAATAACTCGCCCAGCAGCAGGCCGGCCAGCAGGCCCCAGCGAGCCGGGAAAGCGCCGGCCGTCAGCCAGACAAGTAGCGCCCACAGGCCGGCCCAAAGCAAGAATTGGGCCAGCATCTCGGTGGTGGGGTAGCGGGCGAACCAGATCTGCAGCCCGTTGAGGCTCATGCCGGCCAGCGCCAGCGCGGCAGCCGGCCGGCCGGCGAGCCGCCGGGCCACCAGATAGATCGCCAGCGCCCCTAGCGTGGCCCACAAGCCGGTGAGCAGCAGGCTGGCCCGCACGCCGCCCAGGGCGTAGCCGATCGCCTGCCAGACCGGGTGAAGGTGGTAAAACTGGGGCGTGATCCGGCCGGCGGCCGCGTCGCTGACGTAAAGGCCGGGCAGGATATAGGCCGAGACGACTTCGGCCGCGCCGTCGCCGGGGGGCAGGCTGCGCAGCACGGCCGGGTAGAGGGCTGGGTCGAGCTGCGCCAGGGTCGGGTCGTCAATCAGAATGGCCCCGCTCTGGGCGATGTTGGCGGCCAGGTTGACATAAACTCCCGCGTCGGCCGCGCCCAGGATGAACTCGTGCGGCCGGAAGAAAAGCCAGCCGGCGGCCGCCAGCCAGGCGAGCAGCAGGCCGCCTTCAAGGCGGCCCAGCCTACGTTCAGCCGGTGTCGCCAGGCTTGGGGGGCCGGCGGCCGGCGCCCCGCTGCGTCGCAT
>JBOGUG010000228.1:0-5313 GCA_050696115.1 Promineifilaceae bacterium (SeqCode) | reverse complement strand
CCCTGGGCCGGGCCGCAGAACATCCTGGGCGCCGAGTTCGAGCCCTATTTTGCCATTGCGCCCAATATCAACGTTGGCCTGGTTTTCATACTGGCCATCACTTCGGTGAGCGTCTACAGTGTGGTTTTGGCCGGCTGGGCCTCCAACAGCAAGTATGCCGTCCTGGGCGGCATCCGGGCCACGGCCCAGATGATCAGCTATGAGCTGGCCCTGGCGCTGTCCGTGCTGCCGTCGGTCATGCTGGCCAATTCGCTGGATATGGGCCAGATCGTTGAGGCCCAGCGCGGCCTGTGGTTCGCCTTCGTGCAGCCCCTGGCGGCCGTCATTTTCTTCATCGCTGCCCTGGCCGAGCTACAGCGAGCGCCGTTTGACCTGCTGGAAGCCGAGCAGGAGCTATCGTCCGGCTACAACGTCGAGTATGGCGGCATGCGCTTCGGCATGTTCTTCATGGCCGAATATATGCGGATGATCGCCTTCAGCGCCATCGCGGCCGTGCTGTTTCTGGGCGGCTACCGCGGCCCGCTCGTGGACCAGATCCCGGCGCTGGGCTTCGTCTACATGTTCGCCAAGATCTTCGTGGGCCTCTTTCTGATGATCTGGATCCGGGCCACTCTGCCGCGCCTGCGCTACGACCGCCTGATGCAGGTGGGCTGGAAGCGGTTGCTGCCTATCAGCCTGGCCAACGTGGTCCTGACGGCCGTGTTCATCGTCCTGCTTGAAGAGGGCTACCTCCGGCCGCTGGTGGATCAGCTATTGGCGGTCTTTAGCTTCTGAAGTGAAGCCGGGATAAGGCCATGTTTGAAGAGATAATCAATGGGCTGGCCACGACCCTGAAGCACCTGTTCCGGCCGCCGGTGACTATCCAATACCCGGAGGTCAAGCGGCCAGTGCGCCAGCGCTTCAAGGGCCGCCACCACCTGAAGCGCTTCGACAACGGCCTGGAAAAGTGCATCGGCTGCGCCCTGTGCGCGGCCGCCTGCCCGGCCGACGCCATCTTCGTCGAGGCCGACGAGAACACCGACGAAGTGCGCTATTCGCCCGGCGAGCGCTACGCCAGCACCTACGAGATCAACATGCTGCGCTGTATTTTCTGCGGCTACTGCGAGGACGCCTGCCCGACCGAGGCCATCGTCTTGGGCGATGATTACGAGCTGAGCTTCTACGACCGGGCGGGCAGCATTTATACTCGCGAAATGCTGCTGGAGCCGCCGCGGGGGGGCGCGCCCGGCACGCCCCAAACAGTGACGCCGGGCGCCTTCGACCGCTCGATCCCCGACATGGAGAACCCGGAGTAATGGTTCATCCGCTCCTGTTCGGCCTGCTGGCCGTCATTGCCGTTGCGGCCGCGCTGGGCATGTTGCTCAGCCGGAATGCCGTCCACAGCGCCCTGTTCCTGGTGCTCAACTTCGTCACCATCGCCGTGCTGTTCCTGACGCTGAACGCGCCCTTTCTGTTCGTTATCCAGATCACCATTTACGCCGGGGCGATCATGGTGCTGTTCCTGTTTGTCGTCATGCTCCTGGGGGCCGAGCAATTGAGAGGGTCGAGCCCCGGCAGCGCCGGCCGCTGGCAAATGCCGCTCTCCCTGGCGCTGGGCGCGGGCCTGTTGGCCGCCTTCGCGGTTATCTTGCTCGGAGGGCAGGCACTGGGGCCCTCCCCCTCAGGCGCAGGGGCTGTCCCGGCCGGCATCGAGGCCGGCCCGGCCGCGCTTGGCCTGGCCCTGTTTGAGAGTTACGTCTTCCCCTTCGAAGTGGCCTCAGTGCTGCTGTTGGTGGCGATGATCGGCGTGGTCGTGCTGCGCACGCAGCGAGCAAGAAATGGCTGAGGTCAGCCTGGATTGGTATCTGGCGCTGAGCGCGCTGCTGTTCGCCATGGGCGCGCTGGGGGTCTTGCTGCGCCGCAACGCCATTATTATTTTTATGTCAATTGAGCTCATGCTCAACGCGGCCAACCTGTCGTTCGTGGCTTTCGCCCGCCAGCTGAACGACATCAACGGCCAGGTGCTGGTCTTCTTCGTCATCACCGTGGCCGCGGCCGAAGTGGCCGTCGGTCTGGCCCTGATCGTCGCCATTTTCCGCTCCAAGCGCAGCATCAACATTGACGAATTACACCTGATGAAGGGATGAGCAGCTTCAACCTGGCACCGCTCCTGTTCGTTCTTCCCGGCCTGGGCTTCCTGTTCAACGCCCTCTTCGGCCGGCGCCTGGTTGAGCGCAACCGGGCGGCCGGCGAGAGGCTGACCGGCTGGCTGGCCAGCGGTCTGGCCCTGGCGACCTTCGTGGTGGCCGTCTCGTTGGGCCTCAGCCTGGCAGCCGGCGACCTGCAAACCGTGGAGGTGCCGCTGTTCGACTGGTTCCGCATCCCGGCGGCCGATGTCGAGATCCCGTGGACGATTCAGGTTGATAGCCTATCGGTGGCGATGATGCTGGTGGTCACCGGCGTCGGCTCGCTGATCCACATCTACTCCATCGGCTACATGCACGGCGACCGGGACTATTCGCGCTTTTTCTGCTACCTGAACCTGTTCCTGTTTTTAATGCTGGTGCTGGTGGCCGGCAACAACTATCTGATGTTGTTCGTCGGCTGGGAGGGGGTCGGCCTGTGCTCCTACCTGCTGGTCGGCTACTGGTTCGAGAAGGTCAACGAGCGCGGCGAGTGGGGCAATGCGGACGCGGCCCGCAAGGCGATGGTCGTCAACCGCGTAGGCGACTTCGGCGTGATCCTGGCGCTGATCCTGATGTTCTGGGCTTTCGGCTCGCTGGAGTTCGAGAGCGTGTTCGCCTCGGCCGAGGAGCTGTTCCGCGAGGGCGCGGCGCTGCGGCTGTTCGGCCGGGACTTCTCGGTCGGGGCAGTGCTGACGGCCGTTACCGGGCTGTTTTTGCTGGGCGTGGCCGGCAAGTCGGCCCAGATCCCCTTGTACGTCTGGCTGCCCGATGCCATGGCCGGCCCGACGCCGGTCTCGGCCCTGATCCACGCCGCCACCATGGTCACGGCCGGTATCTACCTGATCGTCCGCTCCAACGTCCTGTTCGAGATCGCCCGCAGCAGCGGCGCAGTCATCCCATTTATCGGCGTGTCGTCGCCCGACCTGGTGGCCTACGTTGGGGCCTTTACCGCCTTGTTGGCCGGCCTGATCGCCTTCACCCAATTCGACATCAAGAAGGTGCTGGCCTACTCGACCATCAGCCAGCTCGGCTTCATGGTGGCGGCCGCCGGCATGGGGGCTTACGTGGCCGCCATGTTCCACCTGCTGACGCACGCCTTCTTCAAGGCGCTGCTCTTTCTCGGCTCCGGCTCAGTCATTCACGGCATGGAGCACGGCCACCACGAGCAGCACGCCGGCGGCCACTCCGGCCAGGAGCCCGCCGGGAGCTTCGACCCGCAGGACATGCGTACCATGGGCGGCCTGCGCGGCCGGATGCGGACTACCTTCGCTGTCTACCTGATCGGCGCCCTGGCGCTGGCCGGCATCCCGCCCCTGGCCGGCTTCTGGTCGAAGGACGAGATCCTGGCGCACGCGGCCGGCAACGGCGGCCTGCCCTTCGGCCTGGTCTATTGGCTGCTGACGGCGGCCGCCATTTGCACCGCCTTTTACATGGGCCGCCAGTTGAAGCTGGTCTTCTTCGGCGAGGCGCGTCACCCGGCTGCCCGCCAGGCGGCCGAAAGCCCGCCGCTGATGACCAGGCCGCTGATCGCCCTGGCGCTGCTGACGCTGGCCGGTGGGCTGCTCAACCTGCCCTATTTCAGCGCGGCCGCACTGGAGGCGGCCGAGGCAAGCCACGACCCCGGCATCCAGCTGGCCCTGGAACATTGGCTTGAGCCGTCCCTGGCGGCGATTGAGCTGTCGGCCGCGGGCGAGGCGGGCGAGGCGCTGTTGGATTTGCCCCCTACGCCGCAGACGCTGCAGCTTGGCGTGGCCCTGATCGCCACCTTGTCGGCCGTGGCGGCGCTGGCCCTGGCCATGCGGGTCGTCTACCGCGACCGGCCGCGGACGGCCGAAGAGCGCGACCCGCTGCAAGACACGCCCATCTGGTGGTTTGCCGGCCTGCCGCTCAACAGCTTTTACTACCGGGCCATCATCCCGGCCTTCAACCGGCTGGCGGCCTGGTTGGCGCTGGCCCTGGACGACCGCTTCTGGCACGATTGGTTCCACGACCGGGTGATCCGCGACGGCTTCTTGGGCCTGGCCGGCTTCCTGAGCGGCGTGCTCGACGTGGGCCTGATTGACGGGCTGGTTAACGGTGCCGGCCGGCTGGCCGGCTGGCTGGGTGACCTGTTTCGGCGCAGCCAGACCGGCTACGCCCGCAATTACGCCCTGGCGGTGCTGCTGGGCGTGGTGGCGCTGCTGGGTTATTTCCTGTACATCGCCGAGTGACATGCTGACCTGCCGGCGGCACCCCTCCGCCTGGGGCTCTACTTAGGAACGCGACCTATGGAAGGCAACGGCCTCTTATCCTTGATGACATTTTTCCCCAGCCTGGGCGCGGTCGCGATCCTGCTGCTGCGGCCGTTGAAGCGCGAGAGCGACGACCGGATCCGCCAGATCGCCATCGGTGCTTCGGCCGTGACCTTCCTGGTGTCGCTGTGGGTGCTGGCCCGCTTCGAGCCGAGGGCTGTTGGCCTGCAACTGATTGAGCGGCTCAATTGGATTCCCAGCCTGGGCATCACCTACTTCCTGGGCCTAGATGGCGTGAGCATCCTGTTCGTCCTGTTGACGACTTTCGTCAGCCTGCTCTCTATCATTTCCTCATGGTCGGCCATCCAGCACCAGATCAAGCAATATTACGTCTTCATGCTGCTGTTGGAGACGGGCCTGGTGGGGGTCTTTCTGGCCCAGGATCTGTTTCTCTTCTATATCTTCTGGGAGTTCACGCTGGTGCCGATGTACTTCCTGATCGGCATCTGGGGCGGCGAGCGGCGCGTGTACGCCTCGATCAAGTTCTTCCTGTACACCATGGCCGGCTCGCTGCTCATGCTGCTGGCGATCCTGTACCTGGGGCTTAGCAACGACACCTTCGCCCTGCCGGAGCTAATCGCCGGCCGGGCCGCTTTCGCGGCCGCGAGCCTGCAACGCCTGCTCTTCCTGGGCTTCGCGATCGCCTTTGCCATCAAGGTGCCAATCTGGCCCTTCCACTCCTGGCTGCCCGACGCCCATACCGAAGCGCCCACGGCCGGCTCCATCATCTTGGCCGGCATTTTGCTGAAGATGGGCACCTACGGCTTCATCCGTTTCAACCTGCCCCTGTTCCCGGAGGCGTCGCGCTACTTCGCCCCGCTCATCGCCGTGTTGGCCATCATCGGCATCATCTATGG
>JBOGUG010000227.1:0-7698 GCA_050696115.1 Promineifilaceae bacterium (SeqCode) | reverse complement strand
TATTTATGCCGTCACCAACGATGCGGGCACGGATTGGGCGACCTTCACGGCCGCGCCGGTCTACGGCAATGGCCTGGTGGTGAACGCGGCCGAGTGGAACGTCATTTCGGGTACTATCAGGACGGAGACTTTCAACGAGCTGCAATCGGTGGCCGCGGCCAGCCTGAGCAACTTGGAAGTGGTGGCCGCCGTTGACTTCCACCATATTGACACCATCATCGGGCTGCCCATCTGGCAGTGGACCGGCCTCACCCAGATCCAGGGCCTGACCGTCATGCGGGTGAGCGAGAAGCCCGACTTCCTCGGCTGTCCCATTCTGCCCATCACCGTCCGGCTGGAACAATATTCGGCTTACCCTTCGAACTGGGAAGACCAGGGCAACACCGGGCCATACCTGTTCGAATCAGATGGCGTCACGCCCCAATACGTCTGTGATCCGATGAACATCTACTTGACGGGCCAGTCAGATTTGCCGGCCGGCGAAGCCCTGGCGGTTTCCTGCGGCTACGCCCCAGGCGAGTTTGATTTTGTCGAGAACCCGGTCAACCGCTTTCCGACCGGCACGGGCTCTGATGGCTTTGCCCACCCCAACCCGCCGCCCGTCTACGTCAATGCGGCCGGCACGCCAACCGGCACGCTCAACACCAGCACCTATCTGGCCAATGTGCCCGGCGTGCCCCTGGCCGAGACCTTCCCGCGCACCGGCTTCATCTTCCGCGCCCGCGAGCAGGGGCCGAACGGCAACTTCGGCTGGCTCAGTTGGGACGGCTCCACCTCCGCATCCGTCTTGCGCGCCAGCCTGGATTTCCCCGGCGACTTCACCGAAAAGTATCCGAACAGCCAATCCGACCTGGGAACAGACCCAGATCCGCCCAACCCGCCCGATCCGGTCGAAGGCAACGGCAACAATCTGCTGGAGATCGACGAGTGGGTCGCCAACAGCACCGGCAACGTCGCCTCGACCGATCCGGAGATGCGCTTCTACGTGGACACCGGCACGCCCGCGATCCTGATCATCTATGAGAACACCAACGGCCTTAGCGGCGAAAACGCCGCCTACCAGGTCTGGGGCTTCGTGAAGGTCAAGATCCTGGGCTACGACTTCCGGGGAACTAATGACACCAAATGGGTCGTGTTTGAGATCGTCGGCTGGGGTCTGAGCTGCGTGGGTGAGGTGTAAGTTGCCCCAATCGGGCTGGAAAGGCCAGCCGGCCGGCCCCGGCGCGGGCCTGGCAAACGAGGATGGCCAGAGCATCGTCCTGGTCGTCCTGGTCTTCCTGGGGCTGCTGGGCTTCGTGGCCCTGGCGGCCGACGCCGGCTTCGCCTTTATGCGCAGCTCGCAGTTCTCACGGGCGGTGGATTCGGCCACCTTGGCGGGGGTCGTAGACCTCGATCCGGGGCCGCCGGCCGTGCTGCCCATCAGCCACACGGCCAGCCTGCGCGCCCAGCAGTTCCTTGCCGCCAACGGCTGGCCGACGCCCACCCTGACCGTCTTTTCGGCCACGCGCTCGTTCAGCAACCAGGGCATCCCGCAGCTAACCATCAGCGCCACCTGGCCGGCCGAGCTCTTCTTTATCAGCCTCTTCGGCATCGAGGAAGTGGCCATCAGGCACGCCGCCACGGCCGCCTACTACGCCGCCTCCGAGATGGTGGCTCCAACGGGCTTCGACCAGGGCGGCATGCGCTTGGCCCACCAGTTCATCTCCGGCCCTCAGGGCTGCACGGCCCAGGGCGATCCGGTCATGCCCGGCTTCTCCACCCCCGGCGTGCCCAATGCCGAGCGCAGTCTGTATCCCGGCGCCTACGCTTACCGTATTGTCATTCCGTCCAGTTATACGCCGACCACGGTGCTGGTCGAGCTGTTCGACACCGACTCCTATAACCTGCGCGCCAGTGATGCGGGCATAACCGTCAGCCACAGCCTGGATCACGGCGGCCCGCCGGAGGCCCTGGCTTGCAGCGCCACGGCCGGCACTGGCGACCGTTGCATTATCGAGACCGGCGAAAGCAGCTCCCTGGTCACCCAGAACCCATACTGGCTGCACCGGGTGGATCAGACCTGGGACACCAGCTGCAACCTCGACGCCGCCAACGCGGTCGGCGATAGCTTCACCAAGTTTACGCTCTACAGCATTGAGCAGGATGACGGCACCCGCACGCCGCTGGGAGTCTACACCGACACCAACGGCTTGGTAAACGACACGGATCTTAAATGGGTGGCGCCAGGCTCGTCCGTTTCTCCGGCCGTGCCGGCCGACTTTGGCAGCTTCGAAGTGACCCTGAGCGGGGTTGATCCCGACCCGGCGACCGGAAGCCGCAACCTCTTTCTGGAAGTGACGACCAACGTGGCTCTGACGGGCGCCAGCAGCTCGCTCAACGGCTGGGATGTCTTCGCCCGGCCGCCCGACAGCAACCCTCTGGCGCCGCCGAACTGGCCGGCCGATGTGAACGCGCGCAATCTAGACGTGGCCAACAACGTCTTTGATATTCAGGAAACAGGCGTGCGCGTCTACGCCCTCGGCCGCATGCCCAGCTATTACCTGGTTGGCAACCAGCAGATTACTCTGCCGCTGTTGAATCTGCCCATTGAGGCCGGCGAAGGCAGCATGTACGTTTCGGCTTTTGACCTGGAGACGGCCGGCACCTTCGCAACGCAGTTTACCATCAGCTCGGTGGGCACCGATCAGTTCCGCATGTGCGCCGAAGTCTCCGCCACGCCTTTGCTGGGCCAGAGCGGGGAGTGCGTAGATGGGCCCGACCCGGACGGCGTGCCCAACCCGCTCCAGGCCAGCTGCGGCGGCGACACCGACTGCAACAACGGCTGGCTGCGGCCCCAGTTCGCCATGGGCGTTCCGGGAGGGCCAGGCGGCTTCAGCGGTGGCATTTTGCAGCTGCTCTACACGCCGAACCGAGACGCCGTCACCTGGTCGGCCCAAATCACCCAAGGCCGGCCGTTCCTGACCCGCTAAATCTACGGCCGTAGGGGCACGTTGCAACGTGCCCCTGTCCGAAACCGGCTTCAGCCGGTTTGGCCCTCTAGCCGCACGGCTTCAGCCCGTGGCGTAGCCCGCTCCGCGAAGCGCCCTTTGATGCCCGATCTAGTGTATAATCCCGCCAGTCACCGAGACAGGAGGTACTCGAATGGAGTTGGATGTTCAGTCCTTTAAACGCGTGGATTTGGTTAAACTTTCCGGCCGGATTGACAGCAGCAACGCCCCGGAGCTTGACACAGCGCTAAAGAACCTCGCCCGCGAGCATCGCCACCAGGTGGTGATCGATCTGTCGGGCATTGATTATATGAGCAGCGCCGGGCTGCGCGCCCTGGTGAGCGGCCTGCGCGAAAATCGCAAGCACAACGGCGACCTGGTGATCGCCAATCCCTCGGAGCGGATGCGCGAGATCTTGTCGCTGGCGGGGCTGGACAGCGTTTTCCACCTGTACGACGATCCGGTCGCGGCCGTCGCCAGCTACTAGCGCTTATTCAAGGAGCCTGCGAACCGGCCGGCAGGGACGCGCAAGCGGATCGCTTCTGCCTCGCGCCTGAGCGCCGCTGGTATGCATGAATCCGGCGAGGCCCTTTACCCCGGCAATTTCGACGTCGTCGGCGAGATCTGCGCCTTTGTGGCCCTGGGCGCCCAGCGGGCTGGCTTCGAATCCGAGGATGTCTTTCACATCGAGCTGGCCTGCGACGAAGCCTGCACCAACGTCATTGAACACGCCTACGGGGGCGAAAATCGGGGCCACATCCACGTAGCCTGGGAGCACAACAAGCGGCGCTTCAGCGTCACGATCCGCGACCACGGCCGGCCGTTCGAGCCGGCCGAGGTGCCCGAACCCCTGCCGCCGGGGGCGGAAGACGACCTGGATCGGCTCAAGATTGGCGGCCTGGGCCTTCACTTTATGCGCAGGCTGATGGACGAAGTGCGCTTCTCCTTCGACCCGGCCGGGGGCAACAGCTTGGTCATGGTCAAATATCTCGAGGCTGAAGCTCCGTGAGCGTACACCAGAGCGCGGCCGGCGACGTCTGGATTGTCGTCGTCAGCGGCCGGCTCGACCAACTCCAAATTTCAGATCTGGAGAACCGGCTCAGCCAATTGCTGGCTGACAGCCACGCCCGGCTGCTGGTTGACTTGTCTGAGGTCACCTATATGAACAGCGGCGGGCTGCGCTGCCTGTTAACCGGCTGGCGCCAGGCGCGCAAGCTGGGGGGCAATTTGGCCTTATGTGGCCTGAATCAGCGCCTTCAGGATCTGTTCAGCCTGGTCGGTTTCGACAAGGTGTTCAACATTTACCCCACCTGCCTGGCCGCCCAACAAGCCCTGGGTAGCGAATGAGCGCCCCTCCCATCGAGCCCTTTGGCCTCTGGCAGCAGGGCGGAGTCTTGGCCCAGCCCGGCCTGTGGCTAATCATCCTGCTGCTAACTTTGAGCCTGGCGGCCGCCGTGCTCTACCGGCGCTACACTTCCCGCCGCCGGCTGATGGCCCGCGTGGCCGAGCTCGAGGCGCTCAGCAGCGCCGGCCGGGCCATTCTGGCCGCCCGCCTGGACCTCAGCGACCTGTGTGACCTGATCGCCCAGCAGGCGAGCCAGATCATTGACACGAGCACCTTTCAGATTGGCCTCTTCTCGGATTCGCTTTACGAGATCCTGTACTGGACGATTGAAGGCGTCCGCCAGCCCACGCCGGCTGTCTTCGAAGTCAGCGGCACGGAAAGCCTGATTGGCTGGCTGCGCCAGAACCAGCAGTCTTTGCGGGTGCGCGATTTCCGGAGCGAGATGGCAAGTCTGCCGGCCCGGCCGAGCTACGAAAGCGACTTCCCTCCCCGCTCGGCCATTTTCATTCCACTCATGCGCGGCAACGAGGCCATTGGTCTGCTGGCCGCCCAGAGCAGCCGGCCGGCCGCCTTCCGCCACCAAGATGAGGAGCGGCTGGAAATCCTGGCAAACCAGGCAGCCGCCGCCATCGCCAACGCCTACCTCTATGAGCAGGAGCGCGAGCGGGCCAGCTACCTGGAACTGGTCAGCCAGATCGCGCGCCAGGTCAACGCCATTAACGACCTGGACGAACTGTTCAGCCAGGTGGTGAACCTCACCCGCGTCACTTTCAGTTTTGGCTCGGTCAATATCTTCACCATTGACCCCAGCAACGGCGACGCCGTCATCAGGGCCAGCAGCCTGCCCAGCTTGGAAGCGGGCGGTTGGCGCTTGCCGGCCGGTGAAGGGCTGATCGGCGGCGCCCTGGCCACGCGCGACACGATGCTGTCCAACAACACCCAGGAGGACCAGCGCTTCCTGGGCGGCGGCGTCTCGGCCGAGACCCGCTCCGAGATCGTTATCCCGCTGGTCGTGGACGATGACCTGCTCGGCCTGCTGGATGTCCAGAGCGTCCAACTTGGCGCCTTTACCTCCGTCGAGCAAACCGTGCTGGAGGCGCTGGCAGCCCAGGTGGCCATCGCCATCCATAAGGCCCAGCAGTTCGCCCTGCAGCGCGAACAGGCCTGGATCACGACCGCCCAGTTGCAAGTGGCCGAGAGCATTAGCCAAAGCCCCGACCTGGATTCGCTGAGCGAGAGCGTGACGCGCTTGACGGCGCTGCTGGTGGGCGTGGACCAGGCCGCCCTGTTGGTTTGGGACGGCGAGTACGAGGTCTACCGGCCGGCGGCCGTCTACGGCGTGCCGGCCGAGGTGGAGAGCGCATTTTGCGGCCGCGAGATCGAAAGCGGAGCCTGGCGCTCGCTGGACGCCGCCCATGTGGGCATGGAGCGCAGGGTTGCCCGCCGGCCGCCGCCCTGGCTGCGGGGCCGGCCGGACGCCCTGCCCGCCAACCTCATCCTGCCGCTGGTCTCAAAAGGCGATGTCGAGGGCGCGTTGATCGTCGGCAGCCAGGAGGCGCTCAGCCCGAGCCGGGATGAATTGCTGCGCAACATCGCCGCCCAGGCCGCCCAGGCCCTGGAGAGCATTTGCCTGCAGCGCGCCCGCCAGGAGGAGGCTTGGGTCAACACGGCCTTGCTGCAGGTGGCCGAGGCCGTCAACCGCCTCACCGATCTGGAGGAGATCCTATCGGTCATCGTGCGCATGGTGCCGCTGTTGGTCGGTGTGCGCTCTTGCGTCGTGCTCATCTGGGACGAGGAAGAGCAGACGTTCCGGCCGGGCCCGGGCCACGGCCTGAGCGAAATGGGCCACGGCCTGCTTGGCAGTTTTCAAATAGATCTGTCGGAATTCCCCCTGGTCGAGAGCCAGGACGTGGAGCGTGTGGGGCCAGATGCCAGCTACTACACCTTTCGCCTGCCGCGCTGGATGCAGTCGATCCTGGACACCGAGACGGCCGACGTCTTCCCACTGCATGCCCGTGGCCGGCTGGTCGGCGCGCTGGTAGTCGGCCCGCCGGACGCCGGCCGGGCGCTGAGCGACCGCCAGCTCAACATCCTGACAGGCATCGCCCAGCAGGCGGCCGTGGCGGTCGTTAACGACCAGCTTTATCGCGAGGCGGCCGAGCGCAGCCGCATCGAGCAGGAGCTGGACGTCGCCCGCTCGATTCAGGCCAGCCTGATGCCGGAGGGCAGCCCGGACATACCCGGCTGCACCGTGGCCAGCCTATGGCAGGCGGCGCGCCAGGTGGGCGGCGACTTCTATGACTTCATGCCGCTGCGCGACGGCCGCTGGGGCATCGCCATCGCCGATGTGGCCGACAAGGGGGTGCCGGCCGCGCTTTTCATGGCCCTCAGCCGCACCATCCTGCGCACGGTGGCCTTTAGTCGCGAGCAGCCCAAAGAGGTATTGGAGCGTGGCAACCAGATCATTTACGGCGACACGTCGTCCGATCTGTTCGTCACCGTCTTCTACGCCGTCTGGAACCCGCGCGCCAAGACGCTGACCTATGCCAACGGCGGCCACAACCCGCCCCTACTGGTCAGCGCGGGCGGCAAGATAGACCAACTGCGCACGGACGGGATTGCCTTGGGCGTCCTGGAGCAGGCTAAAATTGCGCAGGCGCAAGTCAACTTGCGGCCGGGAGACATGGTGGTCTTTTACACCGACGGCGTCACCGAGGCGATCAACGAAGATTTCGACGAGTTCGGGCTGGCGCGGCTGTGCCATGTGGCCCAGCAGACGCGCCAGGGCCAGCCGGCCGACGTCCTAGCTGCTATCACCCAAGCGGTGGTCGAGCATGCCGGCGAGAAGACCCAATTTGACGACATGACGATGGTCGTCCTAAAGGTGGACGCATGAAGACCCTCAACACCAGTCGCGACGGCAAGAACGTGGTGCGGCCCGACCGCCGCGGGCGCACGGAGGACCAGGAATTGCTGACCCGGCCGGCGGGCGCTGACTTTCTGAGCAGCGAGTCGTGGCGCGTGCTGCGCATCCTGGGCGAATTCGTGGAAGGCTTTGAATCCCTGGCCAATCTGAGCCAGGCGGTGACCATCTTTGGCTCGGCCCGGACCAAGCCCAGCCAGCCGCAATACGGAGCAGCCGTGGAGACGGCGCGGCTGCTGGGCGAGGCCGGCCTCACCATCATCACCGGCGGCGGGCCGGGCATCATGGAGGCGGCCAACAAGGGGGCCCAGTTGGCGGGGGCCGCTTCGGTCGGCCTGAACATCGAGCTGCCCTTCGAGCAGATTTTCAACGAGCATCTGGACCTGGCGATCCAGTTTCACTACTTCTTCGTGCGCAAGACGATGTTTCTTAAGTATGCCCAG
>JBOGUG010000226.1:0-3395 GCA_050696115.1 Promineifilaceae bacterium (SeqCode) | reverse complement strand
GTGACCTCATCGGGGCCGATAAAGGTGCGGATGTCTTGGTGATGCGAGGTGACCAGCCAGCCCCGGCCGTCCTCCAGGGCGAAGACGTTAAAGTCGCCAAAGTGCGTGCCGGGGACCACCGGCCCATTTTCGCGCAGGACGGCCGTCGCTAGGGCGGCCGGGTCGGCCGCTGGCTGGGGCAGCGTCACGCAGGTGCCGTGCTCGAACAGCACCCAGGCCTGCTTGGGATCGTTAATGACGGCCCGCCAGGCTGCGATCAGCTTCGCTTCTTCCATCTCCCGTTCCCCTTTACCGGGGTGGCCCCGTGAAACTGTTGGTCAGGGTCGTGCCTGGGGCCGCCCGCGACGAGGTCGCCGGCTGGCTGGATGGCAGGCTCAAGGTGCGCGTCCGGGCCAGGGCCGAGAAGGGTAAGGCCAACGCGGCCGTCAGGCAGTTTTTGGCCGACGTCCTGGGGATAAGCAAGGAGCGCGTCACCATCGCCTCCGGGCACACGTCGTCGCGCAAAGTGATTGACATCGCCGGGCTGGACGAAGCCCAGGTCCGCGCAAAGCTGGCGCATATCGAGCAATGACGCGCCGCCTCTGAGCAACCAATTTGCCTCTAACCAGATATGCCCTCCAGGGCGCGCCGCAGCCGGCCGGTCAGAGCCGCCATTTCCTCTTGTGGTATCTGCAAAATGCCGGCCGCGGCTGGGTGCAAGGCTTCCAATTGCTGCTCGTGGTAAGGCACGCCGGGCGGCAGCGGCGCCAGATGCCAGTGCACGTGCCGGTTTCCTTGCTGGCTGCCGAGGCTGAGGATGTACAGCCGCTCGGTCGGCACCGTTTGCCGAATGGCTTCAGCGACGCGGTAGATGAGCCGCTGCAAGTGAAGGTATTCCTCCGGGCTGAAGTCGCCGCTGACTTGCTCGCGATGCAGGCGCGGCGCGACCAGGGTGTAGCCGTATAGCGTCGGGTACTTGTTGAGGAAGACGACGGCCGCCTCGTCGGCATAGATGATGTGATGGGGGTTATCGGCGCCAACGGCCAGCATGGCGCAGATGAAGCAGGGGCCGGATTGGGAGCCCTGGATGTAGGCCTCGACTTCGGCGGCCGACTGGAAGCGGCGCTCGAAGCGCTGACCCGGTAAGGGTTGTTCAATTGCCGGCATCAGTCCTCGATCTCCCAGGCGGGGTTCCAGGCTACCTCCCACAGGTGGCCGTCGGGGTCCTGGAAGTAGCCGGCGTAGCCGCCCCAAAAAGTGTCGTGGGCCGGCCGGACGATTTTGGCCCCGGCCGTTTCGGCCTGCGCCAGCAGCTCGTTTACGGCCGCCTGGCTTGGCACGTTATGGGCGATGGCGAATTCGGTCGCGCTGGGCGCCCCCAGCGGCACGGCCGCGTCGCGGGCCAGGCTGCTTCTAGGCCATAGCGCCAGTTTGACGCCGCCTTGCAGATCAAAGAAGACGACCGCGCCGTATTCGGACTCCGCGCCGACGATGCCTTCGGTCGGCAGGCCGAGGCCATCGCGGTAGAAGGCCAGCGACCTCTCCAGGTCGTCCACGCCGATGGTCAGAACGGTGATACGCGGCTTCATGATTTCTTCCTGGTGGACAGGATCGCTATCCGGCCCAGCCCAGCCTTCAGTCGCCCGCGGCCGACTCGATGCGCCGGTCGGGGATGAACCACATGAGCGCCACCAGGACGAAGAGGCCAACGGCCAGCCAGCGGTTGACGAAGGCGAGCGGGATGGCGAGCAGGTACAGGCCGGCCGAAAACCTGCCCTTCCTCTCGCCGCCCACGGCGGCTCTGAGGCGCGAATCGGGGCCTTGCTCGGCGATGATGGCCAGCTCCAGGAGGAGGTAGGCCAGCGCCGCCAGCAGCAGCACCAGGCCGTAAACGGCGGTGGGCAAGGGGGCGAAGTTGGTCTCGCCCATCCAGCCAGTCACGAAGGGGATCAGCGACAGCCAGAACAGGAGGTGCAGGTTGGCCCACAGGATGGCGCCGTTAACCCGGCCGGCGAGGTGCAGCAAGTGGTGGTGGTTGTTCCAGTAGATGCCCAGGTAGACGAAGCTGAGCACGTAGGTCAGCAAGACGGGCAGCAGCGGCCGCAACGCTGCTGGCTCTGGGCCTTCGGGCACGCGCAATTCCAGCACCATGATCGTGATCAGAATGGCGATCACCGCGTCGCTGAAAGCCTCCATGCGCCCCTTGCTCATGGCATGACCTCGGTCGCCGGCGGCCGCACGGGCCCTTGCCAATAGGCCCAGTAGCGGGCCCCTTCGCGGGTCATCACGATGATCTCGTCGCTTGGGCCTGTGAAGTAACAGCGGGCGGCCTCGCCGGCGGCCGTGTTGCATTGCCAGAACGCCGAATAGGCCATTTCCGGCCGGGTCGCCCAGCCAAGGCTGTCGCGCATCCAGCCGGAGTTCGGGGCCAACCCGCGCCAGAAGCGGGCGAAGCCAAGCACCGGCTGGTAAAGGCCGGCCGGCGGCTGCAGGCCTGGGTCAGGGCCGGGAAGAGCGGAAGCATCACTGTCCGCCAACTCGACGTATGGCTTGAAAGGCGAGCCGTCCTCCAGCAGGATGAAGGTGCGGCCGCCTTCCTGGGTCCAGAGCATGAGGCCGCGCTCGAAAGGCTGGAACACCGCCCAGGTGTTCAACACGGTGGCGGCGCATTCGGCGGCCGGGTTGTCGAAAAACCAGGGGTAATGCTCGGGACAGTCAGGTGAGGGGTCGGGCGTGGCCAGGCGGACGGTGAGCCCCTCGGCCAATGACGTCGGCGTGGGCGGAATCGTCGGCCGGGCCACGGCTGTCGGCGACGCCGCGGCCGTCACTGTCGGCAGCAGTGTGGGAAGCACCACGGCGGTCGGCGGGGCGACTGCTGTCGGCGTAGGGCTCTGTTCCAGGGCATCGTCCCGACAACCAACCAGCAACAACATCAGCAGCGTGAGGGCCAGCCTGTGGGGCATTGATCGCCGCCTCCGTTGCAGCACAACGGCAATCGCGTCCATTTCGGTCAGGAAGCCGGGCTGGGCGGACTCTTGGCTGCCTAGCTAGAGTCGCCCGGCTCGGCCGAGCCGGCAATTTGCTCGGCCGCCCAGCCAGCATCCTCCGACCGCAGCGTTGGCACCGGCGGTTGGTTATAGTCCAGCCGCAGGTCAAAGTGGGCCCGCTCGTACAGGGCGTGCAAAATCGGCCCAAGGTCCAGCGCCGGCTCCTCCTCGCCCGGCTGGAGCGGCAGCGGAAAGGACGGGATGGCATCGCGCAGGTTGAAGGTGTACAGAACGGCCCGCGGCCGGCTCCAGCCGCGGCTGACGAGGATGCGGTAATCGCTCTCAACTGGCGGCCCGACCACCGCCATCGGCTGGCCGCGCGCAGCAAGTCCACCTCGACCAGATTGGTGCGCGTCTGGAAAACGTGGC
>JBOGUG010000225.1:0-6871 GCA_050696115.1 Promineifilaceae bacterium (SeqCode) | reverse complement strand
AATAGGGGGGGCCGGCAAGCATCTTGTGGCGCGGGCAGCCTGCCCGCGGCCGGCCTTTCGGCCGCGGGCTTTTGGGCGCATAATTGGCACCCATGAACCCCGACGACGTGCGCGCCGCCCTGCGCGCCTTCATCACCCGCGACCTTATCCGCGACGCCGATTACCCACTGGCTGACGACGAGGGCATCATCAGCGGTGGCCTGATGGACTCCTTCGCCCTGGCCGAATTGGCCGTTTTCATCGAAAACGAGTTCGACGTCTACATCCCCGACGCCGAGCTGACCGTGGCCCGCATGGACACGCTGGGGCAGATTACAGTCCGCGTGCTGGCGGCTTAATGGTTGCCAGCGCGCCGGCCGCAACGGCCGAAACCAGCTTGCTCTCGGCAGCCGGCCTGCGCCCAGGCGACGAGCCGGCCATTATCCTCGTCGCTAGCGACGCCAGCCCGCAGCGCATCAGCCGGAGCGATCTTTATCGGGCGGCCGTCGCTCAGGCCGCCGGCCTGGTTCGCCTCGGCGTCCGGCCGGGCGACCTGGCCCTCATCGCCCACACTCAGGAACTGGACGCCATTTATGCCTTCTGGGGCGCGCTGCTGGCCGGGGCCATCCCCTCCATGTTCCCCACCCTGACCGAAAAGCTCGACCCGGCCGTCTACATGGACGGCATGACCCAGCTAGCCGAGCTATCCGCCGCCCGCATCGTGCTGACCACGGCCGACTTCGCCCCCCAGCTCACCGGCCGGCTGGCCTGCCCGGTCGTGCCCAGCGCTGAGGTGGCCGCGGCCGGCGCTGGCGCGGCCGAGTTCCGGCCCCACCCGGCCGGCCCTGACCAGATCGCCCTGCTGCAACATTCCAGCGGCACCACCGGCCTGCAAAAGGGGGTTGCCCTCAGCCACCAGGCCGTCCTGAACCAGGTGGCCGCCTACAGCCAGGCCATCGCCCTGGCCGAGTCGGACGTGATCGTCAGTTGGCTGCCGCTCTATCACGACATGGGCTTGATCGCCGGCTTCCTGCTGCCGCTGCTGCGAGGCGTGCCGCTGGTGCTCATGTCGCCCTTCGACTGGGTGGCCCACCCGGCCCTGCTGCTGCGCGCCATCCACGACCACGCCGGCACGCTCTGCTGGCTGCCCAATTTCGCCTACAATCACTGCGCCCGCCGCATCCGGCCGCGCGACGCAGAAGGCCTCTCGCTCGCCTCCATGCGCCTGTTCGTCAACTGCTCCGAGCCGGTGCGCCACGACAGCCACCGGCTATTCCTGGAGCGCTTCGCCGCCAACGGCCTGCGGCCGGAAATGCTGGCCGTCAGCTACGCCATGGCCGAAAACACCTTTGCCGTCAGCCAGACGCCGCCCGGCCGCGCGCCGCGGCTGGACGTCATAGACGGCCATGTGTTGCAGGCCGAGGGCCGGGCCGTCCCGGCCGGGCCTGATCAGCCCGGCGCGGCCGTCAAGGTCTCCTGCGGGCCGCCCATCGCCGGCACCCAGGTCCGGCTGCTGGCGGCCGGCGGCCGGCCGCTGGCCGAGCGCCAGGTGGGCGAAATCGCGCTGCGCAGCGATTGCATGTTGAGCAGTTACTACCGCCGGCCGGATCTGAACCCCTTCCGCGACGGCTGGTATCTTACCGGCGACATGGGCTACCTGGCCGGCGGCGAATTGTTCGTCATCGGCCGCTCCAAGGAGCTGATCATCAACGCCGGCAAGAACATTTACCCCCAGGACATCGAAGCCATCGTCAACGCCGTGCCCGGCGTCCGCCCCGGCCGGGCGGTGGCCTTCGGCGTGGCCGACGAGCGCGAGGGCACCGAGCTGATCGCCGTCGTGGCCGAAGTGACGGCGGACGATCCGGCCGCGCGGCAGCGGATCGCGGCCGCCATCCGCCAGGCCGTCGCCCGTCAGAGCATGGTCAGCGTCAGCTACGTCCACCTGGTCGGGCCAAAGTGGCTGCTCAAGACTTCCAGCGGCAAAATCGCCCGCGGCGCCAACCGGGACAAGTGGTTGGCCGAGACAGCCGGCGAATTTGGGCATGCACCCTATCAAGTTGGCGCGTAGGGGCGACGCCTGCGGCGCCCACAGGCAGCGATGATCGCGATCAAGCGCGTTTATGATAAAGCCAAGCCCGAAGACGGCCGGCGCTTCCTAGTGGAAAGGCTCTGGCCGCGCGGCGTCGCCAAGGACAGGCTGGCGGCCGAATGGGTTAAGGAAGTCGCCCCTAGCCCGGAGCTACGCCGCTGGTTTGGCCACGATCCGGAGAAGTGGGACGACTTCCAGCGGCGCTACCGCCGCGAGCTGGACGAGAACGGAGCCGGCTGGCGGCCGTTACTGGCGGCCGCGCGCCACGGCCGGATCACGCTCGTTTACGCAGCCCGCGACGAAGCCCATAATAGCGCCCTGCTGCTGAAAGAGTATCTGGATCAGAGGCTTGAGGAGGGCGAAGGCTAACCTCCAAGGGGGCGTAGGCAGGCTGGCTCGCGACCTCCTGGAGCAGGGGCAGCTCTAAGCGGCCGCCCGAAATGGGGAAACATGGCGGCCCCAAAGGCCGCGCCCTTCTTGGACGGCGTCCAGGGCCGCCTTATACTAAGCGCCATCCCTCCGGCCGTGCCGGCCCATGCGAGGCAATCTTATGGCCTTGACCATCCCCAGCCTGCTGCTCAAACAGCTCCACACCTTCGGCAGCCTGAAGAGCACGGCCGACGGGGTTCAGTTTTCGGTCAAGAACCGGCTCAGCGACGCCACGCTGACCGGCCTCAAGACGCTGCGCCTGGGCGGCCGCGAGGTGCGGCCAGAGGCCATCCGCCTGCGCCTGGCCGACGGCGCTCAACTCCGGCCGGAAGAGCTGCCGGCCCGGCCGCTTGATTTCCCGCTGCGCCGCACCCTCGACATCCTGTGCGCTGTGCCGCCCCTGCCACTGGGCATGCACGCCATCGAAGTCCACTTCGAGACCCGGCCCTTCGGCCGGCTCAAGCTGAAGGTCGAGGGCGCCATTTCGGCCGATGCGCCGGCCGCCGCCCGTATCCCGCGCAGCCCGGCCGACGACTACAGCCCGGAGGTCATCCGCGCCCGCCAGCGCTTCGTCGAGGGGGCCACCGGCCAGAGCCTGAGCCACGTCGCCCATTACTCCTTCGACCCGCATCTGACCAGGGGCAACCTCGAGCAATTTATCGGCGTGTCCCAATTGCCGCTGGGCCTGGCCGGCCCGCTGACGGTGCACGGCGAACACGCCCAGGGCTACTTTCTCATCCCGTTGGCAACCACCGAGGGTACCCTGGTGGCCTCTTACAACCGGGGCATGAAGCTGCTCAACCTGTTCGGCGGGGTAACCTGCAGCGTCGTCGGCGACGCCATGCAGCGCGCGCCTGTCTTCGTCCTTGACGACGCCCGCCAGGCGCGCGAATTCATCCGCTGGGTAGAGGCCAACCTGAAGCGCATCCGCGAGGAGGCCGAGGCCACCTCGAGCGCGGCCCGGCTGCAATACATTGACCCCTATTTGGCCAGCAAATTCGCCTACCTCCGCTTCAACTTTTTCACCGGCGACGCGGCCGGCCAAAACATGGTCGGCCGGGCCACCTTCGCCGCCTGCAGCTGGATCCTTGACAACTATCCCGGCGTACGCCACTTCTACCTGGAGTCGAACCTGGCCACCGACAAAAAGGCCTCCCAGGTAAACATCATGCACACCCGCGGCAAGCGGGTCACGGCCGAGGCGCTGATCAAGCGGGACGTGCTGATCCAGCACATGCGCGTCGAGCCGAAGAGCCTGGCCTACCACGCCGGCATCGCCAACGTGGGCGCCATCCTCTCCGGGGCCAACAACAACGGCCTGCACTCGGCCAACGGCATCACCGCCATGTTTATCGCCACCGGCCAGGACGTGGCCAACGTGGCCGAATCCTCGGCCGGAATTATTTACACCGAGTTGACCCCAGAAGGCGACCTCTACCTGTCAATCACCATCCCCTCCCTGATCGTCGCCACGTACGGCGGCGGCACCGGCCTGGCCACCCAACGCGAGTGCCTGGCGCTGGCGGGCTGCGCCGGCCCCGGCAAGGTCAACAAGCTGGCCGAAATCGTGGCCGGCGTGGCGCTGGCGGGCGAAATCTCGCTGGCGGCCGCCACCTCCTCCTCCGATTGGGTCTCCAGCCACGAGCGCTACGGCCGTAACCGGTGAGGCGCGCCTGGCTGGCTCTGCTCGTCATGGCGGGTCTAGCGGCCGCCGGTTGCGCGGGCCGGCCGGCCTGGAGCGAGCAGGAAATCGCCCGCCTGCGTGGCTTGTGGGTCGGCGCTCTAGGCCCGCCCCCGCCCCAACCCTCCAACCGCGTCGCCGACGACCCGCGTGCGGCCGCGCTCGGCCAGCGCCTCTTCTTCGACAAGCGCTTTAGCGCCAACGGCCAGGTGGCCTGCGTCACCTGCCACCAGCCGGAGCGCAACTTCCAGGACAGCATGACGCTGGCCCAGGGGCTGAGCCTCAGCCAGCGGCGCACCCAGAGCGTGATCGGGGCGGCCTACAGCCCCTGGCTCTTTTGGGACGGCCGCAAGGACAGCCTGTGGGCCCAGGCGCTGGAGCCACTGGAGAGCGCGGCCGAACACGGCACCGACCGCACCCGCTATGCCCACCTGATCGCGGCCCACTACCGGGCTGAATACGAGGCGCTTTTCGGCCCGCTGCCACCCTTCGACAGCTACCCGGCCAATGCCGGGCCCAACGCCGGCCCGGCCGCTCAAGCTGCCTGGCAAGCCATGCCGGCCGAGGGGCAGAACGCCGTCAACCAGGTGCTGGCCAACGCCGGCAAAGCCATCGCCGCCTATGAGCGGCTGCTGCGCCCCGGCCCGGCGCCCTTCGATGCCTATCTGGAGGCGACCCTGGCCGGCCGGCCGGACGAGGCGGCCGGCCAACTCAGCCCCGAGGAGGTCGCCGGCCTGCGCCTCTTTATTGGCCCGGCCGGCTGTGTCAACTGCCACAGCGGCCCGCTGCTAACCGACAACGCCTTTCACAATACCGGCGTGCCACCCCTTGGTACGCTGCCGGCCGACCCCGGCCGCCAGTTGGGCGCCGCCCTGGTGCTGTCCGACGAGTTCAATTGTCTCAGCCCCTACAGCGACGCCGACCCACAGGCCTGCGGCCGGCTGCGCGCGCTGATGGTCGAAGGCCAGGCCCCGGCCGGCGCCTTCCGCACCCCTTCGCTGCGCAACGTCGTCGAGCGCGCCCCCTATATGCACGCCGGCCAATTCATCACCCTGGGCGAGGTCGTGGCCCATTACAATGCCGCCCCGCCGGCCGCCCTCGGCCGGACCGAGCTGCGGCCGCTGGCCCTGAGCGCCGCGGAAATTGATGGGCTAGTAGCCTTTTTGCGCAGCCTGAGCGGCCCGCCGGCCGCCGACCCTCGCTGGCTGCAAGCGCCCCCACTCACAAGCCCCTAATCCCCAAATCCCGGCCCCGTTTCGGGCGCAGGCTTCTCCTCCGGAATGATCGCGTCGGCCGGCAGATCGAGTCGCCCCAGCAGCCAGAGGAACGGCATGCCCGCCAGGGCGAACAGGCCGCTGACAACGTAGCCGGCCGGAATGCTCACGGTCTGCGCCAACCGGCCGAGGCCGAGCTGGCCCGCAATGCTGGCCCCGCTATCCAGCATCGAGCCAAAGGAGACGATCGTCGCCCGCTCAGACGACGGGATCAGCGCGTGCAACATAGACTGTCGGGTGGGCGTCCGCAGGCCGTAGCCGGCCATAAACAGCAGCAGGCCGCCCGCTGCCAGCCAAAAGTTGCCTGACAGCCCCACCAGCAGCAGCCCGGCTGCCTGGGCCAGGACGCCGTAAGTGAGCATCGTCGTGCGCCGGCCGCAAAAGCGCATGAAAAACAGCACCAGCCCGTTGCCGGTCATCATCGCCAGCGACATCAGGGCCGCCACCACGCCCGCCAGCCACACGGCGTCTGGCCGGCCGAGCAGCGCCAGCAAATAAGGCTGCCAGGCGTAATACAGCCAGACCATGATGACGCCAATCGTCATCTCGAACAGCATCAGCAGGCGCACCGGCCGCTGTTGCCAGCCATAGACCACGCCCTTGACGGCTATCTCGCGCATAGCGGCCGGCACGTCGGCCGGCCTGAGCGCCCGGCGCGTGTAGCCGATGTCGTGCATGCTTGCAAAGGCGAAGCCGAACACGGCCGCCAGCAGCAGCGCCCGCACCAGATAAGGCAGCGACAGGCTCAGGCTGCCCAACAGGCCGCCGGCGACGGTGCCGATCAGCGTGGCGGCCGAGAAGGCCGCCTGGCCGCGGGCGAAAACCCGGTCCAGGCTGCCTGTGTGCCCGCTTGCCTGCAAGGCGTCCACCAGCCAGGCCTCCACCGCCCCCGAGTAAAAAGTATAGCCCAGCCCGATCAGGGCTGAAAGCGCCACAAACAGCCCCAGACTTCCCCCCATGGCGGCCGCCGCCACGTAGCCCAGCGTGGTCACAAACAGCACCCCTAGGCTGAGCAGGTAGGAGACGCGCCGGCCGAGCGTGTCGGCCACCACCCCCGTCGGAATCTCAAATAGGGCCATGCCGGCCGTGTAGGCCGCGTTGGCCACGAACACCTGGAAGATATTCAGCCCGGCGTCCAGCAGGAATAGCGTGTTGACGCCCCAGATGAGCGACGCCGCCAGGTTGTACAGGCCCACAATGGACAGGTAGGTGCGAATGATGGATTTCGGGTTAGCGTCGGCCACGGGCCGATTATAGCGGCGAGCGCCGCCCGGCCGCACCCCGGCCGCATTTTCGGCCACGCCTGGCCCCAGCGCAGACGCCGTTCCCCTCTCCCCAACGGGGAGAGGGGCCAGGGGCGAGGGGCAATCGAGCCCTAATCCCGGCCGTCTTTTCGTCAACAGAGCAGTCCCGATTACA
>JBOGUG010000224.1:0-6621 GCA_050696115.1 Promineifilaceae bacterium (SeqCode) | reverse complement strand
GGCCGGCCGGCCGTTGAGCATGCAGCGCTTCCCCGACGGCATCGGCGAAAAGGGCTTCTACCAGAAAGAAGCGCCGGGCTATTTTCCGGCCTGGATCCGGCGCGCCTCAATTCGGGTGGAGGGCACGGGCGAGAACCAGCCTCAGGTGATCTGCGACGAGGCCGCCACGCTGGTCTACCTGGCCAACCAGAACTGCATCACACCCCACCTCTGGCTCAGCCGGCTGGGCGGCCGGGCCGGCCCAGAGCCCCTGGACCATCCCGACAGGCTCATTTTCGACCTGGACCCGCCGGCCGGGGCCTTCGAGCTGGCCCGGGCGGCCGCCGCCAGCCTGCGGGCGCTGCTGGAGGAGCTTGGTCTGGCCGCCTTCCTGATGACCACCGGCTCGCGCGGCCTGCACGTGGCCGCGCCGTTAGACGGCCGGGCCGACTTTGACGCCGCCCGCGCCTTCGCCCACCAGGTGGCCCAACGGTTGGCGCGGCGCAAGCCGGACAAGTTGACGACCGAGACGCGCAAAGCCGAACGCAACGGCCGGCTGTTCCTGGATTACCTGCGCAACGCTTACGCGGCCACCTCGGTGGCCCCCTACGCCGTCCGCGCCCGGCCGGGCGCGCCGGTGGCCACGCCGCTGGATTGGGGCGAGCTGGATGACGGCAGGCTGCGCTCCGACCGTTACACGCTCAAGAATATCTTTCGCCGGCTGGGGCAGAAGGGGGATCCCTGGCAAGGGATCACGGCCGCGCCCGGCTCGCTGGCGGCGGCTCGCCGGCGGCTGGCGGAGTTGGACGCCTAGGGCTGGCCGGCAGGCCGGGCGGGGCTACTCTTCCTCGTCGGCCGACCCGGGCTCCAGCTCCCAGCGCCGGCGGTCACGCTCGGCCAGCCGGTCGCGGGTTTCCAGCGGCTCGTCATCCGCATAGGTGATGCCGGCCGCCTCGCCAAGTTCGTCCACCTGATCCTGGTCGGGGGTGTGTGCCGAGCCGCCGACCGTTTCCTGGCCCACGTCGGCCTGCTCCCAGGCGGCGTCAATGTCGTCGGCCGAAAGCTGAGGCGTCTCGGCGTGGTGTTGGCGCAGTTTCTCGCGCAGCCGGCCGCCACCGCCCGCGTTGATGGCCTGGCGATCCGCAAAATCCTCGATAACGTCCTCGGATGTCGTGTAGTCATCGAGTTCTTCGGCCAGGGCCTCGCTGACGTCGCCGTCCTCCAGCAGTTCGAGCATGCTTTCCCAGCTGAGGGGCTGGTTGGCGCCGGCCGGCTGGTTCTCGTCCAGCGGGGCGTCTTCGGCTGGCTCTGGCGCGCGTTCGGGGTCGTTCATGGAGTTGGTTGTGGCGCTCATCGGCTGGAGTGTAATCTGGCCGGGGCGGGGTGGCCTGTACCCAGGCATAGGGCTGGGTTACAGATGAGGGCACATCTGCCGCCAAGCTGGGCCGGCCTAGGGCGCTGCGTGCTCGGCCGGGTGTGGCTCGGCCAGGCCCGCCTCGACGTCCACCGGCGGCTGGCCGCGGTCTTGCAGCAGCTCTTGCAGGTAGGCAATTTCGGCCGTCTGGCTTTCGGCCATGTGGCGGGCCAGGTTGCGCACATAATCCAGGCTGGCCCGCTCGGCGGCCGCCTCGGCCATGTGTGCCCCCGCGTGGTGGTGGGGGATCATCAGTTGCATGAAGAGAACTTCCGCTTCGACCCCCTGGGCGGCCGCCAGCCGCTCAATTTCTTCGGGCGAGGCTAGGCCGGGCATCCGGCCGCTGACCGACATGCCCATCCACTCCATCTTAGGGCCCAGCTGGGTGCGGGGGTAGCCCCAGGCGTCGAGCCAGCCGCCCATCATGCCGATCTGGCCCTGCTGGCTCAGCATGATGTCGTAGGCCAGCAGGCGCAGCCCTTCATCCTGGCTGCGGTCGTAGAGCAGCTTCGCCAGTTGGACGGCCTGCATGTGGTGCTCGCTCATGTCGCGGGCGAAACCAACCTCGGCCGAGGCCGGGCCGGGGGTCTGCCGGCCGGCCAGCCAATAGCCCAGCCCCAGGGCGACCAGCGCCAACAACAGGCTGCGCAGCAGCCAGCTGGGGTTGGCCCAAGCGCGGGCCGGCCGGTCGAGGTGGACGCTATCCAGGGCGGCATCTGTCATGCCGGCAATTTATAGCCCAGGGCGGGCCGGCCGGCGACGGGCCGAGCGCATTCCTATGAAGCTCTAAGCCCGAGAGGGTACAATCGGCGGGCCTTGACCGGTCGGCCGGCCTCGCGCGGAACGTGCCATGCCAGCAACAGAAGTGATTGACCTGCGCTCAGACACCGTCACCCGGCCGTCGGCCGGCATGCGGGCGGCCATTGCGGCCGCGCCGGTGGGCGACGACCAGTTCGGCGAAGATCCTTCGGTCAATGCGCTGCAAGAGCGCATCGCGTCGCTGCTGGGCAAGGAAGCGGCGCTCTGGCTGCCCACGGGCACGATGGCCAACCAGGTGGCCCTGCGCTCGCTGACCCGGCCGGGGGACGACGTCATCGTCAGCCAGGGGTGTCACGCCGTCTGGCACGAGACGGGCGCCTCGGCCGCCAATGCGGGCGTCCAGTTCACGGCCGTGGGCGAGAAGGGCGCCTTTACGTTGAATGAGTTCCAGGCGGCGATAAAGCCGCGCGGCCACATCATCTACCCGCCTACGACCCTGGTCGAAATCGAGAACAGCCACAACCGCGCCGGCGGGATCATTTTCCCCCAAGCTGAGGCCGCCCGCATCTGTGAAGTGGCCGCCGCCCAGGGCATCGCCAGCTACCTCGACGGCGCCCGGCTGTGGAACGCGGCCGTGGCCTCCGGCCGGCCGCCGGCCGAGTGCGCCGCCCCCTTTGACCTGGTTTCGGTGGCTCTGTCCAAGGGGCTGGGCGCGCCGGGGGGCTCGCTGCTGGCCGGCTCGGCCGAGCTCATCGGCCGCTGCCTGCGCTACCGCCGGATGTTGGGCGGGGCCATGCGCCAGGTGGGCCACTTCGCCGCGGCCGGCCTGTATGCGCTGGAGCACAACTTGGGCCGGCTGGCCGAGGATCACGCCAACGCGCGCCTGATCGCGGAGCGCATCGCGACCAGCCCGCGGGTCCTGGTTGACCTGGCCACGGTGCAGACCAACATCCTCGTGTTTCAGTTGACGCCGGCTGCGCCCGACGCGGCGACGGTCGTCGGCCGGGCCGGGGAGCGCGGCCTGCTGGCCTTCGCCTTTGGCCCGCGCACGGTGCGGGTGGTGACGCACCTGGACGTAACGCGGGAACAGTGCGCCCGGGCGGCCGAGATTATCCTGGAGATTGTGGAGGAATAGGCCGGCCGGCGGCGAAGCTGCCCTCAAGTTCGCATAGCCAAACTAGGAGGCTAACAAGAAGTTGGCTCGTGGCGTGCGGCGGCCGGGTGTACTCCGTGGCGCACCATAAGGGCTAAAATAGCGGTGGGCGGAAATAATTTGCCGTGGCCTTTGGCCTGGCTTTGACCCTCCTGGAGGTGCTGTCTGACCCGGCCGGCTTCCAGTTGCCTGACCCGGCCGCCTTCCACGTGCCTGTTTTCCTGATTGTCGCGACCGCATTTCTTGTGACCACGCTCGGACTCTATGCCTATCGCACCATGCACCAATTGCGGCTTGTCAACCGGCTCCATCGCCAGGCGACGCGCATCAATCTGCTTCAGCCAGCGCCGATTCACGCTTTCTCGGCCTTGACGGCGCGCACGGGTGGCGGGCTCATCCTCTTCAGCCTCTATCTGGTGGCCCTCAATGCGACACAGGGCCTGGACGCAGGCTCTATTGGCGCCATCGTTTTAACCGTCTTGCTGGGGGGCGCGTCATTCATTCTGCCCCTGCTTGGGATGCATGAGCGCCTAGTTGCGGAAAAGGGGAGGCTGCTGGCCGAGGCAAATCGGCGCCTCGAGGCCATCTTCGCCGAGTTGTACGGCCGCGTGGATGCCGATGACCTGGAAAGCATGGCCGAGGTCAACGATGCCATGGCCAGCCTGGTCCTGGGGCGTGACCTCCTGGCCAAACTTTCCACCTGGCCCTGGCAGGCAGGCACCCTGCGCGGTTTCATCAGCGCCGCGGTGCTGCCGATCCTGCTGTGGCTCGCCATCGCCACCTTAGAGAGGGTCTTTGGCTTCTGACGCCCAGAATTGGGGCGAGCCGGGCCGGTTCCACAGCCCCGGGCTGGCTTATGTACGCCTAGCCCCAGCTAGCCTGCAACCTCCCCGCTGTCCCGGCCGGCCAGCGCCGCCTGCAGCTCCGCCAGGGGCAGGGCGTGGGCCGTCCGGCCGCGGAAGCCGGTCATCGTCTCGGCCGCGGTCAGCGCGTTGAGGATCGCCTCCTCAACCGCCTCGGCCAGCGCCTCGAAGAGCGGGTTCATCTGCTGGTTGGGCAGCATCGTCACCTCGACCGGCGCGCCGGCCGCGGCCGGGATGTGGTTGCCGGTGGCAAACGCCAGGAAGAGGTCGCCGCTGCCGTTATGGCCGATGCCGCCGACGCGGGCGAAGCCGACGGCCGCCCGCCGCGCCAGGCGCTCGCACTGGCCTGGCAGCAAGGGGGCGTCGGTGGCGATGACCACCAGCACCGAGCCGCCGGCCGGGGCGACTGGCCGGGGCAGGGGCACGACCCCCGGCCCGATCAGCCGGCCGACCGGCACGCCGTCCACGCGCAGGTCCACCCGCGCCCCGTGGTTGGCCTGCACCAGGGCGCCCAGCGTGTAGCGGCCGCCGGCCGTCTCCGCCAGGCGCGAGGCGGTGCCGATGCCGCCCTTGAAGCCGTGACAGATCATGCCCGTGCCGCCACCCACGTTGCCCTCGGCCACCGGCCCGCCGCCGGCCGCTTCCATGGCGGCGTAAATGTGCTCCCGGCGCAGGGCGAAGGCGCTGGTGTCGTTCAGCCAACCGTCCCAGGTCTCGCCGACGACCGACAGGGCGAACAGGTCAACCAGTCCCTTCTCCAGCCCATAGGCGGCGATGGCTTCGTGGGCCACGCCCACCTGGTGGGTGGCCGTCAGGACGATAGGGTAAGACAGCAGGCCGGATTCGGCCAGCCAGTGCATGCCGGTCATCTCGCCGCAGCCGTTAAACGAGTGGAAGCCGGCGAAAGTGTGGTCGCCCCAGATATCGCCGCCGCGGGGGACGATCACGGTGGCCCCGGTGCGGGCGACGTGGGGCTCGTCGTAGTTCAAGGTGACGTGGCCCACCCAGACCCCAGGCACGTCGCTGATGGCGTTGTGCTCGCCGGCCGGCATGCGGCCGATGTGGATGCCTAAATCGCGCAGTCGGGCTCGTGACATGTTTCCTCCTGAAGCTTGCTGGCCTGCGGCTGATTCTAGCAGAGGCCCGGCCGGGCCGGAAAGCGAAGTACAATACCGGTCGGCCCTATATTTACGCCGTCTTCGCGGCCAGTTTGGACGGCCGCACTGGCTTCTTCTCTGATGCCCAAATACCTCGACAATGCGATACCATATATAGTAGCATACTGGAGGCCGTGAATGGCGAAATGGGCCAAGCGGATAGACAAGTGGCGCCAGAATCCGCGCAACGTTCGCTAGGACGAATGAGAGACGAAATGAGTAAGCCACTCGAATACTATATGGGGTTGCCCTACACCCTGGAGCTGCAAGACACGGCCGAGGAGGGTTGGCAGGTTCGCGTCAGGGAGTTGCCCGGCTGCACAAGCTGGGGCCAGACCGGGCCAGAAGCGCTGGAGAACGTGCGCGAAGCCATGCAACTCTGGTTGGAGGTTGCGCTGGAAGACGGCCTTGCTATCCCTGAGCCGCGGCCGGAGGAAGCCTACAGCGGCAAGTTCCTCGTCCGCCTGCCTCGCTCGCTGCACCGCGAACTAGCCGAGCGCGCCGAGGAAGAGGGAACCAGCCTGAACCAGTTGGTGGCGACCGCCCTGGCCCATCACCTCGGCCGCGGCCGGCCGGCAGCCCAGCATGGATGAACCTGTCCTCCAACTCTACCCGCCCCCGGCCCAGGAACGGCCGCTGCCGGGCCTCTACCTGGCCCATGACCTGCGCCAACACGCGGCCGCAACCGGCCGGCCCTACATCTACGCCGACTTCGTGGCCAGTCTGGACGGCCGCATCGCCGTGCCGCACCCCACCCGGCCGGGGCTGAGCGTGCCCAAGGACGTAGCCAACGACCGCGACTGGCGCCTGTTTCAGGAGCTGGCCGCCCAGGCGGATCTGATCATCAGCACCGGCCGTTACCTGCGCGACTGGGCCGAGGGGCGCGCCCAGGAGCTGCTGGAGCTGGACGACCCGCGCTACGCCGACTTGCGCGCCTGGCGTGAGGCCCAGGGCCTGCGGCCGCAGCCGGACATCGCCATCGTCAGCCGCAGCCTGGACTTCCCGCTGCCCGACATCCTGACCGAGGGCGGCCGGAAGGTGGTCTTCTTCACCACCGGCCGCCATGACCAGCGCCGGCTGCGGGCGATCGAGGCCCGCGCCGGCCAGGTGCGCATTGTGGGCGAGGACCGGGCCGAGGGCCGCCACCTGGCCCACGCGCTGGCCGACCTGGGCTATGGGCTGGTCTACTCGGCGGCCGGGCCCCAGATCTTGCACATGCTGCTCAGCGGCCGGGTTCTCGACCGGCTGTATCTGACCTACGCCAACCGCATCCTGGGCGGCGAGAGGTACGCCACC
>JBOGUG010000223.1:0-1260 GCA_050696115.1 Promineifilaceae bacterium (SeqCode) | reverse complement strand
AGTTCACTGTGCCCCACGAGCGGGGAGAGGACACCTTCATCGCCTGCGCCAACGGCGATTACGCCGCCAACGTCGAGGCGGCCGAGTTCGTGCGTGAGGGCGAGCCGCCGGCCGAGCCGGCCGGGCTGGAGAAGCTGGCCACGCCAGACTGCGCCACCATTGCCAGCGTGGCCGCCTTCGCCGGGGTGCCGCTGAGCCAGACGGGCAAGGCAGTCTTCTACTGGCACACGGCCGCCGGCGGGCCGGAGGAGTCCGGCCGGCTGGTTTTCGCCCTGGTGCGCGGCGATCTGGAGATCAGCGAGGTGAAGCTGTTGAACGCGCTCGGCGGCGGCGGGCTGCTGCCGGCCAGCGAGGCCCAAATCCGGGCCGTCGGGGCCGTGCCGGGCTACGCGTCGCCGGTCGGCTTGCAGGTGGCGGCCGAGCCGGCCGCAGCGGGTATATTGGTGATCGGCGACCTGTCGCTGGAGCACGGCGGCGACTTTGTGGTTGGGGCCAACGAGGAAGGCTACCACTACACCGGGGCCAATTACCCGCGCGACTTCGCCGTCACCAAAATGGCCGACATCGCCCAGGCGGCCACGGGCCACCGCTGCCCGGTCTGCGGCGGCCGGATCGAGGCCCAGCGGGCAATCGAGGTCGGCCATCTCTTCAAGCTGGGCACGCGCTACAGCGCCCCCACCAACGCCACCTACCTGGACGAGAACAACGAGCCGCAGCTGATCCACATGGGCTCCTACGGCATTGGCGTGGACCGGCTGATGGCCGTCATCGTGGAGAAGCACCACGACGCGGCCGGCATCATCTGGCCGGAGAGCGTGGCCCCCTACCAGGTTCATCTGCTCCGGCTGGGCGCGGCCGAAGTGGTGCGCGCCGCGGCCGACGACCTGTATGCCGGGCTACAAGCGGCCGGGGTGGAGACCCTGTACGACGACCGCGAGGCCAGCGCCGGGGTGAAGTTCAACGACGCCGACCTGATCGGGGTGCCCTGGCGGGTGGTGGTCGGCGAGCGCGGCCTGGCCGAAGGCGCGGTCGAACTCAAGCGGCGCAGCTCGGCCGAGCGGGAGCAGGTCGCCCTGGCTGGGCTCATCGCGCGCTTGCGGCCGGAAGCGGCCTGGCAGCCGTGAGCGCGGCCAGCGCCATCTTGCTGACCTGGCCCCAGGTTTTGGCGGCGCGGCTGGGGCGGCAGTGGCTGGCGCCGCGGGCCGGCCGGCCGGCGTGGCTCGACGTCGCCAGCCGGCTGGTCGGCGTTCAGGCCCAGGT
>JBOGUG010000222.1:0-13218 GCA_050696115.1 Promineifilaceae bacterium (SeqCode) | reverse complement strand
GGCTGAGGTCACGCCTGCCCGATCCGAACCAACGCCGGCCGCGCCCGCGGCCGGGCCGACATCCGAGGAGGAGCCCATGGAACGCTCTTTCGCCGGCACGACGCCGGCGCCCGATTTTCCGGCCGGCCTGGAGTGGCTCAACACCGACCGGCCGCTCAGCCTGGACGAGCTGCGCGGCAAGGTCGTGCTGCTCGACTTCTGGACGTACGGCTGCATCAACTGCATGCACGTCATTCCCGAGCTCAAGCGGCTGGAGGAGAAATTCGCCCAAGAACTGGTCGTGATCGGCGTTCATTCGGCGAAATTCGAGAACGAGGGCGAAACGGAGAACATCCGCCAGATCATCTTGCGCTATGAGCTTGAGCATCCGGTCATCAACGACAAAGAGTTCCGCGTCTGGGCCCAGTACGGGGCCAACGCCTGGCCCACCTTCGTTCTGATTGACCCGGCCGGCAACGTCTTCGGCTACCACTCCGGCGAGGGCATCTATGACCTGTTCGACGCCGTTATCGGCGGCATGGTGGCCCAGTTCGACGCGCAAGACCGGATAGACCGCCGGCCGCTCGCGCTGAAGCTTGAAGGCGAGGGGCAGCCCGACTCGCCGCTGCGCTTCCCCGGCAAGTTGCTGGCCGATGTCGAAGGCGGCCGGCTGTTCATCGCGGACTCTAGCCACAACCGGATCGTCGTTGCCGGCCTGGACGGCGCCGTGTTGGAGGTGATCGGCAGCGGCCAGCCAGCCCTGGTGGATGGCCCTTTCGAGAGCGCCGCCTTCTTTCGGCCGCAGGGCCTGGCGCTGGCCGACCCAGACACGCTGTATGTGGCCGACACTTCCAATCACGCCATTCGCAAGGTGGATTTGGCCGGCCGGCAGGTGGAGACGGTCGCCGGCACCGGCCGCCAGCGCTACACGACCGCCCGGCGTGGCCCGGCCCTCAATATGAGCCTGAACTCGCCCTGGGATGTCCTCTATCACGAGGGCGTGCTGTACATCGCCATGGCCGGCCAGCACCAGATTTGGGCCCTTGACCCGGCCGCCGGCCAGATCGAGGTTTTCAGCGGCTCCGGCCGCGAGGAATTGCGTGACGGCCCCCATGGCCAGGCCGGCCTGAACCAGCCCAGCGGCCTGGCGACTGACGGCCGGACGCTCTTCATTGCCGACAGTGAGGCCAGCGCCATCCGGGCGGCCGAATTAGATGCCGATGGCGGAGTCAGCACCATCGTGGGCGTCGGCCTGTTCGATTTCGGCGACGTGGACGGCCGGGGCGACGAAGTGCGCCTGCAACATCCGCTCGGCGTGGCCTACCGCGACGGCCAACTTTACGTGGCCGACACCTACAACAGCAAGATCAAGCGCCTGAATATCGAGACGCAGGCCAGCGCCACCTGGCTGGGCGGCGGCGCGGCCGGCTGGCGCGACGGCGCCGAAGCGCTGTTTAACGAGCCGGGCGGGCTGAGCCTGGGCGACGACCGCTTGTACATCGCCGACACCAATAACCACGTCATCCGCGTGGCTGACCTGGCTTCCGGCGAGGTGACCACGCTGGTTCTGGTGGATAGCCAAGGCTTGTTGACGCGCCAGCCGGCCGGCACCGCCTACAGCGGCGAGGTCATCGAGGTTGAGGCCCAGGCCGTCCGGCCGGGAGTGGGCGAGGTAACCTTGGACCTGGCGCTGCCGGAGGGCTACAAGCTCAACGACCTGGCTCCGCTATCGGTTGAGCTAAGCAGCGAGGATGGCCTGGTCGCCTTCCCCGAAGGGGCCAGCCTGACGGCGGCGCAGCCAGAGCTGCCGCTTCGCTTCCCGGCCGAATTCCAGGCCGGCGCCGGCCAATTGACGGCCGAGCTGGTCGTCTATTACTGCCGCGAGGATGCCGAAGGGCTGTGCCTGATCGAGCGGGCTCGGCTGGTGGCGCCGCTAGAGGTGGCGGCCGGCGCGGCCGAAGGGCCGCTCGAGTTGGCCCACACTCTGACCCGGCCGGAGTAAATTTGAGGTTGGCCACGCCGGAGGGGGCCCAATTTTGGGGCGTGGAGATCCCTGCCCGCGGCCGGGCTGGAAACCCGTCCCAAAATCAGTCAGCGGCCGGTGACTCTGAGAGTCTCCTAATTCCCAGTCCAGGCCGCTAATAATGGATATTCACCAGCGTGCCGAAGGTCGCCCAATTGTAAAGCCATTGGGCATCGGCCGTGCGCAGATTCACGCAGCCGTGGCTCATCGGCGTGCCGAAGTTGTTGTGCCAGTATGTCCCGTGCAGGCCGTAGTTGCGGAAAAAGTACTGCACGTAGGGCACGTCAGGCAGATAGTAGTCGTACCCCAGCCGGTAGCCGTTCATATCCTGGCTCACGTAGCGCAAATAGATGTGGAACTGGCCTGTCACGGTCGGGTACTGCCATGTGCCCGATGAGACCAGCGTGGTCAGAACTGGGGTTGAGCCTTCGTAGGCCACCAGCGTCTGGGTCGTCAGGTTGACGTCAATCCAACGCTCCTCGGCCGAAATCTCGGCCGGCGGGTTAACTGGCGCTGCCTCGGGCGCCACGCCGCCGGCCGGGACAATCAGGCGCTGGCCGGCGTAAATGTGGTCGGGGTTGGCCAGATTGTTGGCCTGAATTAGGGCGGCCGTGGAAACCCCAAAGCGCAGCGCGATCCGGGACAAGATGTCGCCCCGCTGGACGACGTAGATGGTTGTCTCGCCGGCCGGAACCGTCTCACCCTCGCCGTCCGGAATGACCAACAGCTGGCCGGCGTAGATGCGGTCGTAATTGGTGATGCCGTTGGCGGCCGCCAGTTCGGCCGTGGTCAGATCAAAGCGGACCGCGATCTTGAAAAGGGTGTCGCCCGGCTGGACCACATAGCTGCTGTCGGCGAAGACGGCCGGGATTAGGGCGAGCGACGCGAAGAGAACAAGGCCAGCAATAAGGAACCGCCACCCTTTCATCAGGCATCCTCCTCAATATCAGTGTTCCACGGCCGGACAGCTGGACAGCTTAGCCGGCGCGGTCAGGAAATAGCGGGCGAGCCCACCGCCTACATCTTAACATAATCGCCCATGCGACTTCAATAGCTGAACGGAACCATTCCGGCCGATTAGCGTTACTATGTCGAGGGCATCCAGGCGCCATTGCGTGCGCCTGGCGTCATTTTCCCGGCAGCTAATCGCGCCTATACTTGCCTCATAGGCACTTCGCAGGAGTAAAGAGATCATGCAACGTTTGGTTGGCAAGCGCCACTTGTATCCTTATCTGCTTATGCTGCTGGCGCTGGCCGGCGGGCTGTTGATAGCCGGCTGCCAGCCCCAGGCAGCTCCCACAATCACGCCGGCCGTTGAGACACCGACCCGCGCCGCGCCGGCCACCAGCGCTCCGGCCACGGCCGGGCCGGAGCAAGAAGCCAGCCCGCCGCCTTCCGCAACGCCGCCCCCGACGAGTACACCGGCTCTGGCGGCCCAAGTGGCCATCACCAGCCCGGCCGCAGACAGCGAAATTAGCAGCGGGCCGCTCACCGTCAGCGGCACCGGCCTAGGCCTGTTTGAGGGCAATGTCGTCGTGCGGGTCGAGGATGCCGCCGGCAACACGCTGGCCGAAGAGGCCACCGTGCTGGACATCACCAGCGGCAATATGGGCGACCCCGGCGAGTGGTCGGTGGAGTTGGTATTCGACGCCACGCCAGGCGAGAGCGGCCGTATTGTGGCCTTTTCGACCTCACCCCAGGACGGCTCCGTTGTTGCCCAGGATGAAGTCGGGGTGACTTTCGCGGCCGCCAGCCCGCAGGCCGCCACCTGGACGGTCGAGATCGAGTCGCCGCAACAGGGCGAAATCCTGGAGGCCGGTCAGCCGCTGGCGATCAGCGGCCGCGGCCAGGGTCTGTTCGAAGGCGCCCTGGTGGTGCGGGTGCTGGACAACCTGGGCAACCTGGTCGCCGAGCAGCCGACCCTGTTGGAGGGCACCGACGTGGGCGCGGGCCAACCCGGCACCTGGGAGGTTGAGCTGGCGCTGCCTGCCGAGGTCGAGGCGGGCGACTGGCTCACGATTTTCGCCTACGCCACCTCGCCGCGCGACGGGTCGCTGGTCACGGCCGACGCCGTCCAGGCCCGTTACGGCGAAACGGCGCGCAACATCTGGATCACCATCGAGAGGCCGGCCCCTTACACTCAGCTCACCCAAACCACATTCACCGTCAGCGGCCGGGGCGCGGGCCTGTTCGAGGGCAGCCTGGTCGTCCAGGCCCAGGACAGCGACGGCAACGTCCTGGCCGAAGAACCGCTCATCCTGGTGGGCGACAACGTGGGCATCGGCGGCGAGGGTACCTGGTCGGCTGATCTGACGGTAGAGGTTGACGGCCTGACGAGCGGCCGCTTGGTCGCCTTTTCCACCAGCCCGGCCGACGGCAGCATTGCGGCCGAGGCCCGGGTGGAGGTGGCCTACGGCGAGCCGGGCGAGGGGCCCTGGCTGGTGATTACCAACCCGCTGCCGCACAGCCATCTGCCGGCCGACGCCATTGGCCTGTCCGGCCGGGGCGGCGGCCTGTTCGAAGGCGCGCTGGTGGTCCAGGCTCAGGACGCCGATGGGAACGTTTTGGACCAAGCGCCGGTGATTCTGGAGGGGGATGAGGTGGGCACTGGCGGCGCCGGCGACTGGTTTGCCGCGCTGGCGGCCGAGGTGCCGGCCGGCACGCCTGGCCGGGTGGTGGCCTTCGCTACCTCTGCCAACGACGGCAGCGTGGTGGCCTTCTACGTCGTCGAGGTGGTGTATGAGTAGGTCGGCCGGAGGTTGGCCGACCTGCCGGAGTTGGCAGAATTCCAGGAGGTCATGGAGTCCTAGCCCGTGTTCTTCAGGCCGGCTGCGATGCCGTTCACGGTAAGAAAGATGACTTCCAGCAGCGCCTGAGCCTCGGCGCTCTCAGGGTCGGGATGGGCGCGCAGGCGACGCAGCAGCTCGACCTGGATGAAGTTGAGTGGATCAACGTACGGATTGCGGCGCTCGATGGAGCGCTTGAGGGTGCGCGCATCGTCCAGCAACGCCAGTTGGCCAGTCACCCTGAGCAGCCAGGCGCTGCTCCGGCCGTGCGCCTGGCGGATATGGCCGAACACCTGTTCACGGAGCGCCGCGTCGTCCACCAGGCCGGCGTACAGCTCGGCGATGCCCATGTCGGCCTTGCCCAGCGCCATCTGGGCGTTGTCCAGCAGGGCCTGGAAAAAAGGCCACTCGGTCGCCATTTGTTGGAGCAGCGCCAGCCGGCCGGGCTCGGCCGCGAAGGCCTCCAGCGCCTCGCCTAGCCCATACCAGCCCGGCAGCCCGTGCCGGCTCTGCATCCAACTGAAGCCCCAGGGGATGGCGCGCAGCGCGGCGAAGGGATCGGCCGACTTGCGCCGCGCCGGCCGCGAGCCGATCCGCATTTGGCCGATTTCGCCGATCGGCGTGGCCTCTTGCCAGTAGCGCAGCAATTCCGGCCGCTCAAAGACAAATTCGCGATAGGCCCGGTGGCCGGCCGTTGCTAACTCCTCCATTGCCTCGCGCCACAGCGGCTCCGGCCCCGGCCGCTCCTGGCTGGCGAGCAACACGGCGTGGGTCACCTGCTCCAGGTGGCGGCGGGCTATGGCCGGATTGCCATAACGCTCGTCAATTACCTCCCCCTGCTCGGTCAGGCGGACACGGCCGGCCACTGAGCCCGGTGGCTGGGCCAGGATGGCCCGTCCGGCCGGCCCGCCGCCGCGAGCCACCGTGCCGCCTCGGCCGTGAAACAAGGTGAGCTTGACCCCCGCTTGGCGGCAGACCTGGGCCAGCCGCTCTTGAGCCTGGTACAGCTCCCAGGTGGCGGCCACGTAGCCGGCGTCCTTGTTGCTGTCCGAGTAGCCGACCATGATCATCTGGCGCATGCCGCGGGCTTCCAGGTGGCGGCGATAGGCGGGCTGGGCGAACAGGTCGGCCATCACGTCGCCGGCCGCGGCCAAGTCGGCGCGCGTCTCAAATAAGGGCACGATACCGAGCCACTCGCCGCCGTCCGGCCGCAAGCAGAGGCCGTGCCATTGCGCCAGCAGCAGCACGGCCAACACGTCGTCCGGCCCGTGGGCCATGCTGATGACGTAGGGCCCCAGCGTCTCCGGGCCATAGGCGGCCGCCGCCCGGCGCAGGAGGGCGAACAACGCCAGCGCCTCGATCGTCTGCTCCGAGAGGCCGGCCAGGGCGCTCAGGTCTGGCGCAGGCGCCTGGAGCAGGCGGCTCAGCGCCTCCGTTCGCCCGGCCGGCGCCAACTCCAAGTAGCCGGCCGCCGCCTCCAGCCGGACTAACAGCTCGGCCAACACGGCCGCGTGCACCTCGCTGTCCTGGCGCATGTCCAGCCGGGCCACGTGCAGGCCGAAGACCTCGGCCTGGGCGCGAAACGGCCGCAGCCAGACCTGGGCCGGCGCGTTGACTTCGGCCTGGCGCAGGCTGCTATCCATCAGTTCCAGGGAGCGAAGCAGTTGCCCGGCCGAGCGCAGCTCCGGCAGCGGCTGGTCGTTTTGGCCCAGCAGCCGGCCGGCCACGTCGTCGGCCGATGCTTCGGCCAATTCGGCCGCCAGCAATGCGGTGTGCAGGCGGTATGGCTCCTGCGGATAGCGCCCCTTCAAGAAGGCGACGTGTTCCGACGGCCGGGCGCGCTCCAGGCCGGCTTGCAGCGCCTGGCTGGGCGGCGCCAGCCGGCCGGAGAGGCTCAGATGGCGCGCCAGCCGTTGGGCGGAGCGCCGGTGCTGCTCGACTGCCAGGCCGCGATGCAGGCGGTAACTCTCGGCCGTCACGGCCGGGGTCACGTTGGGATTGCCGTCGCGATCGCCGCCGATCCAGGAGCCAAAGCGCAGAAAGCGCAGCGGCGGCCCCAGGCCAGGATAGTGCTCTGCCAGCGCCTCGGCAAGCTCCTGATACGTCTGGGGGATCACGTCCCAGATGGTGGTCTCAAAATAGTGCAGGCCGGTGCGCACCTCGTCGGTCACCTGCGGCTTACGCGTCCGGGTGCGCTCGGTCAGCCAAAGGGCAGTCACTTCGGCCGTCATCTCGGCCATGAGCGAGCCTTGCTCCTCCGGCGAGAGCGCCTGCCTCTCGAGGGCTGCCAACTGCTCCGAGAGGCTGCGCAGCTTGGACAGCACCGAGCGCCGCTTGGCCTCAGTGGGATGGGCGGTGAAGACGAGCTCGATGTCCAGCCCATCAAGCAGGGCCGCCATCTGCTGCTGGTCCACGCCGGCCGCCCGCAAATGGGCCACGGCAGCGGCGATGCTTTCGCCGGCCGGCTGGGGAAAGGCCTCCCGTTGGCGGCGGCGCAGCACCCGGATGCGGTGGCTTTCTTCGGCCAGGTTGATCAGCTCAAAGTAGGTGGTGAAGGCCCGCGCCACCCCTTCGGCCTGGTCCAGGCTCAGGCCGGCGACGAGCCCTTTCAGGAAGTCGGACACGGCCGGGTCCGGATCGGCCCGGTAGGTCTTGGCCAGAGCGCGGGTGCGCTCGACCAGGTCGAAAATGGCGATGCCGGCTTGCTGGCGGATGACCCGGCCGAGGATGTCGCCCAGCAAATGGATATCGGCGCTCAATTGATCCGGTTGGGGCTGTGTCTGGGCCATGCCGCTTAGGGTATGCGCCCGGCCGCCGCTCGTCAACTTGTTGGGAAAAACTCGGCCGCTTGCCGGCCGCATTGCGGCTACAATTGGCCTCGCATGAATCCTTGGCCCGCTATCGAAAGGAGAAAACCGCGATGCCACCAGGCCTTGAACCGCTCGATTTCCAACGGATGTTTTTCGGCGATGAATTTTCGCTCCTGTTCCTGCTGGAGGTGCTGATCCGCACCTGCGTGATGTATATATTCGCTTTGCTGGTTGTGCGCCTGGTCGGAAAGCGCGGCATGGGCCAACTGTCGCCTTTCGACTACGTAATCATCATCGCCTTGGGCTCGGCCGTCGGCGACCCGATGTTTTATCCCGACGTGCCTCTCGTGCACGGCATGGTCGTGCTGACGATGGTTGTCTTGCTCGAACGAGGCCTGGCGCTGGCTACCGAGCGGAATAGGAGCCTGGAAGAGTTTGTTGAAGGCCGGCCCAGCCGGGTGGCGCTCAACGGCCGGCTCGACATGGAGAGCCTGAATCGCGAAGATGTCTCTTCGGAGGAAGTATTTACCCTGCTGCGCCAGGAGAGCGTGGAGCACCTGGGCCAGGTCGAGCGGGCCTATCTGGAGCGCTCCGGCCGGATCAGCGTCTTTCGCTATCCCGAAAGGGATGTCAAACCGGGCCTGCCCCTCATCCCGCCTTGGGATTTAGAAGGCCAGGAGGCGGTCGAAAGCGGCACGCGGGTCGAGCAGGCTGGCGCCTTTGCCTGTCGCAACTGTGGCGAAGTGATCCGTCTCATGGCCGGTGAGGCGCCGGTGGCCTGTCCGGTCTGCCAGGGTACCGAATGGGCCCTGGCGCTCTTGCACCCGGTTGAGGCGCAGGGCCTGGACGATTAGGGGAAAAGGTCGGCATCCAGCTCGGCCGGCGTGCGGCCGGCGACCGGCCGGCCGGCGCGCATCTGGGCGAAAAAGGCGTCGTCGTAGCGTCGCGAGCGCACCGGGATGGGCATGCGCACGCCCCAGCCCAGCAACAAGACCTCTTCCTTCTCTTGCAGGCGGGCCAACATGCCGCGCAGATGTTCGCGGCCGGACAGGCCGCTCAACACGGCCCGGATGTCGTCATCATCGCCCAGCCAGCCGGTGATGCGCGTGCCCAACTGCGACATCACCTCGTCGTCAATGCCCGACGGCCGCTGATCCACCACGAGCAGGGTGACGCCATACTTGCGCAGCTCGCGGGCGATTGCGCCGAAGGACGTCTGAGCGGAAACCTCAGGGCCGAGCAGCTTGTGGGCCTCCTCAACCGCGATGACCAGCGGCCGCGGCGGCGCCTCTTCGCGGGAACGGAAGGCCTCGCTGCGGTGCACCCAGTGTTCGCGAATGCGGCGGGTGAGGATGTTGGACACCAGCAGGTAATCCAGCTCGGTCTCATGCCGGCCGAAGCTGAGCACGACATGCCGGCCGGCCTCCAGCACGTCCACGATCTGGCGCACGGCGTCCTGGGCCGGCCGCTCCTTGACATAATCCCTATCGGCAATCTGCTTTAGTTTGCGGTGCAGCCCTTCGGCCGCGCTGGCGCTGATGTTGTTGGCGTTGGCCCAGAAGGCGACTGAATCCGGGGCCGGCTCGCTCTTGCCGCTGTCAGGGTTTTCCACCACTACTGCGCCCGGCCGCATGCGCATGAAGGCGGCAAACCACTTATCGCGGCCGAAAGTGCGCTCCAGCGCCGCGACGGTGACGCCGCTGGTGCCGCGCAAGTCCAGGGTCCCCTCGAGCAGGAGAATGTCGCTGGCCTGAAGGTCGGCGGAGGATATTTCCAGGGTGAAATCGGGCTGGCGATCGCGCACGCTGGCCGCGCTGCCCAGCGCGGCCACCTGCACCTTGGCCCCGAAAAAGGACTTTAGGCCGTTAACCATGTGGCCTGTGTCCGGGTCTCGGATGTCCATGCCATACTCGTTGTGCATGTCGAAGACCAGGGCGGCGGCCACGTCCTCTTTCATCAGGCCGGCCAACACCATGCGGGTCAGGAAGCTTTTGCCGGTGCCGGTGGCCCCAAAGATGCCGCTGGAGCGCTTTACCAGCCGGCTGAGGTCTAGCCGCACCGGGTAGCCTTGCTCAATGGTGCTGCCGATCTCGAACATGCCCGGCCCATCCCGGCCGAAGATCTCGGCCACGTCGCCGGCGTCGGCCAACCGAACAGGCGTATGGTGGGCCGGCACTGTCTTGACCGGTTTAGGGCCGGGCGTCTCCAGGCCTTCGGCAACCCGCGCCTGCCACTCCTCGGCCGCGGCCGGCTCGTCTGGCCCGCGGTCCAGCATCAAGGTGGGGTAGATCACGGCCGTGGTGTAGAGCGTCTTGCCTAACAAGGCGCGAGCCATCGCTGGCTGGAGGCGCTGGCTGCGCTCGTCGGCAAAGCGGGGGTCGCTGGCGCCAAGTTGCAGGTCGGTCACCAGACCGTAGTAGCGATAACGGCCGCTGTCGCACACCAGGAAGCTGCCCTCCTGTACCTGGTCGGCGGCCACGTTGAGTCGGGCGCGGAAGCCTTCGCGCAGGCCGCCGCCAATCATGTAGGCCACCTGGCGCGGGTCAGTCTCTGACGATAGTTCGCCGGCCGGCTTGCGGCCGTCCACGCCAAGGCCAAGGTTGCGATCCGAATTCTCTGGCATTGAATTTCCCCTTCGATCCAAGCCGGCGGCCGGTTCCAGCGCCCGGCCGCCTCGCGGCTCAACCCAGCTGCGGCAGCGCCAGGCTCAGCGCATCCAACACCGGCGTCAGCAGATTGTAGTCGCTGCGCAACAACTCGATCACCTCGTCCAGCATCCGCCGCGCCCAGGCCTCGTCGCGGCCGCGCAAGGCATACACATGGCGGATGTGGGCCACCAGGAGTTGATCCACGGGCACCTCGCCGGCCGCGCGCAAAATGAGGCGCAGGTAGTCCGGCCGGTCAGTGAAGGCCAGCACGTCGTCGCGCCGGTCACACAGGTAAACCGGGTCCAGGTTTAGCGGGGGCCGGGGCGGCAGGCTGTGGTAGAGCCTCCCATCCAGGCGATAGCCGACACTCAGGACGCTCATCTCGATGGGCAGAAGCCGGTTATCCCGCTGGTCGCTGATAACCGACGGCCGGGCGCCCTCGGACAACACCAGCCGGCGCACCAGGGGGTCGTCGTCTATATGCATGTCGTAGATCAGGCCGTAAACCGCCTCGCGGGTATCGATCGGTTGGGCCTTTAGCAGGCTGCCGAAACTGGGCGTGGATAGCTGGCCAGCCCGGCAGCCGACGGTGAAACCGGCCGTGCTGGCGCGCAGCACGCGGCCAATCTCCAGCGGTTGGCTGCTCGGCTCTTCAGGTTGGCTGGTTGCGTCCACAAAGTCCCTCCCTCAAATCGGTTTCCGGCCCGGCCGGCGCGTCTAGAGCGTGTGCCGGCTCCGGCCGGCCCTGGCGATTGACTTGCTGCTCTGCTTGGCGGTCTGGGCGCCGTCAATGCCCTCGCGCAGCATGGCGTTGGCAATGAAGCCCTCCAGGTTCTGGCGATCCTGGTAGCCAACCACGGCCAACTCATCCGCGCGGGCCAGCGCATAGGGATAATCGCCAAGAATGCGGCACTGGTCGAGCAAGAGGGCGTGGAGGGCATCCACCAGGTCCGGCCGGACGGCCACGTAAGCCGGCACATCCACGCGCACAATCTGGCGGCCGGAGTCGCCGGGGTTGAGGTAAAAGAAGCAGACCTCATTGCCGGGGTCGCGCCGGCCGAATTCGTCGTTGTGCTCCGATACGTCGCGAAAGAGCTTGCTGCGCTGGCCGGGGCCCAACAGATGGCTGAACACGGCCGCGTCCAGCAGCGTGAGCGGGCCGCCGCGCCACTTGAGCCGCTCCGGATCGAAGCCCGGCCGGCCGATATCCAGCGCGTCGAGCATGGTCAGCACCGAGCGCTTGCCGGGCCGGACGATGTAGCCGGCCAGGGCCGCCCCGGCCCGGCCCATGCGGCTCATTGACGCCTGCCAGGTGGACAGCACAGAGGCCGCGCTGCCCTCGCCGGCGCCGATGGCCGGCCAGTAAAGCAAGCGCTGGTCGAGCAAGGCCACCAGCGGCACGTCCGTTTCCTGGTAGCCCTCGACCACGGTCGCCAAAGTTTCTATCTCAGCCCGGTCGCGGCGCAGCGCGACCACGGCCGGGCTGTCGGCAAACGGCTCGTCGTCGGGCGCGCCGTCCCGGCCGGGGTAGTCCAGGGCCGGCAGGCTGAATTGGGCCGGGCGGCGGCCGCGGCCGTGAAAGTAGACGAAGATGCCCACGTTGACCAGGGCATACAGGTGGGCTGCGTGGCGGTCGGGCGGGATCTGGGAACCGTCGCTGGCGATCACGGTCGCTTGGGCCGGCGGCGGCGGGGCCGTTAGGGCCGTGTCCAGCGGCGTCTCGTGGTCGAAGGGCAGCGCGGCGCGCAGCAGCTTGACGCCGGCCAATTGGCGCGCCCGCTCGACGGCCGCTTCGATTTGCTCCCAGGCTGTCGCGTGGCGGCGCAGCTTTGCCAGCGCTTCGTCTAGCGTGTGGCGGCGCGCCTGCTGGCCCTCGAAAGCGCCACGCGCCATCTGGTCGATCTCGGCCAGGAGCTTCTCAATCTCCAACGTCACTTTGCACCTATGCCACGGCACTGGCTTGCCCGCAGCTTGAACAGTGTAGCACGCCTGAGCTAGCCGGGCGAATAATTAGGCCGAGGTTGGATCGCGGCCTGGCGGGCGCATTGGCCGGCCGATCCCCCGCGTCCGTTTTCGTGCGCTCGCGCTCCTGGGTATAATCGGCCCACATTGGCTGAAGGTCGCGGCTTCCAGAGCCCCATCGCGTCGCATCACCCTGGCTCGGCCGCCTATAACCACATCAAGGAGTCCGACAGTGAACCGTTCCATGCCTAAGATCCTGGCCCGGATCTTGCCCCTTTTGCTGTTCATCACGGCCGGCGCCTGGCTGCTGCGCCAGCCGGTCGAACTGGCCCCGGAGTCGGCCGCCGGCCGCCAGGCCCAGGCCGACGCCGCGGGGCTCAGCGGCGCGGCTCGAACGGCGTATATCAGCGGCATGGCCGAAGACACGGCCGCTGAGTCCCAGGCCCGGCTGGCCTGGAGCGACTATTTGATCACCCGCTACACCTACCCAACCTTCGAATTCGACCAGCGTTGGCTGCTGGAAGCCCGCGAGCAGGACGCCAAGATCGAGAGCGCGGCCCCGGCCGGCCGGCGCGTTTACAGCCGGGCCGGCAGCGCCTCTCCGCTCGGCCTTGACCCAGAGTCATTCACGGCGCTGGGGCCGGCGCCGCTGGACAACGGCCAGGAGCACGTCGGCGGCCGGGCCAATGTCATCGCCAGCGATCCGGTTGATCCAGCCATCGCCTACTTCGGCAGTGACGGCGGCGGCGTTTGGAAGACGACCAACTGCTGCGACGCAAACACAGTCTGGGAACCGATCACCGACGAGCCGCTGATCAACTCCATCGCCATTGGCGACATCATCCTCGACCCGAACGACCATGACACGATATACGTCGGCACCGGCGATCTGCGCTACGGCTCCTTTTCCTTTGGCTCGGCCGGGCTGCTGAAGAGCACGGACGGCGGCGCCACCTGGGAGGTGCTGGGCATCGCAGAGTTTGCGCCGCCGAGGCCACAGGATCCGGGTC
>JBOGUG010000221.1:0-5903 GCA_050696115.1 Promineifilaceae bacterium (SeqCode) | reverse complement strand
CACCTGGACGCCAACGAGGCCCGGGCCGTCGGGGTGGCGCTGGACGACCACGCGCAAGCGCACCGGCCGAAGGGGACCACGATTCGGAATGCGTCGTGAGGGCAGCCTGGGAGGCGGGGCGGGCGCTGGCGGCGGGGCGAGTGCCGGCGGCGCGACCGGTGGCAGCGGAGGCGGGGCAGGCAGGTCGGCCGGGTTTAGCGCTATCGCGCCCGGCTCGGCCTCGACATCAGCGGCGGTCAGTACCACGCGGCCGGCAGGCGGGGCCTGCGTTTCTTCGGCCGTCAGTTGGAGCGTCTCGCGAGCCATTTCGGGGTAGCGCACGGCCACCGGCGGCCGGAAATGGGGCGGCAGCGGCGCCACGGGGGTTTCTGGCGGAGCCAGCCCGTCCAAGCTCACAGCGGCCGCCGGGACAGCTTCAAGCTGGCGCACCAGGCTCTGCGTCTCGGCCAGGCTGCGGGCAAGCTGGCGGCGCCAGAAGGCGGCTGCCCGGCGCAAGACCAGTTCGGCCGGGCTGCCGGCCACAGGCAGCGCGGCCGGGTCCAAGTAGGCTGCCGGATAGCCGACTGTGTGGCCGAAGGCGGCCAATGTCAACGCCAGCAGGGGCAGAGGCTGGTCGGAAGCCAAGCGTTCGGCCGGCTCGCGGCCGGCCGAGCCTGAGAGCGCCGGGTCAGCGTCTAGGCCCGTTTCGGCCAGCAGATCACGCAGCGCCAGCCAGAGCTGTGCCGGGTTGGCCTCGCCCTGGCGCAACTTGTCAAGGGCGACCGGCTCCAGTCCGCCGGCCGCGAGGATCAGCCTCTCGGCTCTGGCTTCGGTCAGACCAGGGCCAGCGCCGCCTGCCTGCCCTTGAAGCCAGGCGTTCAGGGCGCGGACGAAGGCAGCCAGGCGGCCGTCCAAGTGCAGGCGCTTCAAGAACCGCTCGTTGTTGCCGATGTCCATTTATGACTCCGTCGCTGCCCGGCCGGCAAGGCTGGCATCAAGGGCGGCCAAACCGCTGCGGACGCGCATCAGCTCTTCTACGTGAGACAGGCTTTCCAGATCCATTTCCATCGCCTGGCGCAGCCCCGGGTCGGAAAGGTTCCGATTATGCTGTTTTAAGGTCGGCTGAACCAGAAAGGCGTTGAAATCGCGCTCGGCGCGGGTGACCTCCAGCCAGAAGAGGCGGCGCAGCCTGGGCAGCAGTTCCTCGTCGCCGAGCAGTTCGGCGATGATCTCCTTGAAAAGCCGGTTGGTCTGGCGCGAGACCTGCTCCAGGCGCTCCGGCCGCTCTGACTGCGGCTCGAAGTCCAACGCGGCCTCATCCTCCGGCTGATCGGCCGGTCTATCTAGGATGGTAATAATCAGCTCTTGCTCGTCCTCGGCTTCAGGCAGGCTGCCGGCCGGGCTGAGCGGCCCAGCGCCGGCCGGGCCGCCGTTCAGAGCGCCCTCGAGCGCCAGCTCGCGCGTGGGCAGCCGTTGCCAAGCGGCGCCTGCGTCGAGCCGCCAATGGATCGAGCGCTCAGGCCGCACCATCTCGAGCAACACGCTCTGGCGGCACAGCTGCCGATAATTGTCGCCCAGCCGCCTCAGCAGCGTTTGGTAGGCGGTCTCGAGGTCAAGGGACCGGCCGGTAACCTCTGGCAGGCAGTAGGTGTAACTCTGGCCGTAAGCGGCCCGGTCGAGCTGCACCCAGACGCCGTGGGCCTCTAGCGTTGCCTCAAGCTCGTCCAGGATTACCTCGGCTACTTGGGGCATGAAGCTGGCCAGTGCCTCTTGCAGGGCCAACTCAACTTGGTACAGGATGCGCCTCGTGGGCACCTCGATGCCGCTTGCGCCCCAAACCAGGCTGTCGAAGGTAACGTCCCGGCCGTCCCAATGCTCGGCGCCGTAGCCCGCCAGCAGCCGGCCGACCTCGTCCGCTACCTCCTTTTCGGCCAGGCGTTGGATGCGTTCCAGGCTCGGCCGGGTCAGTTCCGCGAACTGGGCGTTGCTGTTGGTGCGCCGGCTCAAATCGAGCAAGGCGGTATGCAAGGTGCGGGGCAATGCTTGCTGCCGGCTGCGCAAAGCGCTCTCGTAGCGCCGCTCTTGGAGCGCCTCCCAGCTTAGGTTGTAGGGCGGCGTGATGCCCCGGCCGGCCAGCTCTTTGTCATAATAGGCCTGCAGGGCGGCCACGCCTTTAGCCAGCCGGCTGCCAACTTCGCGCAACTGACTTTCGACGCGTTCGTGACGTATATGCTCGATAATCTGTAGGCGCAGGAGTGGGACTTCGCTTAGCTCCAGCAGCGCCTCGGCCGTCTGCGGATGAAGCGGGTCGTCCAGGGGCACCGAACCTAGCTGGTCGGCGAAGAGTTTGAGAATCCGCTCGGTTTCGCCGGCGAACTCGGCCGGCGCCCCCTGCGGATCGGCGACGTACAGGGCGGCCGGGGCCATCACCAGAAAGTAGGGCCTAAGCCGGCCGCGATCCTGGTAGCGCCCCCAGTAATTTGGCGCCAAGTAGCGGGTCATCTCCTTGACCTCACGGTTCGCCTCTGGCAGGCCCGAGTTGAGCCGGTCAAAGGCCTGGCGCACATTGGCGCCGTTTATAACCACAAAGACTTTGGATGCGGCTTCGTCCAGCTCGCGGCCGCTTAGCCCCGCCAGACGGTGCTCCTTGATCCATTTGACGGCTGCCAGCGACTTCATCTCGTCTACCCGCTGCCGGCCGCCGTCGGCCACCAGGACAATCAGGGCGTCTTCGCGCTTCATCTCTTCCAGGGTGATTGCCTCATGCAGGCGCATGCCGGCGCCCAGCCCGGGCACGTCCACAATGCGCAGGAAGCCGTTCATGAGCATGTCGGGCTTGCCGGCCTGCGGCCGGATGTGGAATGTCGCCGAGCGGATCAGGCGAATCAAGCGCCGCTCGCTGCCCTTAAAGCCATCTTCGCGCAGATGGGTCAGGGCGTCCGGGTCGCCGATTGAGAAGGTCCGTGTGGCCGGCGGGTCTTCCGCGTACATGTCCTGGTTGGCCTCGAAGTTTTGAATGCAATCCAGCAAAATGTCCAGGTATTCGTCACGTTCGGCCTTGGACTCTTCGCGGCCGGCAGCCTGCTCCTCACCTATGGCCTGGCGGACAGCATCGCGCTCGGCCGGGCTGGTGATGTCGAACTCGGCCAGGCCGGCCAACTGGCACAGACGGCGCACGCGCCGGGCGAACTCATCTCGACTCCAAAAGTCGAAAGTCAGGGATTCAGGCTGGTCGTCGTCCGCCTGCTCGATGTACACAATGGCCCCGGTGACGGCCGTGACGGCGCCGGTCGGCAGCAGATTTCGGCCGAGCAGAGCGTTGATCAGAGTGGACTTGCCTGCGCCAGTGCCGCCAAAGAAGACGAGGGTATGGCTGCGCTGGGCGAGTATCTTTTGGGCCTCTTCGACGCTCTGGCCGGCTGCGGGCACGGCTTGAATAAGGTAATCCTTGCTGGCGTCAATGGCGGCCTGCAGCTGGAGCCAGCGCTCGATCTGGGCCGGACTGATAAAAGGCAACGCCTCCAACGAGCCGCGAAGGGCCGTCATGCGCTCTGAGGTGGGTTTCGGACTCATGCTCGATCTCCTCTCCAACTAGCTTGGCCGCCCGGCCGCATTCCGGCCGGGCTCAAATGGCTACCCACCAGTACGCGGCCCGGCCGGAAAGGTTGCAGCCAGCGAGCCCTTGCCTGCGGCCGGCGGCTGGATTACAGTCGCAGCCGCCTGAGGATGGCGTGGAGGTAGGATGCGAATCATCTTGTATTTGGGCAAAGGCGGAGTGGGGAAGACGACCATCGCTGCCGCCACCGCCCTGCATAGCGCCCAACTGGGCTTCAGGACCTTGGTCGCCAGCACGGACATCGCCCACAGCCTGGCCGATTCGTTGGAGCTGGCCTTAAGCGAGAAGCCGGTTCAGGTGGCCGAGAACCTATACGCTCAGGAGATCAGCGCCGTGGCGGACATCTACAACTACTGGGACACACTCCAGGAGTTCGTCTCGGGCCTGCTTGCCACTCGCGGCGCAATGGATCGGGTTATCGCCGACGAGCTGTCTGCGATTCCGGGCATGGATGAGATCGTCGCCCTGCTGCACATCAACAAGCAGGCCAACGAGCGGAATTTCGACCGGCTGATTATTGACGCGGCGCCGACCGGCGAAACGATCCGGCTGCTGACCATCCCAGACACTTTCCGCTGGTATGCAGGCCACGTATCGCGGATCGAGAGAGGGGTATTGCGCGCGCTGGCGCCGCTCGCCGGCCGCCTCTTGAAGGCTCCGGCCGACGTGCTTGAGGCCCTTCACAAGCTTGACGAGGCCACGGCCGAGCTGCGGGAGACGCTGAGCGATCCGGCCGTCGCCAGCTATCGCGTGGTTGTCACCCCTGAAAAAATGGTCATTCGGGAGGCTGAGCGCGCCATCAGCTACCTGGCCCTGTTCAACTATCCGGTGGATAGCGTCGTCATCAACCGGGTGCTGCCGGAGCATGAGGACGCGGGCGACTTCTTGCGCCAGCGGCGCGAGGTGCAGACAAAATACCTGGAGCTGATCGAGAGCAATTTCGCCCCGTTGCCGCTGTGGCGTGTGCCATATTACGCCGAGGAAGTGATCGGCCTGGCGGCGCTGGAGCGGCTGGCGTTGGATTGTTTCGGCGAACAGGATCCGGGGCAGATCTTCTATACCGGCCGATTTCAGGAACTGGCTCCGGCCGGCGACGGCCGCTACCTGATGCGCCTGCCGCTGCCCTTTGTGCGCAGCAGCGATGTCAAACTGCGCAAGCGCGGCGATGAGCTTTTCATCACGATAGGAAATTTCAAGCGCGAGATCATATTGCCCACGGTGCTGGCTAAAATGCGGGCCGGTTCCGGCCGGCTGGCGGAAGGAACGCTGGAGATTGAGTTCTTGCCAGCGGAGCCGGAACCGGCCGGCTAAGGATTCTGCAACCAAAGGCCGGCCTGGGACGTATTGCAACTGACAAGCGATAGACCCGAGTCAAGGGAACCCCTGCATGACGGAGGCAGGACACATGAGTGAGGAACACATCCATATCGAAGAGGAAAGCATCGAGAGCGGAGCGAAGGGCGACGGCGGCCGGACCTTCAGCGAAGAGTTCCGCGTCACCGGCGCCGAGCTGGTGGACGCGGTGAAACGGCTGGTGCAAGAGGCGGGCGTGCGCCGCATTGTGATCAAGAATCGCAACGACCGGGAACTGCTGCGGATTCCGCTGGTGGTCGGCGTGGCCGGCATCGCCCTGGCGCCATTTTACGCGTCGTTGGCGCTCATCGCGGCCCTGGTGGCAGACTGCAAGATCGTCGTCGAGCGCACGGCGCCGGCCGAGCCAGCCAGCGTCTGAGAACTAAAGCGCCCCGCAACAGCCGGGGCGCTGCCTTTTAGAGGGAGGCTTGGCGGCCGGAATCGGGCGGCGCGGCCTGGCCGTATACTAAATCTACCCCTTTGAGCCTGCTTGCTGCCCACTCCACCAAGCCAATCAGCAGCATAAAGAACAGATCCACCCCAATGGCGAGCGAAAAGGCCAGGCCGAGGTAGCCAAAGATGGCCCGGGCCGGCGCGCCCAAGGGCTCGATCAAGACGAGATCGAGATCAAGCAGGTAGACGACCCCGGCCGCGGCTGCCAGCAGGAGGGCAAACAGGGGCCAGGCGCGCCTATCCGAGCTGCTGGGCATCATGGCGTTGCTGATAGCAAAGATGAGGTAGAGCCAGACCAGGAAATCGGCCGTCGCCAGCAGCTCGGTCAAGCCCACAGTTAGGGCGTCCACGCTGCCGGTGGCGAAGGCGGACGCTAGGACGTTGACATCGAAGACCCGGAAACTGATGAACAGGACGACCAAGGTGCCGGTGATTAGCGGCGCGCTGCCAATTAGGCTCTCGCGCAGCGGCCCCAGTCCCTTGCTCTTGTAATATTCCACAT
>JBOGUG010000220.1:0-12712 GCA_050696115.1 Promineifilaceae bacterium (SeqCode) | reverse complement strand
CTGCAGCACAAGCTCAAGAAGAGCGAAATTAACGTGCGCCGCGAGTATGAGCCTGAGTTGCCCAGCGTGGACGGCCGAGGCAGCGAGCTAAACCAGGTCTGGACCAACCTGATTGACAACGCCATTGACGCCCTGATGGACAAGGCCGAGGCCGAAAAGACGCTCTGGATCCGCGCCTACCGCCAGGGCGACGCGGCCGTGGTGGAGGTCGAAGACAACGGGCCGGGCATCCCGGCCGAAGCCCAGGATCGCATCTTCACCGCCTTCTTCACCACCAAGCCGCCGGGCAAGGGTACTGGGCTGGGGCTGCCCATCAGCTACAACATCGTTGTGGACAAGCACGACGGCGACATTCGGGTGGAATCGGCCCCCGGCCGGACGCTGTTCCGCGTCTACCTGCCGATCAATGAAGAGTGCGTCCTGCCTCCCCGCAGCGCCTGATTAGACGCTGGCCGAGGTTACTAAAAGGCCCGCTCCCAGGCAGCCACGATCCGCTCCCACAGCTCGCGCAGCGAGGCCGCCCCCGGCACACGCGGCACCGTCGCCGGCTCGGCCGCAAACGGCTCGCGGTCCAGCATCTTGTTGAGCGCGTAGGCCACCACCAGCCGGCCGCTGGCCACCACCGGGGCCGCCAGCAGCGCCCCCAGCACGCCGAAAACGCTGGCTCCGATCAATACGGCCGCCAGCACGACCACGCTGGGCAGCTCCACCGCCCCGCCCAGGATCCTGGGCACCAAGAGCTGGTTCTCCAACTGCTGGATCAGCGTATACAGTGCCAGCACGATCAGGGCAAAGGTCAGGTTGCTCACTTCAAGCACCGTCGAGCCCTGGATCAGGGCGATGACCACGGCCGGCACGGCGGCCAGCACCGGCCCGATGTTCGGTACCAGCTCCAAGACGCCCGCCACGGCCGCCAGGGCAAACGAGCCCGGCAGGCCGATCATGCTGGTGGTGATCAGCACCACGACGAATATCACGAAGGACAGCGTCAGTTGGCCACGGATGAAAGCGTTCCAGATGCGCTGGATGCGGCTGAGCAGCATCTGCAACTCCGGCCGGTACGCCTCCGGCACATAGCCCATCACCCCCCGCCGTAAGCGCGGCCCGTCCAGGCTCATGTAAATCGAGAGCATGAACGTAAAAAATGCCGAGGCAACCACCGTCAGCAGCACGCCAAAAACGCTGGCGGTCAGCTCCAGCGTCGTCGGCAGAGCCCCCAAGATCTGCTCCACCGACGGGATCAGGTTTTCGATGCGCGCCTCCAGGAGCGCGTCGAGGGCCGGGTTCACCACGGCCGACAGGTCCAGTCGCGAGCCAAACAAGGTCACCTCGCGCCAGCTTTCCAGCAACGCCACCAGGCCGTCGCGCGCGTTGCTGGTGATCTCCACGAAGTTAATGTCCAGCGCCGTCAGCGAGGCGGCAATCGCCGGCACAAACACGGCCGGCGCCAGCACCACCAGCAAGACGAACAGCAGGTAGACAATGAGGATCGCGGCCGGGCGCGGGGCGCGCATGCGCCGCTGCACCAGGCCGATGAGGGGCGACAGTATGAAGGCGATCAGCCCGGCCAAGATGAGGGCCGGCCACACCGGCCGGGCCAGGATGACCAGGAAGACGAACAGGACGACCAGGCCTACGGCCACCATGCGCTTCGTCGGCCGCGACCATTGAGTGTCCATGGCCTAATTGTAGCTGTTTTAGGCTAAGCGGTCAGGAGCGCAGGCGCCACTTGTAGAGCTCGACCACCAGCAAGACGAGCAGCCCGGCGCCGAAGGTCAACGCCAGATCGCCAGCCGGCAGCGGATCGGTCTCGAAGATGGCCTGCATAAAGGGCAGGTAGACCACAGCCAGTTGGAGCAGAATCGTCAGGGCGACCGCGCCCAGCATCGGCCGGTTGGTGAAAAACACCTTGTGCAGGGCCGTCTCCTCGGTGCGTACGCCCAGGGCCAGCGCCAGTTGGGCGAAGATCAGGGTGGTGAACAGGACCGTCTGCCAGTCCTCGCGGCCGGCGCTGAAAAAGCCGAAGCCGACGGCGATGGCGATGGCGCTCATGACCGCCCCCAGGGAAAGGATGAAGCGCATCGCCCCGCGGCCGAAGACGCTCTCCGTCGAGGAGTAGGGCGGCCGCTTCATCACGCTCTCCTCGGCCGGCTCGATGCTCAGCGCCAGCGCCGGCAGGCCATCGGTGACCAGGTTCATCCACAGAATCTGCAGCGGCAACAAGGGGATGGGCATCCCCAGCAGCGGCCCGACCAGCATGACCATGATCTCGCTGGCGTTGCAGCTCAGCAGATACTTAATGAACTTGCGGATGTTGTCATAGATGATGCGGCCCTCTTCGACGGCTGCGACGATGGTGGCGAAGTTGTCGTCCAGCAAAACCATGTCTGCCGCCTCTTTGGCCACGTCGGTGCCGGTGATGCCCATTGCCACCCCGATATCGGCCTTTTTGAGCGCCGGCGCGTCGTTGACCCCGTCGCCGGTCATGGCCACGATGCGCGCCTGCTCCTGGTAGGCCTGCACCAGCTTGAGCTTGTGTTCCGGCGAAACGCGGGCAAAAACCGCGATCTTGTCGGCCGCCTCCTTGAGCTGCTCGTCGCTGAGCCGATCCAGCTCCTGGCCGGTCATAAAGGTTTCGCCATCGCCGATGCCCACCTGCTGGGCGATGTGGCGCGCCGTCAGGGGGTGATCGCCGGTGATCATCACCGGCCGGATGCCCGCCTGGCTGCAGATGGCGACTGCCTCGGTGACCTCCGGCCGGGGCGGGTCAATCATGCCGAACAGGCCGATCAAGGTCAGCTCACCCTCGACTTCTTCCATCTCCTCCGCGGCGGGCTTGGCCTCCAGGGTGCGCAGCCCGACGCCCAAGACGCGCATTCCCCGGCCGGCCAGCTCCGCGTTTGAGGCGATCACCCGCTCACGCCATTCGGCGTCCAGGGGCACTGCCTCGCCATTCACCCAGACTTCCTTGCTGATGTCCAGCAGGCTGTCCACGGCTCCCTTGGTGAAAGCCACGAAGGGCGGCGGATCGGAGATCGGGCGCCGCTGCCAGACGTGCATTAGGTCGGCCGGGATGTCATCATTGGATTGGGGCACGCGGTGGACGGTTGTCATCCGCTTGCGCACGGAGTCGAAGGGCAGTTCGGCGATGCGTGGGAAGCTGGCGTCGAGCGCCCCCTTGAGCAGGCCGAACTCGGCCGCCGACAGGATCAGCGCCCCTTCGGTCGGGTCGCCGATGGCCACGTAGCCCTCCCCGTCATCGTCCCGCTCCAGAATGGCGTCGTTGGCCAACGCGCCGCCGATCAGCAGCAGGTCCATGGTCGGCCGGAGCGCCCCTTCGGGCGCCTCGCCGTTCTGGGGCACGACGTCAAAATCGCCGCCGCGCTCGCTTTGCTGGAGGACGATGCGGAAGTTGGCCACGTCCAACGCCGTGACGGTCATCTGGTTTAGCGTCAGCGTGCCCGTCTTGTCGGAGCAAATTACGCTGACCGAGCCGAGCGTCTCGACGGCCGGCAGGCGCCGGATCAGCGCCCGGCGGCGCAACATCCGCTGGGCGCCCAACGACAGGGCGATGGTCACCACGGCCGTCATCGCTTCGGGCACGGCCGCCACAGCCAGGCTGACTGCCGTCAGGAACATCTCCTCTATGTCCGCCCCACGCAGGTAGCCGATGACGAAAATCACGGCAACGATGGCGATGGCGGCCGCCGCCAGTTGCTTGCCCAGCCGGTCCAGCCGGCGCTGAAGCGGGGTCTGCTCCTCGCCCACCGACTGGATCAGGTCGGCGATGCGGCCGAGCTCGGTGGCCATGCCGGTATCCGTGACGATCATCTCGCCGTGGCCGTAGCTGACCACGGTGCCCATGTAGGCCATGTTGCGCCGGTCGCCGAGCGCACGCTCGCTCTCGAAGACGAGCTGCTCTTCCTTGTCCACCGGCTCCGACTCGCCGGTGAGGGCGGCTTCGGTGACGCGCAGGTTGACGCTTTCCAACACCCGGCCGTCAGCCGGGACGGCGTTGCCCGTCTCCAGGATGACCACGTCGCCGGGGGCCAGCTCGCGGGCGGTTAGCTCGACGATGCGGCCGCCGCGCCTGACGCGCACGCTGGGCACCGCCAGGCGCTTGAGAGCCGCCATCGCCTGTTCGGCCCGGTGCTCCTGGCTGAAGCCCAGGGCCGCGTTCAGGACGACGATGAGCAAGATAGCGATGGCGTCAATCAGGTCGCCCAGGAAGATAGAAATTCCGGCGGCCGCGATCAGGAGCAGGGTGAGGAAGCCGGTCAGTTGCTCCCACAGGATGCTCCAGGGCGAGCGGCCGGCGCGCTCGACCAGCTCGTTGGGGCCATATTGTTCTATGCGGGCGCTGGCCTCGGCCGAGTCCAGCCCGCGCTCGAGGTGGCTGCCCAGGCGCTCGACCACGTCGGCGGCCGACATTTGATACCAGGCAGGGCCGGCCGCGGCCGCCGGCCGGTCTTCAACAGTCGCAGTCATAGGGGGTCAATTGTGCCCAGAATGAAGGGCCTTGGCAAGAACTTAGCTTCAGCGGCCGCGGCGGCGAACGTCGTAGTCGCGGCTGCTGCGTAGCTGCACAAGCATGCCCAGCGCGGCCACGACGACGAAGGCGATCAGCCAGAGCGGAGACTCGCGCAGGCCAGACAGCAGGGCGCCGCGGGCGAGGTCGGCCGGTTCCAGCCGGCCGAGCAGAAGTTGGGCGCCTGTCAGGATGGCGCCCGCTCCACTGAGCGCGGTGACGAAGATAATCAGGTATCTTTGCAGGCGCAGGGCCAGGGTGATGACCGCCAGCAAAATGCCGGCGCCCACGCCCACCAGCCAGACCCCCAGCCCGCTCTCAAAGCCCAGGCCGAGCATGAGCGAGACGCCAAGGCCAAAGCCAAGCGATCCGACGTACAGGGCCACGCCCAGCAAGAAGAAGAAATGGGCCAGCAGGCCCAGGATCACCCCGGCCGCGACGGCCGCGATCCAGGCTATGGGCGTGGACAGCATGGGGTCGCCGGTCAGGTTGGCGGTCACGATGGCCCCCAGGCCAAAGCCAGTCAAGAAGCCCCAGATCGGCAGCAGGGCCAGGAAGAGGCGATAGCCGGCGAAGCAGACCAGTAGGCCGAGGAGCGCGGCCACCAGGGCCGTCACCAGGAGCGGAGTTTCCATGCTTAACCTCCGGCGTCATGGGCGACGCCGGGCTGGCCTGCGTTCGCCGCTCTGCGCCTCAGGAGCGATCCGGCAGCAGCGCGTTCAGGATCCAGCTAACAAGGCTGATGATCAGCGCGCCCAGAAAATTGCTCAGCAGGTCGGTGATTTCCAGCCGTGAGCCGGCCAGGGCGGCCGTCAGCCCCAGCAAGGCCATGTTGATCACCAGGGTGAAAAGGCCCAGAGTCAGGATCAGGGCCGGCAGGCTGAGTATCTTGACCACCGGCTTGACGAAAGTGTTCACCAGGCCGAAGATGACGCCGACGACGATCAGCGCGGCCGAGCCGCCCTCGGTGCGGATGCCGTCTATCAGCTGGTCGGCGACCCAGATCGCGATCGTGTTGACCACGATGTTGAGGACGATGCGTATCAGCAGGTTCACTCTAGCCTCCCTTGGTGTGGTGTTGCCTTCCCTGGGAACAGTATAGCATGAAACCGGCTGGATCTTTTGCCCCGGCCGGCATCAGCCCATTTCGGCCAGCACGCCGAGCAGGATGGTTTGCAGCTTGCGGCCGGCCACCTCCGCCATCGCCAGCACCTCTTCGTGGCTGTCGGCCGGCTGGTCGGGGCCGCCGGTGGCGACGTTGCTGATGGCCGAAAAGCCCAGCACGCGCATGCCGGCATGGCGGGCGGCGATGACCTCCGGCACGGTCGACATGCCGACGGCGTCGGCGCCCAATTGGCGCAGCAGGCGGCGCTCGGCCGGCGTCTCGAAGGTCGGGCCGGAGAGGGCGATGTAGACGCCTTGGCGCAAGGGGATGGCGGCCGCGGCTGCCACGCGCACGGCCAAGGCCCGCAGCTCGGCGTCATAGGCGTGGGTCATGTCCAGGAAGCGCGGCCCGAGGGCGTCCTCGTTCGGCCCCAGCAGCGGGTTGGCGCCCATGTGGTTGATGTGGTCGCGGATCAGCATGACGTCGCCGGGCTCGAAGTCGGGGTTGAGGCCCCCGGCCGCGTTAGTGACGATCAGCGTGGTAGCTCCAAGGCTGTGCAGCACGCGCAGCGGGAAGACGACCAGCGGCATGGGGTAACCTTCGTAGTAATGGAAGCGGCCCTGCATGACGGCCACCGGCCGGCCTTCGAGGCGGCCTAGCAGCAAACGGCCGGCGTGGCCTGGCACGGTGGACAGAGGAAAGCCGGGTATGTCGGCGTAGGGAATGGCGGCCGGGTCGCGCACGGCGGCCGCCACCCCTCCCAGGCCGGAACCCAGGATGAGCGCGATTTCGGGCCGCAGGCCGGCCTGGCCGCGGATGAAGTCGCGGGCGGCGTTGATGGCGGCCACATTAGCGGACATGGATCTGTTTTAGCCCATGCGCGCCGGCGCGCAAGCGGGGCGCTCCTATCGGAAGTCAAGGAACCTCGGGGGGCTTCTTGGCCGACCGGTCGGCGACCAGCAGAACGACGGTGCGGGCGGCGGCCGGGTAGCGGTCGCCGGGGTGGGCAGGGGCTTCGGCCGGGTCGCAAATGTCGTCGGGCGCGTCCAGGCCGGTGTCCTGGACGCGCCGCCAGGGGTGGGCTGGAAGCTCGAACTCCAGCGGCTCCCAATAGGCGTTAAAAATGGCGTGCAACAAGCAGCGGCCGTTGAGGCACTCGATCGTGGCCGCCAGGCTGTGGGAATTTGGGCCCCAGTCGGGCGCGCCCAGCTTGGTGCCGTGCCAGTGGATGCGCGCCTGGTGCAGAAAATCGGCCAGGGTGAGGCCCGGCCGGACGCGAAATAGATCCTGGCGCAGGCGCAGCGCGATCAATTTCTGGGTGAAGCGGCCAATGTCGGCGTAGCGCTCGCCCAGGCGCCAATCCAGCCAGCTGATTTCGTTGTCCTGGCAGTAGGCGTTGTTGTTGCCGGCCTGGCTGCGGCGCACCTCGTCGCCCATCAGCAACATGGGCAGGCCAAGCGACAGCAGATTCAGCACTAGGAAATTCTTGACCTGGCGGTTGCGTACGGCCTCGATTTGTGGGTCGTCGCTCGGCCCTTCCACGCCGTAATTGGCGCTGAGATTATGGTCGAATCCGTCCCGGTTGCCCTCGCCATTGGCCTCGTTGTGCTTGACGCTGTAGCTGACCAGGTCGTTGAGCGTGAAGCCGTCGTGGCTGGTGACGAAATTGATGGACTGCTCCGCCTCCCGGCCGTCGTTGGCGTAGACGTCGGGGCTGGCTAGCAAGCGGGCCGGCAGCCTTTCGGCCGTGTCCGTGTCGCCGCGCAGAAAGGCGCGCACGTCGTCGCGGAACTTGCCGTTCCATTCGTTCCAGCGGTCGCCCACGAAGCTGCCCACCTGATACAGGCCGGCCGCGTCCCAGGCCTCGGCGATCAACTTGACGCCTGCCAGGCGCGGGTCAGACTCGATGTCCCAAATGACGGGCGGGCGGGGCAGCGGGACGCCGCGCTCGTCGCGGGTCAGCACCGACGCCAGGTCGAAGCGGAAGCCATCCACGTGCATCTCTGTGCGCCAGTAGTGCAGGCTGTCCAGGATTAAACGCCGGCCGATGGTGTTGTTGGCGTTAAAGGTGTTGCCCGTGCCGGTGTAGTCGGCGTACTTGGCCCGGTCTTCTTGCAGCAAGTAATAGACCGTATTGGCCAAGCCGCGCCAGGAGTAGGTAGGCCCGTTGGCTCCGCCTTCGGCCGTGTGGTTGTAGACCACGTCCAGAATGACCTCGATGCCGGCCCGGTGGAGCGCCTTGACCAGGTCGCGGAACTCGTCCAGGGCGCTGAGATGGCTCGCCTGGGAGCCATAGGCCGGGTGGGGCGCGAAAAAGGACACCGGGCTGTAGCCCCAGTAGTTGGTCAGCCCGGCCGACGCGTCCTGCGCGTCGAAGGCAAAGACCGGCAGCAGCTCAACGGCTGTCACGCCGAGCTCTTGCAGGTAGGGGATCTTGTCAATCAGGCCGGCGAACCGGCCGCGCCGCTCGGCCGGCACGCCGGAACTTGGGTGCTGGGTGAAACCCTTGACGTGGAGCTCGTAGATGACGGTCTGGGCCGCCGGCCGGCCCAGCGGCCGATCGCCCTCCCAATCATAGAGCGCCGGGTCGGCCACCACGCTCTTCATCGCCTGGGCCGCGTTGTCGCCCGGCCGGGAGGCGGCCGCCCGGCTGAAGTCGCGCGGCAAAGCCAGCGCCCGGCCGTAGGGGTCGAGCAGCAACTTGTCGGCGTCGAAGCGCAGCCCGCGGCCGGCGTCGTTGGGGCCGTGGACGCGGTAGCCGTACAGTTGGCCGGCCCTCAAACCGGGCACGAAGGCGTGCCAATAGTAAAAAGTACGGTGGCGGTTGGCCTCCAGCGGGATGGCCCGCGCCGGCCGGCCGTCATCGGCCGAATCGAAAAGCAGCAGCTCGACGGCGGCCGCGTTCTTGGAAAAAAGGGAGAAATTGACGCCCGCCGCGCTCAGAGTGGCGCCGAGCGGATGGGGGCGGCCGATCTGGATGTCAGGGCTGCGCAGTTGCGGCATGCGAGCCGAGGATAACAGAAAACCTCCCGGAGGTCTTGGAGCCCCCGGGAGGTCAGTAGCCGAAAGTGAGGCGCCTACTGGGCGCGGAAGATGAGCAGCTCAAGGCCGCCGGCATCGTACAGCGTTAGCTGGTCGCCGCTGACGGCATAGCTGGCCGCCTTATGCATCGCCTCGAAGAAGGCCGTTTCCTGCTCCATCACCCCGGCCGGCTCCAGGCAGGCGATCTCAGTGTGAATCAGCGGGCTAATTTCGAGCTTGTCGCCGTCCACCGTGTAACTGCCGCTGAAGGTGTTGCAGGCCCGGCCGCTGACGCCGCCGTCCTCGCTAAAGGTGGCGACGATCTCCGTGCCCTGCAAGACGGAGTTGACGGCGTCGCCGCCGATGACGAAGTTCTCCAGCAGCCACTCGGCGCCGACAAGGGCGGCCGGATCGGCCGAGCCGCCTGGCGGGCCAAGTTGGAAGCTGACCAGCAGCTTGCCCTGGGCGTCGAACAGGTCAAGGCGGTCGCCACTGATCGCATAGCTGGCGGTTTCGTTCAAGGCGCTGAAGTAGGCCCCTTCCTGGTCCATGACCCCCTTTGGTTCGGTGCACAGCATCTGGGTCTGGACGGCGTCCTCAAAGGTCAGCGCCTGGCCGTCCGTCTTGTACTCGGCGCCGTAGTGGTTGCAGGCCTGACCGCCAAACGAGCCATCGGCCTCAAAGACGGCCGTCACGTTGGTGCCGCTCAAGGCCGAGACAAAGGCGACGCCCTGGCTGTAGCCGATCAGGTTCCAGGTCGCGCCGACCAGCTCAGCGTCCTCCAGGCGGGTGTAGGTCAGCAGGGGCGTGCCGTCGGCCGCCGTCAGCGCCAGGTTGCCATTGTCCAGCGTGTAGCCGGCCACCTGGGGCAGCAGCTCCAGAATGGCGGTCTCCTGGGCAGTGAGCGCCTCGGAGCAGGCGCGGCGGGTGGTGGCGATGGGCTCCGCCAAGGTCAGCGACTCGCCCTCCAGGTTGTAGCCGCCGCTGAACAGGTTGCAGCCGGTGCTGCCCGAATGCTCGCCGCCGGCAAAGCTGATGCTGGCCTGGCCGCCGGGGGCCGGATTCATCAGCACGTCGCCGACCACGTACGAGGTCAGGCTCCAACTGGTGCCCTCCAGCGGGCCGGCCTCCGGGGCCGGCTCGTCGGTTGGCTCGGGCGCGGGCTCGTCGGTGGCGGGCACAGGCGTATTCCGGTCGGCCGGCTCGCCCGTTGGGGTTCCGCCCAGCCCGCTGCCGGGGGTGCATGCCGCCAGAATCAGGCTCAAAATGAGGAGGGCGCTCAGCGCCACTCCGCTGCGGGTAAAGCTCATGATCGTTCTCCTTGCTAAGATGTTGGCAGGCGTGTTCTCGCCATGCCGGCCGCCTGCCGGCGGCTCACCTACTCTAACGGAGCAGGGCCGCTTGAGGTTCCGGGGCCGGGCTAGCGGGGAGAAAGCTTTTAGCAGATTCTAACGCAGCTTGGGGCGCTCAGGGCTGTCTCTCGGTCACGGCCAGCGCCTCGACAGGGTCGCCCAGGCGGATAAGGCCGCCCTGCACGACGCGGCCGAAGATGCCGCGCCGGCCGCGCATAGCCGCCTCCAACCCCGGCCGGATGGCATCAATGAACTGGCAAGGGTCGCAGTCGCCGGTTACCTCGAGCAGCGCCTCCCCGGCGCGCAGCTGAGCCCCCTCGGCCAGGCCGGCCAGGTCCAGGCCGCTGACGACGACGTTCTCGCGGATCTGGCCCGGCTCCAGGCCGAACTCGCCCAACGTCTGGTCGTCAATGAGCAGGATCTGGCGCTTGCGCACGCCGTAGTTCAGGTCGCCGGCCAGCCCAAGGCCGGCTTCGGCCGCGGCCGAATCCACCGCCTGCAGCGGGGCGCGGTGGGCTGTCTTCAGAAAAATATGCGTAATCCTCCCGGTCACGTGTGTTCTCCTTGGGCGCTGCCGTTAGCCAATTCTACATAGCGCGCCACCCGGCCGGCAACGTGGGCCAGGCTGGCGTCCCAAAAGGCGCGCTCCGACAGGTGGATGCCAAAGCGGCCGGCGAGCTCGGCCGCCGGGGCCATGCCCGTGTCGCGCAGCAGCCGGTCGTACTCGTCCAGGAAGGCCGGCCCGGAGCGGCGGTAGAGGTCATACAGGCCCAGCCCGAAGAGCAGGCCGAAGGCGTAGGGGAAATTGTAGAAAGATAGCTCCGGAATGTAATAGTGCGGCTTCCAGGCCCACATATAGGGGTGTAGGTGGTCCGGATCCAGGCCGTTGCCGTACGTCTCGCGCTGGCAGCGCAGCATGATGGCGCAAAAGTCATCGGCCGACAGCTCGGCCGATTGGCGGCGCTCAAAGACATCCTGCTCGAAAAGGAAACGGGAGCTGATGTCCACGACAACGGCCGTGGCGTCGCCCAGGAAGCCCTCCAGGATGGCGAGCTCTTCTTGGGGCCCGGCCGCTTCGGCCAGCGCTGCCTCGGTGATCAGCGTCTGGCACATGATAGACGCCGTCTCAGACAGGGTCATTGGGTCGCGGCTCTGCAGCGGGCTGCGGCCGCGCTGGCATTCGTTGTGGTAGGCGTGGCCCAGCTCGTGGGCGATCGTGGCCACCTGGTCGAGCGAGCCATCGAAATTGCACAGGATACGCGACTCCTCCAGCGCCTTAACAGCCATGCAGAAAGCGCCGCCGCGCTTGCCGTCGCGCGGCTCGGCATCTATCCAGGCGTGCTCAAAAGCGCGTTCGGCCAGGGCCGCCAGCCGCGGCGAGAAGTCGGCGAAATGATCCAGGATGAAGGCCCGCGCCTGGGGAAAGGTGAAGCGGCGCGAGACTTCGCCAACCGGCGCGCGCAGGTCCCACCAGGGCAATTGTTCCCGGCCGAACAGGCCGGCCTTAGCGCGCAGGTAACTGCGGAAGACCGGGAAGGCGGCGCGCATAGCTGCCAGCATGGCCTCCAGCGTCTCCGCGTCCATTCGGGCCGCGTCAATGGCGCTGTGGAGCGCGTCGCGCCGGCCGCGGCGCTGGTCGAGGATGCTGACCGCGCCTTTGACCCCGTTCAGACAAGCCGCCAGCGGCTCGCGCACGCTGGCCCAGGCGTTTAGCTCGGCCTCATGCGCCCGGCGGCGCAGGTCGCCGTCGGCCTCGTTGCCCAGGTTTTGGAGCACGGTGATAGGCAGCTCGGCAACCTGGCCGTTGCGCTCGAAGGGCACCTTTAGCTGGGAACAGATGGCGCCTTGCAGCCGCGACCAGGCCTCGGCGCCGCTTGGGCCCAATTCGGCCGCCAGCTCCTCTTCAGGGTAGGACATCAGGTAGCGGCTCTGCTCGGCCGTCTCCTGGAGGAAAAAGGCGTGTTCGGCCGCCAGGCCGCCCTCGGCGACCGCGGCCGGCAGCCGCCCGATCTTCGTCCCCAGCCAGCCTTGAAAGCGTACGCTGGCCTTCTGCAAGCGCACATTCAGGCCATCCAGCTCAGAAAGCTGGCGCCGCGCATCGGTGTTGTAGGAGTCCGTGGTGACGAAGCTATAGGCAAAAGCGCGCAGCTTGCCGGCCAGAAGCTCCACTTCGTTGAAGCGCTCCAGAAGCGCGTTCAGAAGCGGGCCGAGGCCGGCCGGAGCGTGGGCCCGGCCGGCCTCGGCCTGAGTCGGCCCAATGGCCTGGGCGTCCAAGTACGCCTCGAGGGCGTCAAGCTCGCGGCCGAGGCGCTCAAAGTCGGCCTGGCGCTCCGGCGCGTCGAGGGCGGGGTAGACGTTGCTCAGGTCCCAATGGGGTAGCGAGTCGTGCTCTTCGGTTTGCATGGCGCAATTATATAGGCCGGCTAGGATTTGGGGATTATGGACTGACCTCTGGAGGTCGGCGAGCTCCAGAGGCTATCCGGCCACGGGCATCGGACAGGTCAGGCTGACCCCAAGTCGCTCCACGAGCCCCTCTAGTGGCCCGCACCACAAGACGTCAGGCGCGTAAGCGTCGAGGGCGAACACGCTGGCGGCGCAGCCGGCCGCCACCAGCAACAGCAGACAGCCACAGCCAAGCGCCAGGCTGCGCCCAATCCGGCGCGGCCGGGCGGGCAGCGGCGGTGGATAGGCAGCCGCCTCCGGCGG
>JBOGUG010000219.1:0-1426 GCA_050696115.1 Promineifilaceae bacterium (SeqCode) | reverse complement strand
GACGGCCACCTTCGCGGCCGGGCCGGCGCGCGACTTCTACCTCGCCAGCAGCGCCGGCTACGTCTCGGCCACGGCCGCCGTTGGCCCGACCACAATCAACGCCTACGCGCCGGCTGGCTTCGAGGCCCGCAACGAGGTGGCGCTGGCGAGCGCGGCCGTTGCCCTAGAAGTCTACAACCGGCGCTTCGGCCCCTACCCCTACACCGAGCTGGATGCCGTCGCGGTGCAAAACCTTGCCCTGGGGGTCGAATATCCGGGCGTGATCGTCATGAACAGCCGGCTCTACGACCCGGCCGAGAGCTTTGGCGCCACGCCGGCCGAAGTGCTGCTCGATTCGGTGGTTGGCCATGAGGTCGCCCACCAGTGGTTCTACAGCCTGGTGGGCAACGACCAACCAGATGAGCCCTGGCTGGACGAGTCGCTGACCCAATACGCTACCTACCTCTACTTTTTGGACGCCCACGGCCCGGCCGCTGGCGCGGGCTACCGGAATTCGTTCCTCGGCCGCTGGCAGAGCGTGGAACAGGCTGAGATACCCATCGGCCTGCCGGCCGGGGCCTACGAGGGCAACGCGTACAGCGCCATCGTCTACGGCCGGGGGCCGCTGTTCTTCGAAGCGCTCAGCGAAGCGATGGGCGGGCCGGCTTTCGACGCCTTCCTGCGCGCCTACGTGGCCGAGCACAGCTGGGGCCACGCCAGCGGCGCCAGCCTGCAGGCGACGGCCGAGGCGAGCTGCGCCTGCGACCTGGACACCCTGTTCGCGGCATGGGTCGGCCCGAGTTAGCTCCCCCCGGCCCTCGGGGCGACCTGCTGCTGGGCAGCCTGCTGGCGACGGCCCGCAGCGACGTGCCCTCCGGCTGCCCCTAAACCTCGCCTAGGCCCAGCTACACTTCCTGGAGCCGGACGGCCCCGCCCCAGTCGAGCAGGCAGATCAGCGCCCGCGGCCGTTGCCCTAGCAGCGCCTCGACGGCGGCCGCGTAGCGGCCGGCCTGGGCCCGGTGCCCCATCTCCTCCAACCAGGTTTCCACGCCGACGCCGGCCCTCAGGTGGTCGCTCTTGAACTCGACCAAGCTCCAGCCGCCGGCCGACCGGTAGAGCAGATCAATCACGCCAACTTCGACCCGCTCAGCCTCGGCGCGGCTGTAGGCGACCTCGTGCAGGCGGCGCTCGGCGGCCGTCGCCTCGGCGTACAGGGCGTGGCCCTGCAGCCGGGTCAGCAGCCTTTCGGCCTGGCGGACGGCGTCGGCCAGGCGGGCCGCGTCGGTCAGCCCCAGGGCGCGCGCCCGGCCGGCCAGCCAGTCGCCAAAGCCGGCGCCGGGAAAGCGCCAGTTGGCCAGGGCCGCGTGAACCAGCCGGCCGACAACCCAGGCGGGGGCCTGCGGCCTGGCGGCGGCCGGCGTCACCTGCCAGACGCGCAGGGGCGGCT
>JBOGUG010000218.1:0-20051 GCA_050696115.1 Promineifilaceae bacterium (SeqCode) | reverse complement strand
CCTCCTGGCGCGATGGCCCGGATTGTACGGGCAAAGCCCTTGCCCGGCGAGAGCGAGGCCGGACGGCCTGGCCGGAATCGCGTATAATTGGCACACTATGAGCGCAGACGCGGCCGGCGAACGGACTATCAGCGGCCAGCCAAGGCCAGAGGAGCGCAGCCTGGACGGTCTGCTGCGGCCTCAGCTCATGCGCGAGTTCACCGGCCAGGAGAAGCTAAAGGCCAACCTGACCATCTTGATCGAAGCTGCCCGCAGCCGCAAAGAACCCCTGGACCATATCTTGTTTCATGGTCCACCCGGCTTAGGCAAGACGACCCTTGCCCACGTGGTTGCCAACGAGATGAAAGCCAATATTCGCACTACGGCCGGGCCGGCCATAGAACACGCCGGGGACCTGGCGGCCATCCTGACCAACATGCGCGCGGGCGACATTCTGTTCATAGACGAAGTGCATCGCCTCGGCCGGGCTATCGAAGAGATCCTTTACCCGGCTATGGAGGACTTCGCCCTCGACCTCGTCACCGGCAAGGGGCCGGGCGCCCGGAGCGTCCGCCTCAAGTTGCCGCGCTTCACCATCGTCGGGGCCACCACCAGGCTGGCGCTCTTGACCGCGCCCCTGCGAGCCCGCTTCGGTGCCCAATACCGGATGGACTTTTACGAGCTTGAGGCCATAGAGAGCATCGTCCGGCGCGGCGCCCGCATTCTGGAAGTGCCAATCGAGGCCGAAGGCGCGGACGAGATTGCCCGGCGAGCGCGTGGCACGCCTCGCGTCGCCCTGCGCCTACTGAGGCGCGTGCGCGACTATGTCCAGGTGCGTGCCGACGGCCGCATCAGCCAACATTCAGCCGTGGACGCGTTGAACCTGTTGGAAATTGACCTGCTAGGCCTGGATGATCTCGACCGACGGGTGCTGCGCGCCATCATCGAGAAGTTCGCCGGCGGGCCGGTCGGACTGGATACGATCGCTGCGTCGATCAGCGAAGAGGCGGACACGATCATGGACGTCGTCGAACCTTACTTGCTGCAACTGGGTTTCGTAGAACGTACCGCCCGCGGCCGGCTGGCTACGCCCCACGCCTATAACCATCTGGGCATCCCCCGGCCGAGCAACGGCGAGGATTCCGGCTCACAGCCGCGCCTAATTTCATGACCGATTTCGCTCGCCTCCTCATCATCATCGGCCTTGTCATCGCCTTTGCCGGCGTGCTGACGCTAGTCGCCATCCGCTTCTTCCCCTGGCTTGGCAACTTGCCAGGCGACATTCGCCTGGAGCGCGCCAACTACAAGCTGTATGCGCCGCTGGCGACGATGCTACTGATCAGCCTGCTGGCGACGGTCTTGCTAAACATCGTCCTGCGCATCTTCCGCCGCTGACGCCCAGCGGCGCCGGGCGGCCTTGTGCTGAAGACAAGCGATTTCGATTACCACCTGCCGGCAGAGCAGATCGCCCAACGGCCGCTGGCCAGGCGCGACGCCAGCCGCCTGTTGGTGCTGGATCGGACCGGCGGGCGCTTGAGCCATATACGTTTCCACGACCTGCCGGCCTGGCTAAACGCCGGCGACATGCTGGTCGCCAACGACAGCCGCGTCATCCCGGCCCGCCTCTTCGGCCGTAAGGCTGGCAGCGGCGGCAAGGTAGAGTTGTTGCTGCTTGAACGGCTGGGGGCGGGGCACTGGCGGGCCTTGGCTGGCGGCAAGAGGCTCACAGCCGGGTCCGAAATAGCGATCCACGACGCCGCCGGCCGGCCGGCCGGGACGCAAGCCGAGGTTGTCGCCGTCCTGGAGGGGGCGGAGCGTGAGGTGCGCTTCAGCCAGCCAATTGAGCCCTTGTTGGAGACCCTGGGCCGGACGCCGCTGCCGCCTTACATCTATGAGCCGCTGGCCGAGTCTGAGCGCTACCAGACGGTTTACGCCCGCCCGCCCGGCTCGGCCGCCGCCCCAACGGCCGGGCTGCACTTCACGTCTGAGTTGCTGCTGGAACTCCGCCAAAAGGGGGTCTTGTTCGAGACTATCACCTTACATATTGGGCTGGATACTTTTCGGCCGGTGGCGGTCGAACAGGTCGCAGCTCATCCAATGCACAGCGAGAGGGCCAGCCTGAGCGCCGACACGGCCGAGCGCATCAACCGGGCCAAATTGGCCGGCGGCCGGATTTTGGCCGTGGGCACGACCAGCGCCCGACTTTTGGAAACGGCCGGCCTGCGCTCGGCCGGCGTGCTCGGCTCCCTCAGCCAGATCAGCGCCCGAGATGCGGCCGGTCAAGCCGAACTCGTCTGCCCCTGGCGGCCGGTGATTGCCTTTGAGGGCCGCACCGACCTGTTTATTTATCCCGGCTATCGCTTTCGCGTCCTAGATGGCCTCATCACCAACTTCCACCTGCCGCGCTCGACCTTAATCATGTTGGTGTCGGCTTTTGCCGGCCGCGAGCGAATCCTTGAGGCATACGCCGAAGCTGTGGCCCAGGGCTACCGCTTTTACTCGTTCGGCGACGCCATGCTCATTGTATAGACGAGCTCTTTAATCTGCTGCCAGTGAAGGTCGTCATGGCGGACGACGAGAAAGAGCAGCTCGTGCAGGCTGGTCGGGCCGAAGAAGGCGTGTTGGCCGCTTCGCCTCCAGGCGGTCGGCCCCAGGTTGGCCAACATTTCCAGCGTTTCCTGGCGCGCCTGTAAGTAATCGGACAACGCCTGGGGGCCAGCCTGGCTCTGGTAGTCACGCTCGGCCGCCCACTCGTCGGCCGCCACGCCCGGCAAGAATGCGTTGTCAGCGCTGAGCGTTGCCTGAAAGCGGGACTGATGGACTTCACGCTCCACGTCGCGCAGGTGGCAAATCACCTCAACCAGCGACCATTGGTCCGGCTCCGGCCGGCGCGTCCAATCCACGCCCGGCTCGGCCGTCGCCCGGCGCACGTTGGCGGCCATGGTCGCTAGTTGAAGCAGTAGGCCCGGCACAGGCGGCGGCGCTTGCATGTCTGGCTTGGCTTTAGGCGGAGGGATCAAACAACTGGCGCAGCCCCGGCCGCTCCAAGGCGCAGCGCGGACAGCCGACTTCCGGGTTCTCGACGTCAATCAGGTGCTTACTGCAAAAAGCGGTAACCTCGACGCGGCGGCCGATGCCCAGGATGCCGGGCCGGACCGCGCCCTCCAGGACGAGGTTTGGGTTGCTGTTGGCCTGCAGAATGTCGGGCACCGGACAGTGAAAGCAATCCTTCGGCCGCCAGGGCACAGAGTCGGAACTCGCCGCGATCAGGCGGCATTCCTGGGTCGAGTGGCCGCGGTGAAAGTCCTGATAATAAAAGCGGCACTCCTTGCCGGCCGGCGTCAGCATCTATGCACTTTGTTTGGGCTGGCAATCATCGGGAAGCTATGCTGTGAACCAACAAAAAAGCGACTCCTGCACTGAGTCGCTTATCAGGTACGCCCGGAGAGACTCGAACTCCCGACCTTCTGGTTCGTAGCCAGACGCTCTAATCCACTGAGCTACGGGCGCATACGCTTCGACAGGCGCGGCCGCGGACCCTTGCGCCTGACCAAGGGAGCGGGGAGGCAGGGATTCGAACCCTGGTACGGCTTTTACGCCGTAAACCGCTTAGCAGGCGGCCCCAATCGTCCACTCTGGCACCTCCCCTTGGGTTGCGGGCCTGGCGCCTCTGTTCGTTAAACTGTTAAGGCGGAGGGAGAGGGATTCGAACCCCCGGCAGGCTTGCACCTACTACGGTTTTCAAGACCGTTGCCTTCAACCACTCGGCCATCCCTCCAGACCCGCCGTCGGAGGAGGTCCCTACCGCTCCGCAAGTATAACATGCCGGATCAGGGGAGTCAAAGCAGCTTAGGCGTCCCTGACTGCCCCTATACGACCAGCCATTGCAGGGGCAGCGGCCTGTGGCTGCCCACTTTTGGAGCCGGCGCTGGGGGCGGGCTCGGCGGCCGCCCCTAGCACGCTCGCCTGCCCGATCTCCAGCTGCTCCACCTCCATCCATTGTTCCCTGCCAACCCGCAGGATGCCCCACTTCAACCGGCCGGTCGGGGAGGCAATCAGATAGCGGTTGTCCATCCAGCACACGAATCCCTGCGGCCCGGCCGGGGAATGCGGCGTCTCCAACACAGTCTGGCCGTCCACGCCGAAGCGGCAGCCGCCCTCGCTCCAATGCAAGCTATAGTCGTGCCAGGCAGTTATGTCCGTCGCCAGCGACCCAAAGCTGATGCCCAGCCGTCTTCGCAGCCAGGGCCACAGCCGGTCGCGGATGCGGCTATGCCTCAGCGCCAGGGCCAGGAACGGCCCCAGCGGCGCCAGTGCCCACACCTTGGCTGGCGAGGCGTCCAGGGTGGAAACAAACCAGCCCCGGCCCGGCCCTTCGAGCGCTAGCGGCAGGTCATTCGGCGCTGAGGCGTAGAAGAACCAGGCGCACTGTGGCAGCGCGGGCGCAAGCAAGCTCGGCTCGCGAAAAGGGGCATTCCAAAAGCCGAAGCCGGCCGTGCCGCGCAGCTGGCCGGCCGGATGCGAGAAGCGCGCCCTGAGTTGCAAGCAGGCGCCCGGCCGCCAAGGGTAGGCCCCTCGTCGCAGGCTGCCTAGATCGTCAATCTGGGCGTTGGCGTAGCCCTTGCTCACCGGGGAGAGTGCGAAGCGCCAGGCGTCTCCCTCGCCCTCCACCCGGCCCCCATTTAGCTCCAGGACACGCATCGCTTACCGATTATCGAGAGTTCGGCTATAATTGCCAAGCTTTTGGAGTGTTCGACCAATGGAATTAACCTGGTTTGGATTGAGCTGTTTTCGCTTGGCCGATCGGGGCATGGCGACGGTAGTGACCGATCCCTATAATGGCAATCTTGGCTTGCCGCCCTTGAAGATGCGCGGCGACGTCGTGACCATCAGCCACAACGCGAAAGGTCATAACCACAGCCAGGCGATCAGTGGCCGCCAGCATACGCTGACCGGGCCGGGCGAATTCGAGATCGGCAACGTCTTCATCACCGGCATGGCTACCTCGGCCGAGGGCCAGCCACGCGACAATGTTCTTTTCACCTTCGATTACAACGGCCTCATGATCGCCCACCTTGGGGATATGACGAGCGTACCCAGCCAGACGCAGATCGAGCCGCTGGAGCAAGTGCACGTCCTCTTGCTGCCGGTGGGCGGCGGCACGAGCCTGAACGCATCGCAGGCGGCCGAGCTGGTCTCTATGTTGGAGCCCAGCATCGTCGTGCCCATGCATTACAAACTGCCCCAGCTCAACCTCAAGCTGGACGGCGTTGAGCGCTTCTTGAAGGAAATGGGCGTCAGCCGGCCGGACGAAGAAGCCAGCCTGAAGGTCACCAACAGCTCTTTGCCCGAAGAGACCCAGGTCGTCGTGCTCAGCCCCAAGGGGACCAGCTAGGCGCGCAGCGCCCATTCCACCCCTGTTCATTCGCCCCAGACCCGCTCATGACAACGAAGCTTATCTTGCGCTGGGACATTCAGCCCGGCTCCGAAAGCGAGTATTTCGAGTTTATGGTCAGCGAGTTCATCCCCGGCTTAAAGCGCCTAGGGATCACCGACCCGGGCGTGTGGTATACCGCTTACGGCGATGCGGAACAGATCCTGGTCAGCGGCGTCACGGAGACCGAAGATCATATGCGCTACCTGCTCCGCAGCCACGACTGGGTCAGGTTGCGCGAGCGTCTTGAGGAGTTGGTGGCAAATTACAGCCAGCGCGTAATGGGCGCCACTGGCGGCTTTCAACTCTAAGGGCTGCAGGGGGCCAGTCGGCCGCCTTCAGCTTGTCGAATCGCCCACAGCCGGCTTTGGGGTGCTCTCTTTAGCCGAGTTGGTGTTGGAACCTGGCTCCTCGCCGCCCACAGCCTTTTCAGGCCCCTTCTCCTTGGCCGGGGCGCCATTGGCCTTGCCGTTGGCCTTCCCGTTGCGGCTGTCATTGACGTAGAAGCCAGAACCCCGAAAAACGACGCCGACCTTGTTGATGACCCGGCGCAGCCGGCCGCGGCAGCGCGGACACTCCACCAGCGGAGCTTCCGAGAAGCGCTGGCGCGCCTCCAGCTCTTGGCCGCATTGACTACACCTGTACAAATAGACCGGCATCCTTACACCTTCGGTTCACTATCCACGCTTACGCGAGAAACTATTCTAGCTGGGCTGGCAGCGATTGACAACCGCCCCACCTCCACCTATATTATCCTCGTCGCGTTAACATCTTGTATGAGGTTTGGCGTTGGCCGGCGCATTCGGCTGGATCTTCATCAAACGAACAAGGAAGGAACTTTATGTCAACAATTAGCGAAGCTCGCGGCCGCGTTCGCGCGAAAGTCTGGCAGTCTCTGGCCCAAACGGACCTAAATCTGAGCGCCCTACCGCGCGCCGACCTTGAAACGCTGGTGGACACCGTCGTGGACGCTGCCCTGGTCGGCCTGGACGAAACGCTGGCTGAGATTGAGCCGGCCGAGCCCCAAGAGCCGGTCGTCGAGGGAGGCGAGCAGGTTCTGTGGCAGGGCCGGCCGTTCCTCTCGATTTCGACACGCTACCTTATCACCGACGAGCGCGTGCGCATCGTCACCGGCCTTCTGGGCAAGGACCGGCAGGACATTGAATTGGTGCGCGTCCAGGACATTGACCTGGAGCAGACCGTGCGCGAGCGGCTGCTAAACCTGGGCGACATCAAGATCAGCAGCCATGACCCCTCCCACCCAGAAGTCACCCTGAACAACGTCAAGGATCCCGAAGAAGTGCACGAGACCCTGCGCCGGGCGGTGCAGGACGCGCGCAAACGTTTCGGGCTGATCTACCGCGAGGAGATGTAACGGCTCCGAGCGCCCGTCAGAAATTACGCGGGTAAGATGAAACCCACCCTGGCGCCCGCGCCGGGGACATTTTCGGCCCAGATGCGGCCGCCGTGAGCCTCCACAATCCCCAGGGCGATGGCTAAGCCCAGCCCCGCGCCGCCCGTGGCGCGACTGCGCGCCTGCTCGCCGCGATAGAACTTTTCGAATACGCGTGGCAGCTCCTCGGAGGAAAAGCCCGGGCCGCTGTCCTGCACGCTCACCTCTACCCCTTCCCGGCCGCGGCAGGCGCTCAGCACCACCTCGCCTCCCGGCGGCGTGTGTTGAAGGGCGTTGCCGATCAGATTGTTCAACACCCGCCCGATCCGGGCCGGGTTCATGAGCACCGGATCCAGATCTGGCCCCACCTCGCGCCGCAGATCAATCTGCCGCTGCTGAGCCAGCGGCCGGAAGCCATCGGCCGCGTCCGATAGGAGCTCACGCAGCGAATAGGGCGTCCGCTCTAACGCCAATCCCCCGGCGTCCAGTTGGGCCAACTCAAACAGGTCGTCGATCAGGCTGTTGAGCGCCATAACTTCGGATTGAATCGTTCGGTAGTAACGGGCGCGTGTCGTCTCGTCCTCCACAAGCCCATCATTGAGCGCCTCAACCATCGCCCGAATGCTGGTCAAAGGCGTACGCAGATCGTGCGATATCCAGGCCACCAGGTCACGGCGCAGCGTTTCATACTCCTGGCGCCGAGCGTCAGCGCGCTCAAGTTTGAAGGCCATGTGGTTGAAAGCCCGCGCCAACTGGCCAACTTCATCCCGGCCGCCAGCCTCAGCCCTGGCCTCCAGCTCGCCGGCCGCCAGGCGGCCGGCTGCCTGGATCAAATGGCGCAGGTCGTCGCTCACGCTCGCGGCCACAAACACGCCGAAGGTAGTTGCGATAAGGGCCGCGAAAAGAAGCAAAATGCCGGCCAGCGTGAGGTCGTGGCTGTTGACGAACATGCGCTCGGCCAGCACCCAGACGTTAACCAACGTCAGCACGGCCGCCCAGACGTACGTCAGGACTAGCTTCATTCTGAACGATGAGGCCCGCGCCCATCCTCGCCGATACAGCACATATCCGACCCCCAGCGAGAGCACTGAGGTGATGGCCAAGGTGCCGACGAGCGCGGCCAGCTCCTCGAAAGGCGGCCGCATCAGGACGATCATCACCCCGGCCGCGACGGCCAGGCCCAGGCCCGCGCCAGCGAAAAGGACCAGCCAGGCCGGGGCCCTCAGCCGGCCAACACTTATCTTGCCAACGGCAATGTCGCTCACCCAGCCTCCGGAGGCTCGAACTTATAGCCCACGCCCCACACGGTGAGCAGCCGCTCCGGCCGGCTGGGGTCAGCCTCCAACTTCTCGCGCAACCGGCGCATATGCACCGTAACGGTGCTAGGATCGACGTAGTCCGAGAAGCCCCAAACGTTCTCCAGCAGCTTTTCGCGGCTGAAGACCAGGCGTGGGTGGGCCGCCAGGAAGCGGAGTAAGTTGAATTCGGTGGCCGTGAGCTCCACCGGCCGGCCCGCTGCGACCACCGTGCGCCTCTGCGGATCAATCTTGAAGTGCGGATACTCTATCGGCCGCTCATCGTCCGCCCGGCCGGCGCCTTTCCCGCTGCGGCGCAGCACCGCCTTCACGCGGGCCACCAGCTCGGCCGGCGAGAAGGGCTTGATCACGTAGTCGTCGGCGCCCATCTCCAGGCCGTAAATTCGATCCGTCTCCTGGCCGCGCGCGGTCAGCACGATGACAGGCACGCTCTCCCGCCGTTCTTCGCGCAGCCGGCGCATGATTTCCATGCCATCCACTTTCGGCAACATCAAGTCGAGCACGATCAGCGCCGGCATTCGCTCTTGTATAGCCGCCAACGCCTCGCGGCCGTCGCGGGCGCTGCGCACGCTAAAGCCCTCACGCCGCAGGTACAGGCCAACCACCTCAGCCACAGAGGCTTCGTCGTCGACAACCAATATCTCTTCCATCTTCTTTCGTTCTACGCGCCCAGCGCCGGCCCGGGCCGACCGCATTCGCTTGCCAGATTGGATTGTAGCCGAAAACCTTACTTAACTCTTACGCCGACGCCGGCCGGCTCGCCGCGTAAGGCTCTCGTAATAACCGCCGAAGGCTGGTTTAATAACTTTGGGCTATGGTGGCTGCCTGGCGCGGCCGGCGTCCAGAAATCTTTGCAATAGGCGAGGAAGTGCCTTATGAGACAACCAGCCATTCTCTACGGCGCCCTGCTGGGCGGCCTCACCAGCCTGGGACTGATGGGCCTCCAATATCTGGCTATGGCTCTGCTGGGGCTGCCTTTTGCCCCCTTTCGCCTCTTTGATTGGTTCGGCCGCGTCCTGCCCGGCGACCTTGTCACCCTGGGCATAGATTCCATCGTGAATCTGATAATCTCGCTCAATTTGGGCGAAACGAGCTCAACGGCCAAAGCGATCGAGCAGTTGATGGCCCTAGCCCTGTTTGTCCTGGGCGCGGCCGCCCTGGGCGGCCTGGCCGCCGGCCTCATTCGCCGCCTCGGCTGGTCAGGCGCTGGCGCCGGCTCGGCCGTCGGCGGCCTGGCGCTGATGGCCCTGGTGCTGGTCGAAGCCGGCCTGGCATCAGGCGAGTTTACTCTGGCGACGGCCGTGGGCTACGGCGTCACCCTGGGCGGCTGGGGAGCCATCCTTGGCCGGCTTTTGGCCAGCCGGCCAGAAGGGGCTACCGAAGCGGCCGACGGTGTCGGCCGGCGGGCGCTGTTGGGCCAGGTGGCTGCCGGCTCAGCGCTGCTGGCCCTGGGCAGCCTGGGCCTCGGCCGGCTGTTGGGCGCCGGCCGGGAAGCCGAAGGCTCTGGTGTGGCTCTAGCTGAGTTCATGCCCACGCGGGCCGCCGCCACGCCTGACGCAGCGGCCACCGCCGCCTTCGCCAACCGCATCGAGCCAGCCCCCGGCACGCGGCCGGAGGTGACCAGCAACGAGGATTTCTACCGCATTGACATCAACACGATGCCGCCCATCGTAGAAAAGGAAAGCTGGCTGCTCCAGGTAGAGGGGCTATTCGACCGGCCGCGGCCTTTGAGTCTGGACGATTTGATGGCCTATCCGGCCGTTACCATGCCGATAACGCTGAGCTGCATCTCAAACCGGGTCGGCGGCGACTTGATTGGCGCCAGCTATTGGACCGGCGTTCGGTTGAGCGAAGTGCTAAGCGACCTGCGAATGCGTTCCGATGCCCGCGAGCTGTTCATCGAATCGGCCGACGGCTTCTTCGAAAGTGTGGCGATGGAGGACATGCAGGACCCGCGCACCATCCTGGTCTATGGCATGAATGGGGAAACTTTGCCGGTAGAGCATGGCTTTCCCCTTCGCATCTACATTCCCAACCGCTACGGCATGAAGCAGCCTAAATGGATCGTCAAGATGACCGCCATCGCCGAAGAGGGTCAGGGCTACTGGGTTGTGCGTGGCTGGAGCGAGGAGGCCATCCCTCAGATCGTTTCGGTCATTGACAATGTCGCAACCGGCGAGCCGACGGCCGAAGGCCTGATTCCGGTTGGCGGCATCGCTTGGGCCGGCGACCGCGGCATCCAACGCGTGGAGCTTCAGGTAGACGAGGGCCAATGGGTCGAGGCAACGCTGCGAACGCCGACGTTGAGCGAGCTGACCTGGGTGCAGTGGCGCTACGATTGGCCGGCCGCGTCCGGCAGTCATATCCTACGCGTGCGGGCTACGGACGGGGATGGCACGCTCCAGACCTCAGAGGTGCAAGGCGTCCGTCCGGACGGGGCCACCGGTTATCACTCCATTCGCGTCAGGGTCTGAGTCGCCAGCACGGGCCAGGGGTCCTCGCCCTGCAGCAGGGCCGCCAGCGCCGGGCTGTCAGCATAATAGCCGCGATGATGCGCCGGCAGCAAGGCGGCGATATGCGCCATGACCAGATGGGTGTGGGCCTCTAGCTCGGCCGCCCGCACCCGGCTGTTCGGCTCCGGCAGCCGAAACGGCGGCCCGAAGCGCAATTCAAAGCGCGTGCGCCGCAGCCGCTTGAGGTTATGGCCGAAACGATCGGTGTTGGCTAAGGCCGCCGGCAGGATCGGCACGCCGGCCCGGCTGGCTAAGTAAGCCGCCCCCTCCCGCGCCGGGATAAGCGCCCCGACATTGCTCCGTGTTCCCTCCGGCGCTAGGCCAAACACCTCGCCTGCGTCTAAGGCTTTCAGCGCCTGGCGCAGCGCCGGCCGATCCACTTCCTCTCGGTTGACGAACACCGCGCCTGCCCAGCCCATCAGCGGCCCGAACAATGGATGGCGGCGCCACTTTTCGGCCGCGAAGAAGCGCATTCGGGTGGGCGGCAGCCCGAGGTAAAGCAAAGGCGGGTCGGCCTTGCTCATGTGGTTGACAACTACAATATAGGGCCCGGCGGCCGGCACGTGCTCCCGGCCGCTCACCTTCAGGCTGCCGACCAGGGCCAGCACAATCCGCACAATGGCCCGCTGCAGCCAGACGGCCAGCACGCTCAGCCGCCCTCGGCGCCGGCCGGCGGCGGGACGCCTGCAAAGGCGATGACCACCACGTCGGCGGCCGGGCCGCCCAACGGCGCCATTTCGGCCTCCACCCCCAGGGTTTCACTTGGTTGCAAGCTGGCCTCGATCTGCTGTTCGCGGAAGCCGACCACCCGCCCTTGGCCGTCGTAGAGCGTGATCACCAGCAGGATGCCCTGGCCCGCGCCCGGCGCGCTGTTTGCCAACTCGGCCTTTACCCGGACCAGCTCACCCTCCAGGGATAGGACTGCGCTCGTGATTTGGAGCGCAAAAAGCCTGCCGTCCAGGTAGGCCGGCGCGCCGCCTTTGACCACTCTGGCAACCGGCCGAAGCGCGCCTTCAGGCGCCTGGCTGAACTGGAGCCCAAACGGCCCGCGCATACCCGGCCCCAGATAGGCCGGCGCGCTCCAGGTCGTCGCCGTCGCTTGAACCTCTTCATCTTGGTCCAGCAGCAAGACTTCGACTTGGCCGGCCTCGGCGGCCGTCTCGCCCTGATTTTCCACCTCGCCCAACGCCCACAGAGCGCCTGATACCGTCTCGACCAACCGGACGTCCACCACCGCCAGTGACGTCGGCAGCGCGGCCGCCAGCGCCCCGGCCGGCGCGGCCGTTGGCCGGGGCGGTATAACGATGTTCTGGCCGATCAACACGATTTCGCCTGGCTGCACGTCCGGGTTCAGCGCTAGGAGTTGCTCCAGGCTGATGCCGTTGGCATCCGCGACGCCATAGAGCGTGTCGCCGGGCTGGATGGCATAGACGGCCGGCGTGGCTGTCGGCCCAGGCGTTGGGCTGGGCAGCGGCGTTGCCGTCAGCTCGGCGATAGGGCCAGGTGTGGGCGCCAGTGTCGCCAGCATGACACCGATGCGCGGCGTGGGCGACGGTCGGGGCAGCGCCGGCAGCGTCGGCCTGGCCTGCCCATCCGTCCGGCCGCAGGCCGGCAATGCGAACAACAAGGTCAGAGGTAGCAGGCAGGATGCTCTCACGGTTTACTGCGCCAGCCGGCCGACCTGGTCGTCATAGTAGGCGATCTCCTTGGGCTGCCGGCCGAGGGCGCGCCGCTGAAAAAACAGCAGCGCCAACCGCTGCTTAGTGCGATCCGCCTTCTCGCGCAGCTCCCATCCGGCTTCCACCGCCAAGCAGGCCGCGTAATACAGATGTGTCAGGCGCTCCATCAGCGGCCGGAAGTAGAGCGAGCCGGTCAGCTCGTCCATTGCCAACACCTCTTCTATTTCGGCCGCCGTTTGGCTTGTTTCCACCAGGCCAGGATCGCGCAGTTCCGAGATGCCGCTGGCCTCAAACGACTGCCGCATAGCTTCCAGGAGCGGCCCATGCCCCCCAAATCGCCGCATGTCGCGTTGGGTCTGGGCCAGAAGGACGTTGTGGGTTCCTTCCCAATTCTCATAAACGACAATGTCCCGTAAGAGACGAGGTAAAACCGAGAAGCTTTCTATTGTCCCATTTCCGCCCAGGATCTCAATCGCCTGCATAACCACTTCGCGCGCCAGCACGGCCGAGCGGTACTTGTTCAAGTTGAGCGCCAAGCGCAAAACCTGTACGCCCTCCTCCCCCGTTTCGCCCCGCTCGAGCTCGTCCAGCAGGCTGCTAATGTGCAGGCTGCCTGCCAGCATAGCGGCGCTGTCGGCCCGCATGTTCGCCAGGCTCGCCTGCACCAGCGGGTAATGCTGGATGGCACGGCCGAAGGCGGTGCGATAGCGGGCATAACCGTGGGCGACCAGGTAGGCGCGGCGGGCAATGCCGCAGCAGCCAAAGGCATTATAGATACGCGAAGTGTTGATGACGTGGCGCATCACATTCTTAAAGCCCTCGGCCGACGGCCCGATCTGGTAAACGAGCGCATTCTGGAATTCCAGCTCGCCGGTCGCCAGCGAGCGCGTGCCCAGCTTGTCCTTGAGCTGGCGGATAAACAGGTTGTTTAGCCGGCCGTCCTCTAGGCGCCTGGGCAGCAGAAAGGCGCCCAGCCCGGCCGTGCCCTGGCCTTGGCCCGCCACCCGCGCCGACACCACAGCCAGGTCGGCCGTCACGTTCGAGCAAAACCACTTCTCGCCTTCTAAGAGCCAGGTGCCGGCTGCCGCGTCAAGCGGCCTGGCTCGGCAGGAATTGGCGCCAACGTCGGAGCCGCCCTGCACTTCGGTCAGGTATTGGGCCGCCTTCAGGTTGGCGTCGTAATCGGCCGCCAACAGCCCCGGCAGGTAACGGCCGGCCAGCCTCTGCCCGCCTACGGCCTGTAACAGCTTGATCAGCCCGGCCGAACAGGCCAGCGGGCAATTGTGGCCTGCTTCGCCGTTGTGTGACGAGAGGTAGAAGAATGCCTGAGCGAGCAGGTTGCTGCCTGGCTCGGCGCAAAGCGAGAGCAAGCCAGAGGCGTAGATGCGCCGGCCGGCCTGGTGATGGCTGGGATGGAAAATGACCTCCTCAACCCGCCGGCTGAATCGGTCGTAACGCTCCAGGCGGGGCAAGTTTGAGGCCAAGTTGGCTTCCCTGACCAGTGGATCCACCTGGCGGGCCAGCGTCTCGCCGAAGGCATACAGCCGGCCGGCCACCTGCGCGTAGGCTTCCCGGCCGAGGTAGAGTTCCAAACTGCGCTGCAAATTCAGGTCGGCGCTGAAGAAATTGGTCGGCTGCGAAGCCTCCCAGTCAGCCAAAAGTTTCCGGCCGATCTCGTGGGCTTCCGACTCCGGCCGCGAATGGCCGTTGCGCTCCCCGCCCACGCTCATTTCGACAACTCCCCGATCAGCCCGGCAATGGACAGCACATTCAGGCAGGCCTTGGGCACAAAGGAGGATGGCTGCACGAACTCTGGCTGCTTCCGGCCGTCCGGGCTGCGCTCCGAACAATGCGCGTTGCCGCCGGCCGGCCCCAGCCCGTCAAGTGTGGGCACGTAATCCCACACAAAGTTGCCGTCGCTCAGGCCGCCGCGCTGCTCGGCCTCCACCCGGAAGCCCAGCTGCCGGCCGCTGGCCTGCCACAGCCGCAGCAGGCGCTCGGTGGCCGTGTTCGGCGGCCATGGCTCCCAACGACTGCAGAGCTCGACATCAACCCGGCAGCCGTAATCACCGTTGGCGTTGTTTACGTCGGCCGCCCTGGCCAGGGCCAGCAGTTGCTCTTGGCCGTCGCTCAAGACCTTCGGCCGGAAGGCACGCGCCTCGCCACCCGCGCTAGCCTGGTGCGGCACCCGGTTCAGAACCGTTCCCCCTGTGATGGTGCCCACGTTGAAGGTCAGGTCGCGGCCGTAGTCGGTCAGGTTGGCGATCCGGTCAATAGTGCGAGCCAACTGCACTACGGCATTGGCGCCTTCCTGGTGGGCCGAGCCGGCATGGGCGCCACGCCCTTCGACGCGCACTTGGAAGGTGATCATGCCTTTGCGGGCCGTCACCATCTGGAAACGGGCGCCCTCGCGCCGGCCGGCTTCAAAAACGAGCGCAGCCAGAGCATCGGCCGGCAGCCGCGTCCGGCAAAGTGCGCCGAAGTCGTGCGCCAGGCGTTCCTCGGCCGCGTTCAAAAGGATGATCCAATTGGTCTGCTCGAACGCGCCGGGCCAGAAGGCGCGCAGGCCGCCCAGGACCAGATGGGCCATGGCCGTGCCGCCCTTGATGTCGCAGCTGCCTGGCCCATAGATACGATCCCCCTCTTCGCGCCAGTGAAAGTCGTTGCGCTCCTCTTCCTCAGGCGGGTAAACCGTGTCCAGGTGCGAAATGAGGCCAACCATTGGCCCCGGCCGGCCGGTGCGGCACAGGACCAGGTGGTTGCCGTGATCGGGATTGGCGGAAGGAACGAATTCGGGCGCGAAGCCCAGCGCTTCAAAAGCCCCGGCCGTCAGCCGGCCGAGCGCGTCCACGCCGCTTGGGTTAGCGCTGAAGCTGTTGATCGCCACCATCTGGCGCAGCAGGTCCAGCGCCGCCGGTAGGCGCGCCTCGAAATGCGCCCCCAGACGTTTAATCACGTCGCTCGTCACGTCAGTCGTCATTTTCCTCACTTAGGGCCGGCGCCATCAGCAGCAACGCCAGCAGCGCGGCCCGCTCGGCCAAGTTGTCCAAGCGCATCTGCTCGTGGCTGGCGTGGGCGCCAGCGCCCACCGCGCCCAGCCCGTCCAGCGTGGCCGTCACCTGGCTGGTCGTGTTGCCATCCGATCCGCCGCCAGCCGCACCTTCTTTCAATTCTACGCCCAACGCGGCCGCTGTTTCCACGGCCAGCCGCCACAGGCGCCGGTTGGCCGGCGTGCGCTCAAGAGGCAGCTTGGAGAAACCACCGCTGACCTGAAGGCTGGCGCCGACCAGGACTGGCTCCAGGCCCACCAGCGCCGCTTCGAGCTGCCCGGCTCGCGCAGTAGTTGGCGCGCGGGCATCAATGATAGCGCGGGCGGACGGCGCGATCACGTTTGAGCGCAGGCCGCCCTCGATCACGCCGACGTTGACCGACACGCCCTCGGCCGGCGCATTCAGCCCGTGCAGCGCGACCACCTGGTGGGCCAGCTCCAGAACCGCGCTCACACCGCCTTCGGGCTCCAGGCCAGCGTGGGCCGCCCGGCCCCTGACTTCAAGCTCGAAGCGGCCGACGCCCTTCCGCGCCGTCTTGAGCGCGCCCTCCGGCCCCAGGGCCGGCTCCAGCACAAAGACGCGCTCCACCTGGCGCGCCAGGGCCAGGATGGCCGGGCTGGATTCCGGGCTGCCAACCTCTTCGTCCGAATTGACCAGCGCCAGCGGCCGCAAGGCCGGCTTCAGGTCCAGCGCCCGCATGGCACGGAGGGCGGCGATCATTTGGGCCAGGCCGCCCTTCATGTCGAATACGCCCGGCCCCCGCGCCAACGGCTCTTCGACCGAAAACGGCATCTCGGCCAGCGTCCCTAGCGGCCAGACGGTGTCCGAGTGGCCCAGAAGTAGCTGGCTCCGCGCCCCGGGCTGATAATTCGCGGCCTGCGCCAGCAGATAGCCCCCGCTGATTACGCCGGCTGCGTGCCTCACCTCGAAGCCCAGATCCTCCAGCGCGGCGCGCAACAGCGCCTGCGCGGCCGCCTGGCTCTCAGGAACGGAGGTGGGCGACTCGGCCGTGACCAGCGCCCGCAACAGCTCGACGGTCGCCCCCATGTCCCGCTCGATCTCGGCCCGCAGCGCCAGCGCCAATTCAGTCAAGGCTCATCCTCCGCCAACCAGCATTCGCGGCGCTGAAGGTATAGTCCCAGGACCAAACTGTCAAGCGGCCGCCCTACGCCCTCGCCGCGCCCTGAGTTACACTTGGGCCGATCCGAACCGAGAAGCAGTGCCCATGACTTCCGCAACCGCTGAGGCCCAGCCTCTATGCCAGGCGTAATCGCATCGGGTGACGCCCACACATCCGCGGCCGGAGCCGCCATGCTTGCCCGAGGCGGCAACGCGGTAGACGCGGCCGTGGCAGCCGCCTTCGCCTCCTTTATTGCCGAGATCGGCGTGGTGCACCTCGGCGGAAGCGGCGTGGCCCAGGTCTACGTTCCGGCCGCCGGCGGACAGCCAGCGGCCAGCACGTTCTACGACTTCTTCAGCCGAATGCCAGGGCAGGCGGCTAAGAACAGACCTGAAGCCTTGGACTTCGAGCGGGTCGTGATTGATTTCGGCCCCGCCAGCCAGGAGTTCTATCTTGGGCACGGCTCCGTCGCTGTGCCGGGCAACATCGCCGGCCTATGCCAGTTGGCGGCCGACTACGGCCGGCTGCCCCTTCCCGACCTGCTTGCGCCCGCCGTCCAGCTCGCCGAGAAGGGCGTGGCCCTGGCCCCGTTCCAGGCAGACACCTGCCTCCTGTTAAGCCCTCTATACACCCACACGGCCGGCATGCGCCGCATCTTCAGCCCGAACGGCCACATGATTCGGCCGGGCGAGCGGCTGCGGCTGCCCGATATGGCCCGCACCCTGCGCGCCCTGGCGCGTGAGGGGCCAGAATACGCCCGCACCGGCGCGCTGGCCGAAGCTTTCCTGGCCGACCAGGCCGCTAACGGCGGCCTGCTGACGGCCGCGGATCTGCGCCATTTCGAAGTCCGGCGGTCTGCGCCCATCGAAGTGGCCTACCGCGGCTTCAAAGTGCTGCTGCCCGGCCCCAGCTCGAGCGGTGGCGTCCTGGTCGCCTACAGCCTGCTCTTGCTGGCTGCCTTTGACCCGCGCCGCTTCCCGTACGGTTCGGCCAGCCATTTGGCATTACTATACGAAATCATGGCGACCGTTGGCCGCGCCCGGCCCGATTGGGAGCAAGCCCTGGCCGCCCTCCCGGCCGGCGAAGCCGTCACAGCCTTCCTCGACCCGGCCGGCATCGAGCGCCGCAGCCAGGAGGTCGCCGCAGCCCTGACCGCCGGCCGGCCCAGCCTTGCCCAGGCCGAGGCGCTCCCGCCGCCTGATACCAGCCACCTGAGCGTTATAGATGGTCAGGGGATGGCCGTCAGCCTGACCACCACCGCCGGCGAGTCGGCTGGCTACGTCGTCCCCGGCACCGGTTTCATTCCCAACAACATCCTAGGCGAGGCCGACCTGCATCCGGCCGGCTTCCACAGCCGCCGGCCAGGCGAGCCGATCCCAACCATGATGACCCCGGCCGTGGTCCTCCATAACGGCCAAATCCGCTTGGTCGTCGGCAGTGGCGGCAGCATCCGCATCCGCAGCGCGATTCTGCAGGTGTTATCGAATTTCCTGGATTACGGCTTCAGCCTGGACGGGGCCGTCAACGCCCCCAGAGTGCATTTGGAGGCCGGGGTTCTCCAGTGCGAGTTCGGCACCAGTCAGGCCGCGATGGAGCGCCTGGCAGCCCGCGGTTATCCCGTCAACGCCTGGGACAAGCGCAGCATCTATTTCGGCGGCGCCCACAGCGTCGCCCGTGAACCAGACGGCCGGTTGGTGGCGGCCGGCGACGACCGGCGCGGTGGGGCGGTGGCTAGGGTGGGTTGAGGCTCCCGGCCGGCGCGGCCCGCAATTCGGCCGCCACTAAAGGGAAGACCGTCTGGGCCAGCTCGGGGTAAGCCGCCTGGGGCGCCTCGGCCCAGTAGTACAAGTAGCCGGCCTCTTCCGGCCGGCTCATTGCTAGGCCCCAGAATACGGTGCCGGAGGCGGCCTGGTAGCTGAATTCCTGGCGCTGCCAGGTTGCCCCGCCCAATTCGAACGGGTAGGCCGGGCTGGCCCCCCAGCGAGCCGGGGCCCGGCCCTGGCTTGCCAGCAGCGCAGAATAGACCGCCTCGGCCGGCAGGTGGCTCTCGGCCGCGCTGGCGAAGGCGAGGTGAGCGGCGCTCTCGAGAGAGTGCAAATGCAGCCAGCCATCATCGGCTGCCCGGCTGCTGAAGTGGCTTGGCGCGGCCCCGGCCAAGCCAGCGCCCGACCAGCTTCGCCAGTCGCCAACGGCCTCGCCCTGGACGTACGGCCGGAAGCGCCAACTGCTCAAGATGGTATCCACTGCCTCCAGGGAGGCGGCCTCATCGGCCTGCAAGCCGTCCACGTCCAGCACATAGCCGGCGCGGCCGTGTTGAAACGTCACCAGCACTCCCGTGCGCGCTCCGCCGGCATCGTCGTAGCCATAGGCCCGCAGTGACGCCGGCGCCCCGGCGACGACCGGCCGGCCCTCATACAAAACCTGGATTGGGCCGTAAGCCGTCAAGGCCTGAGCCTGCAACCCTTCGGCGTCTAATTGGCTGCCCGGCAAGCGCGTGAGTGTCAAGTGGGTAGCGCCATTTGGCCCGGCCGTCAGCCAGCGGCCGGCCTCGGCCGAGATCGGCGCCCACGAGGCCGGGTAAGTGAATTGGAAGCCGTGGCGCGGCTCAAAGTAGAGTTGGAGCCCCTCCAGCACTCCTTCGTCCGCCACCCTGAACTCGGCCAGGTCAAAATCGCGCTGGCCGTCGGCCGTCTCGGCCAGGAAGCCGGCGAAGGCCCGCCCTGGCGACAACACTGTGCGGGTGATGCCCAGGCTCGCTTCAGGCGTGAACCGGAGGGCAGCCCCCGGCTCCGAACTGAAGCCGCCGTCATTGCCCACGTACAGGCTCAAGAGTTGAAATTCGTCGCCCGGCTCCGGCTGGATTGCCTCGCCGCTGGCGCTGTCGGTTACCTCGGCCAAGCGGCCGCTGGCCGAGTCGAAAGCGAGTTCGACGGCGCGATACTCCCCAGCTCCGGCGCTCCGGTAGCGGCCGGCAACTTCCAGCCGCTCGGCCTCGCCGGCCGTAATCCGGCGTAGCGCGCCGTCGGCCGCCGTTCCGTCGCCGACGATCCAGGCCGCGGCCGACCAGGTTCGCACCGCTTCGGCTACCCCCGTGCCCCAGGCTGGCCCACCGCCGCCGCCGGCCGGCGGCAGAAGCTCGAGTAGCGTCACCCGCCGCCGGCCGTCGTCCTCAATCCGGCCGGCCAGGAAGTAGGCCTGGAAGACCCCGGCTCCGGCCAGCTCGGCCTCCAAATAGGCCGGGTTGGCCGCCGATACCGGCCCATTGCTGGCCATCACCAGGGCCGCTGAGACGAACGAGCGCTCTAGGCCGGGGCTGCCTCTAGGCGGCAGCTCGGCCGCCAGCGTGGGCGCGGCCGTGGGCGTGACGATGGCCGGCGCTGCCGCTGGCGCCGGCCGGGTAGGCAATGGCCGGGCCTGGCGGCAGCCGGCCGCAGCGGCAAGAGCCAAGGCAATCAAAATGGCAGTTGGCGTAAGGCGCACGGCAGCCATTAGTATAGGTCGGCCCCAGCCGATTTCACAGCGACCGGCCGGAGCCAAGGAAAAGACCCCGCAGCCCTCAGGCAGCCA
>JBOGUG010000217.1:0-8849 GCA_050696115.1 Promineifilaceae bacterium (SeqCode) | reverse complement strand
GGCCCACCTCTACGTCCAGACCTCGCGCCACGAGTCGCAGGGCATGTCGCTGCTCGAGGCAATGGCCTGCGGCCGGCCGGCCATCGGCACCCCGGTTGGCGTGCTGCCTCAGGTGTCGCCCTGCCCGCCCAGCGCGGAGCCGGAGGCCCTGGCGGCCGCCGCCGCCGACCTGCTCAGCGATCCCGGCCGGTATACGGCCCTGGCCGCCGAGGCGCGCCGGCGGGTAGAGGCCGAGTTCAGCCTGGCGGCCGCCGCCGCCGGCCTGGAGGCCCTGTGGGGGGCTTTGGCTCAAGGTGCGCCCCGGCCGGCACGGCTTTATAATCAGCGCCAGCCTTAGGCAGGTGCGGAAGTTGGCCAAGATCTAAATGAGCGAGATCCCAGAGGAGCAGCGGCTGCTGGCGGCCGGCCAGGCGGCTCGCCCCGGCCGGCTTGAGGGCTTAGCCGGCCGGCCGGCCGCGGCGGCGACCGGCCTCCAGCGGGTCAATTTCGCCAAGATCGGCCTGTTCGGCGTCAGCCTTTTCCTCTTCATCATGGCAATCACCCTGATGAAGGATGGCGCCGTCGCCCTCACGCCCCTCATTCGCGACGTTTTGCGCGTGGACAACCCAGTCAACAGCCTGGGCTTTGGCTGGCTGTTCGCCTACGTGGTTATGAGTGGCTCGCCGGTGGCCGCCTCAGCGCTGACGTTCTTCGTCGCCGGGGCCATAAGCGACCTGGGCGCCTTCGCCATGATCGCCGGCAGCCGCCTGGGGGGCGGCTTCATCGTCCTGATGATCGGCTTCCTGTACGTTCTGCGCGGCCGCAGCCGGGCCACCAGCCTGGGCATGGGCCTGCTCTCGCTCACTGTTACCGGCTGCGTCTACCTGCTTGGCCTGCCGCTGGGCGCCCTGCTGCTGGGCACCGGCGCGCTCGACGGGGTTCAATTGGGGCGGGGTGCGCTGCTGACCTCTGTGACCGAGGCTGTCTTTGCGCCCATCTCGGCCGCCGCCAACGCGTACCTGCCCGAATGGGCCATGTTCCTCCTGGGCCTGGGCGTCATCCTGATCAGTTTCAAGCTATTCGACCAGTGCCTGCCCGAAATGACCATCAAGACGAGCCAGTTCGGCCGCGTCTCGCGCCTGGTTTACCGGCCGGGCGTGATGTTCATCTTGGGCGCGCTGGTCACCCTGATCTCGATGTCCGTCAGCATTTCGCTCAGCATCTTGGTGCCGCTGAGCAACCGCGGCTTCGTGCGCCGCGAAAATGTGATTCCCTATATCCTGGGCGCCGGCATCACCACCTTCATAGACACCCTGCTGGCGGCCGTGCTGCTGGGCAACCCGCGCGCCTTCACCGTTGTGCTGGTCGAGATGATCACCATTGGCCTGGTCTCGCTGGCGCTGCTGACAGTCGCCTTCGACCCGTTCCAGCGCTGGATGCTCCGGCTTGTTAGCTGGATCACCGCCCGCAGGCGCAACACGGCCGCCTTTATGGCCGCCATTTTTGTGGTTCCGATCTTGCTGCTGCTGGTATAGCATTTGCGCCATCATTTGAGCTGAGGTCTGAGTATGACAGTTGAAACCCTGAAACCCCACCATGAGCCAGCCACCGCCGCCGGCCTGGGCCACGAGCGGCCCGGCGCGCGCATCCTGATCGCCACCGGCGGCGCGCCCCACTCTGGCAAGGCCGTCGCCTTGGGCGGCGAGGTCGCCCAGACAGCCGGCGGCCGGGTCACCATCCTGATGGTTGCCCGCGGCCCGGATGAAGCGGCCCGCGCCCAGACGGTGCTCGCCGAGGCCCGCGCCCGGCTGGCCGACAGCGTCGGCCACGTCGAAACCAAGCTGCGCTTGGGCGACCCGGCCGAGGAGATCATCGCCGAGGCGGCCGAGGGCGACTACGACCTGCTGGTCATGGGCGAGCGGCCGGCCCACCGCCTGATCGCCCGCGTGCGCGGCACCGTGCGCGAGCGAGTGCTGGGCCACATCCGTAGCGCCGTGCTGATCGCCAAGGGCGAAGCGCGTCACATCCACCACATTTTGTTGTGCGACAGCGGCGCTCATTCCCCCTCCGCCCTGAGCCACTTCATCCGCAACTTTGCGGATTGGCTGCACGAGGACGTTGAAGTCACTGTGCTGCACGTGATGTCCCAGATCAGCGCCGCGCCCGGTCTGCCGCATACGGGCCAGCTGCACGCCGACGCCGAACTCCTCATCCGCGAGCAAACGCCGGAGGGCGAGTGGCTGGAGCGCGACATTGAGGTGTTGGGCGGCGAATACGTCCGGCCGCGGGCCCAGATCCGGCATGGCCTGGTGGTGGACGAAATCTTGAACGAGGCGCGCGAGGGCAACTATGACCTGGTCGTCATCGGCGCCCATCGCGGCGAGGGCTGGCAGCGCTTCCTGTTGACCGACGTGGCCCGCGAGATCATCTTGAAGGCCGACCGGCCGGTTTTGGTCGTCCATTAGCCCGGCCGGCTGGAACTTTTTACGGGCCGGCATCGTTTTAGCCAATGAAGGAGCTGGCGAGCCCCTTCGACCAAGACGACTAGAAGGAGAGAACGATGTTGGCCCAAAAACAACGCAACGCAGTACTATTCTTGTTTGTGCTCCTGGCCGCGCTGGCCCTGGCTGCGGCCGGCTGCACGGCCGCAACCGCCGGCGCCCAAGAAGCGGCCCCCCCAACCGGCTCAATCACCGTCATTGGCCAGGGCGAAGCCTTCGGCCAGCCGGACGAGGCCAGTGTTCAGGTGGGCGTGGAGACCTTCGGCGAGAGCGTCGAGGTCGCTAGCAACGAAAATGAAGCCACGGTGCAGGCCATCCTGGCCGCCCTGGAGGCCAAGGGCATCGCGGCCGAGGACGTCCAGACCAGCAACTACAGCCTGTGGGCCGAGCAGCGCTACACCGATGAAGGGCCCCAGGGCATCGTCGGCTACCGCGTCTCCAACCAGGTTTCAGTGAAGGTGCGCGACATTAACCTGGTCAGCGCGGTGTTGGAGGCGGTGACCGCGGCCGGCGCCAACAGCATTTACGGCGTGAGTTTCTCGGTGGCCGATCCGGCCGCCCTGGAGCAGGAAGCGCGGGCGGAGGCCATGGCCGACGCGCAGGCCCGCGCCGAAGAGCTGGCCCGCCTGGGCAACGTTGAGATCGGTGAGGTGCGCATCATCAGCGAATCCATCGGCAACGCCCCTATCCCCTTCATGGGCGGCGGCCGGGCGCTGGCCGAAGACATGGCTGCCGCTGCGCCGAGCATCGCGCCGGGCGAGCTGAGCTTCCACGTGCAGCTTGAAGTCACCTACAACATCCGCTAGCCGTCCTGAACGGCCGGCTTAGCCCCTGGCGGCCGCAGCCAGCGGGCTATTCGAAACCGGGTTTCTTGGAGAAACCCGGTTTCTTTTTACAATGGGAGCCGTGAGCGACGCCAACGTGCTTGACCGCGACCGGCTGAGCGTGCTCACCGGCGGCCTGATACTGGGCTTGGCCCTCGGCCGGCTGGTGGAAGTGCCCGTCCGGCCGTTCGCCATGAGCGTCCTCGGCTCGCTGGTGGGCGTCAACATCTCGGCCGCCAGCCTGATGGCGCTGCTGATGGGCAGCCTGGGCATCACGGCCGCCGAGTCGCTGGTTCGCAGCCATCCGCGCAACCGGGGCGGCCGGCTGCCGCAAACCTTCATGTACTGGATCGTGCCGGGGCTGCTCATGTTGGCCCTGGCGGCCTGGCTGCAAACCGCCGCCAACCTGGCCCAGTGGATGGCCGGCCTGGCGGCCGCGGCCGTGCTGGCGCCGCTGGCGCTGGCGGCCGAATACGCCGCCGTCAGCCGTGAGGAGCGCGGCCGCTCCTGGCTTCAGTGGAGCCAAATGGCGCTCATCTACCTCGTGGCAGGCCTGCTTTTTGTTCGTATTTTTGACTTGCGCGCGCGCAGCCTGTTGAGCGCTACCGCCGTCCTGCTGGTAGCCGGCCTGCTGGCGGCGCGCCTGTTTTGGACGACCGGCCTCCGGCCGCGGCTGGCGCTGCTGTATGGCCTGGTGCCCGGCCTGGCCGCCGGCCAAATGACCTGGGTGCTGAACTATTGGCGCCTGAGCGGCCTGCAAGGCGGCCTGCTGCTGTTTATGCTCTTTTACGTGGTCACCGGCTTGTGCCAGCAATACCTGAGCGGCCGCTTCGGCCGCCAGGTGGTGATTGAGTATGTTGGCGTGGGCCTGCTGGCGCTGCTGGGGATCGCCCTGTGGGCGCGCTGACGGAGTGGGCTAGTTGGCGAGGCCCGGGTTAAAGGCCACGAACAGGGAGAGGATCATGCTCGCGGCGATCAGGATGCCCAGCACGATCACGACCTTTTCCGCCGTCGAGCGGCGGCTCCACTTTGACACTTTTCTCTTTGCCATTCCGGCAGCACTCCTTTGAACCTGAACTTGGGCGGCCGGACGGCCGCCCGGCCGGGAGTATAGCATATCCTGGCGCCTGCGGAACGCCGGCCCAAAGTTCGGCCCACCTTAAAAGATCCGGCCGGCCGGGCCAAAAGGGTTGACATCGCCCCCGACTTGTAGTATTGTTCTCCTACCTAGCGGGAACAGAGTTATTAAGTTAGCACTGTTCCCAACAGGGAGAGGGGCTCCAAGAAGCCGGAAGGTTACTTGGGGCCTCTCGTTTTGTCTGGGCTCAGCGCCTCTTCCCCCAGCAGGCCAATGAAAGGCAGATTGCGGTAGCGTTCCCGATAGTCCAGGCCGTAGCCCACCACGAACTCAGCCCCCAGCTCAAAACCGACATATTTGACAGCCACCGGCAAAAAGCGCCGGCCGCTCTTGTTCAGCAGGGCGCAGACCTCCAGCGAGGCCGGCTCACGAGCCTGCAAGCTGCGCAGCAGATAGTTCAAGGTCAAGCCGGTGTCAATCACGTCCTCGACGAAGAGCACATGCCGGCCGGCGATCGGGGCGCCCAGGTCCTTCTCCAGGCGTACCATGCCCTGGCGGCGCGACTCGGCCGAAAAGCTGGCGACGGCAATGAAGTCAAGCTCGACCGGGATGGAGATGGCCCGCAGCAGGTCGGCCATGAAGAGCGTGACGCCTTTGAGCACGCCCACCAGCAGCGGCTCGCGGCCGGCGTAGTCCCGGCTGATAGCCGCGCCCAATTCGGACACGCGCTCCTGAATCTGTTCGGCCGCCAGCAGCACCTCGGCGATTCCGGCCGTCAGCTCCCCCGCCTCCCCTAAGCGGTCAACCCTCACCCGGCCTCTGGCTGCGCCTCGGTGCCCGTCAGCCGGGCGGCTTGCTCGGCCAGGCCGTACTTGATCATCAGCCCACGCAGCTCCTGGCGCCGCAGCAGCTTGATATTGATCTCTGGGTAAAGCTCTTTCAGCCGGCGCAGCTTGCGGTTCTTGAGCGTAATCAGCTTCGGCCGCAAGGTGGTCAGCTCGATAAACTGGTCTGATTGGGGCAGGTAGAAGTCGGGCGTAAAGGCCTCGGTCACGTTGCCGGCCTCGTCCCAGGCCAGCGCGAACGAGCGTGGCTCATACTGCCACTCCACCCCGTAGTAGTCGAGCAACTGGGCGAAGGTCTGCTCGGCCGGGTGGGCGAATCGGTTGGGAGGGCTAGAAGCGCCGTTTCGGGGGCGGCTCCCTGTGTCAGGTCTGCGCTTCGTCATACAACCATCACGACTAACTTACCATAATACAAACCTGAGGGGATTATAAACCACGGCCGGCGCGAGCGCAAGTAGCCAACTTTACACCAGCCTAAACAGTCCCTGATCCCGGTCCCACTTCATGGCTGCCTTGACCCCTACCTCCTGAGACGTATAATCGGGCCTGAATCGAATAGTTACCTTCGGGGCAGGGTGAAATTCCCGATCGGCGGTGAGGCCCGCGCAGGCCAAGCCCGCGACCCCAGGCGCGCCGCGCTTGGGTGGATCTGGTGAAACTCCAGGGCCGACAGTTATAGTCTGGATGGGAGAAGGTTAAACGCCGCTCACGGTTGGCCCCACCTCACGGTGGGGCTGCTTTGTAATCGCCGGGCGGCCAGTTGCGCGCCCCTTCCCCTTTGCCCGCCCCTGAGACCTTTGGGAGGTCAGGCAACCAATGCTTGGCGAGAGCACGTTCGCCGATCGCGTGCGCTCATGGCCGGCATGGCTATGGGTGGCGCTCTCATTTGGCCTGCTCTTGCTGGCCTGGCAACTGCTGGTCAGCTTGGGCGGCTACGACCGCTTCATCTTACCCGGCCCGGCCGACGTCTGGCGCCAATTGCTGGTCGTGGCGGCCGACGGCCGGCTGTTGCGCCACACGCTAGTCACGCTCAGCGAGGTGCTGCCGGGCCTGGCCATCGGCAGCCTGGTGGCGCTGCCGCTGGGTTACGCGCTGGCCAAGTCGCCCCTGGCCGAGCGCCTGATTTCCCCCTACCTGATCGCCTCGCAGGCCATCCCGGTGATCGCCGTCGCCCCGCTGCTGACTATCTGGGTGCGCTCGGCTTACTGGAGCCGCGTCCTGGTGGCCGTCCTGGTCGTCTTTTTTCCCATCCTGATCAACATCATCGCCGGCCTGCGCTCGACGCCGGCCGAGCTATACGAGTTGATGGCCTCGCTCAGGGCCGGCCGTTGGCAGATCTTTCGCAAGCTGGAGTTGCCGGCCGCGCTGCCCATCGTCCTCGCCGGACTAAAGGTGGGCGCCACCTTGGCCGTCATCGGCGCCCTGGTGGGCGAGTTCGTCCAGCCGAAGAGCGAGGGGCTGGGCTATCTGCTCATCACCGCCCGCTATCAATTCAAGACCGATCTCGTCTTCGTCGTCCTGCTGGCGCTGGCCGCCATTGCCCTGAGCATGTACAGCTCGGTTGCGCTGTTGGAGCGCAGGCTACTCAAATGGCGCCAGGCGGGCAATGGCCCGGCCGCTGCCTGAGCGAAACTTGGTCAAGCCGGCCGGCAAGCCCGGCTGCATAGAGGAGAAGTTACCCATGTTGAAAAAGATCATTCTGATTTACGGATGGCTGAGCCTGCTGCCGGCGCTGGCCGCCTGCAGCCCGGCCACGGCCGAGCCGACGGCCGTCGCCGATGGCGGCCCGCTGCCGGCTGAGACAGCCCCGGCCGCCACCAGCACCCCGGCCGCCGAGCCGCTGCGCCCCATCCGCCTGCCGATGGGCTACATTGCTGACCCCCAGTTTGCCCCCTTCTACCTGGCTGTAGACCGGGGCTACTTCGCCGAGGAAGGCATTGAGCTGGAATTTGACTACAGCTTCGAGACCGACGGCGTGGCCCTGGTGGGAGCCGGAGAGCTTCCCTTCGCCATCGTCAGCGGCGAACAAGTCGTGCTGGCCCGCGCCCAGGCGCTGCCGGTGGTCTACGTCTTCGAGTGGTTTGAGCGCTACCCCATCGCCGTCATCAGCCGCCAGGAGGTTGGGCTGACTGAGCCGGAGCACCTGATCGGCCGCTCAGTCGGCCTGCCCGGCTTCTTCGGCGCCAGCTACGTCGGCTACGCTGGCCTGCTGTCGGCCAACGACATCAGCCTGGATCAGGTCAACGCCAGCGAGATCGGTTTCACCCAGGTCGAGACTTTGCTCACAGGCCAGGTCGAGGCCGTGGTTGGTTATGTCAATAACGAGCCGGTGCAATTGCGCGGCCGCGAAGTCGCCATAAACGTCATTGAAGTGGCAGATTATGTCAATTTGGTCGCCAATGGCGTAATCACCAACCAGCAAACCCTTGACCAGGAGCCTGAACTGGTCGCCGCCTTCGTGCGCGCCTTGCGCCGCAGCCTGGCCGATACGCTGGCCGACCCGCAGGCGGCCTTTGAAAGCAGCAAGCGCTTTGTAGAAGGCCTGGACGAGGGCCGTTACTCCGTCCTTGAGGCCTCGCTCGACCTGTGGCGGGCCGACCAGCTTGGTCATACCGACCCGGCCGCCTGGCAGCAGACCGAGGCGGTGCTGCTGGAAATTGGCTTTTTGGATGCGCCGATCGAGGGGCTGGAAAAGGCCTACACCAACCAGTTTGTGGAGTGAGCGGCCGCCGGCCGGCCGTCGCCCCCAGCTTCAGCGCGGGATAAATGGCTGCCCCACCCCTGATTGAAATCTCCGGCCTCAGCCACACCTTCCCAGACGGGAAGCAGGCCTTGGCCGACGTCTCGCTGACCATCCAGGAGGGGGCTTTCGTTGCCCTGGTGGGCCCCTCCGGGGCCGGCAAGTCCACCTTGCTGCGCGTGATGGCCGGCCTGTTGGTCCCGGCCGCCGGCCGAGCCCGCTTCAACGGCCGGCCGCCGCAGCAGTCAGAGCGGCCAGTCGGCATCGTCTTCCAGCGCGACAACCTGATGCCCTGGCGCACGGTGGAAGACAACATCCGCCTGCCCCTCGAGATCCAGCCTCTCAACGGCGCGCCGGCCGCCGGCCGGGTGGCCGATATGATCGCCCTGGTGGGCTTGGAAGGGGCTGAAGCCAGCTTTCCCAGCCAGTTATCAGGCGGGATGGCCCAGCGGGTGGCGCTGGCGCGGGCGCTAGTGCACGAGCCGGCCCTGCTGCTGCTGGATGAGCCGTTCGGCGCCCTGGACGCGCTGACCCGCGAGCGCATGGGCCAGGAGCTGCTGCGCATCTGGAACGCCCGGCCGGTGACCGTCTTTCTGGTCACCCATTCCATCCCCGAGGCCGTGCTCTTGGCTGACGAGGTGCTGGTGATGAGCGGCCCGCCGGGCCACATCAGCGCCCGCATGCCGGTGGAGCTGCCCCGGCCGCGCCGGCCGGGCGTGCAAACCACGGCCGCCTTTCAGCGCTACGCGGCCGAGGTCCGGGCGGCGATAGAAGTTTAAACCCCCGGAGGTTCAAAAAACCTCCGGGGGTCATGTCCCTAGCGACGCCGGAAGAGCAGGAGCGCCAGCGGCGCCAGCGCCAGCCCCACCGGCAGCGCCGCCG
>JBOGUG010000216.1:0-15891 GCA_050696115.1 Promineifilaceae bacterium (SeqCode) | reverse complement strand
TTCCCGCAGTACCAGGCCATAGGCAAGGTGCAGGTGGACCCGGCCGAGAGCAACACGGTCATCGTCGGCGCCAAGACCGGCCTCTACTTTTCGAACGACGCCGGCCTGACCTGGGAAGGGCCGTGCGTGACCAACAACCATGCTGACCAGCGCCAGGACGTCACCGGCCTATTGGTGCGCAACGACGGCGCATTCACCACCCTGTACGCGGCCGTCGGCACGCGCGGCTTCGGCACGCCCGTCCAGCCCGACCTGGACTTCACCGGCGCCAACGGCGTCTATCGCGCCACCGTGCCGGAATCTGGCTGCCCGGCCGTCGAGGATTGGGACCTAATCAACGTCGGCTGGCCGGCCGGCACCGGTGACGGCGACCCGCTCAACGACCAGGTCGGCCGAATTGACCTGGCGATGGCCCCCAGCAATGGCCTGGTCATCTACGCCCAGATCGGCAGCAACCTTAACTCGGAGGCCACCCTGGGCGTCTGGCGCAGCGCTAACGGCGGCAATACCTGGCAGCAGGTGGCCACGCCAAGCGACTACAGCGGCTGCAACGGCATGGGCCAGACCTGGTATAACGCCGGCCTCACGGTGGACCCCAACGACCCCGACACCGTGATCCTGAGCCAGATTGACGTCTACCGCTCGACCGACGGGGGTGAAACGTTCCACAATCTGACCTGTGGCTACGGCGCCGGCAACGTCCATGTGGACCAGCACGGCCGGGCCTACGTCGGCGGCGATTCCAGCACGCTGCTGGTCGGCAACGACGGCGGCGCCTGGGTGTCGCACAATGCCGACACGATTGACCCTGACAACGTCGAGTTCATCTCCTTGAACGACTCGGTCGCCACGATTGAGTTCTACAGCGGCGACATCACGGCCAACTTCGCCACCTCGCCCAATCCCGGCATCAACGGCGGCGCCCAGGACAATGGCTCGTCCGTCAACTTCTGGGAGGACGGCATGCCCGACGCGGAGATGTGGGATGTGACCCTGGGCGCCGACGGCGTCTATTCCCGCATTGAGCCGGTTGAAGAACAGCACTGGTACCAGGAGACGCAGAACGGCTTCATCACCGTCAAGTTGAACGGCCCTTACGGCGGCGGCCAGTCGGCCACCGGCGGTTGGGTGGCCGACCGGCGTGGCTTCTTGTTCCCCTACGAGATTGACAAGTACGATCAGTGCGACCCGCGCTGCGACCACATGATCGCCGGCAGCTACCGCGTCTGGGAGACGATCCAGGGCGCCATCCCGGCCACCTCGTGGTACATCAACAGCCCCGACCTGACCAAGGGCACGCTGGAGGAGCGCTCGATCATCAATCAGTTGGCCTACTCGGTCAGCGACAGCACCGTCGCCATCGTGGGCACCAATGACGGTAACGTGCAGATCGGCTTCAACCTAGGCCAGGGGGTGGCCAACAGCGGCACCTGGGTAGACGTGACCGACGGCAACCAGATCCTGCCCAACCGGCCGGTATTGGACGTCACCAGCGACCCGGCCGGGCGGTTGGTGGCCTACGCCGGCATGGGCGGCTTCGACCAGAACACGCCCGACCAGCCTGGCCACGTCTTCCGCGTGACCTGCAGCGAGGATTGTGCCAGCTTTAGCTGGGAGAACAAGAGCGGCAACCTGCCCAACATCCCGGTGGATTCGATCATTGCCAACCCGCTCTTCCCGCAGCAGGTGTTCGCCGGCACCGACTGGGGCCTGTACTTCACCAACGACATCAACGCGGCCGAGCCGGAGTGGTTCCGCTTCGAGGCCGGCCTGCCCCACGTGATGATCTGGGACATGGCTATTGACCGCGGCTTTACAACATTGGCGCTGTTCACCCGCGGCCGGGGGGCCTTCGCCTGGCCGCTGCCTGACGGCCCGGTGGAGGTGGGCGAGGCGTTCAACGTCTTCCTGCCCTCGATTACCAAGTAGAAACTGGGTAAGCAACTTGACCTCCCGGGGGCCAGCAAGCCTCTGGGAGGTCTTTATTTCAGGTTGTTGGGCAGCGGCAGCCGGCTCAACCCCTGAAGGTCAACCGACTCACCAGAGCCCAGAATTGTCTCCAGGGCTACCTGGGCCACCTGGAAGAAAGCGCGCAAGTCGGCGATACGGTCCAGGACGTAATCGGCCCGCTCGCGCTCGGCCGGCGGCAGCATGTCCTCGGCCGCGCGCAGCTTGTCCACGCTCTCGCCCAGGACCTGGAGCGCTAATTGCACCTCGCGCAACTCCCGGCCGCCCAGCACGGCGCGAATCACCTTCCACAGGTCTGATTCGGCCTGGTAATATTTCTTGCGCTCGCCGCGCACCCAGACCTCTTTGGCCATCCCCCAGCGCTCCAGCGAGCGCATGTTCATGCTGACCGAGCCCTTGCTGATTTGAAGCGCCTCGGCCAGGTCGTCGAGCGACAGCGGCGCCGGGTCCAGCAGCAAACTGCCGTATAGCCGGCCCATCAACTCGGAAAAGCCGAAAAAGCCGGCCAGCCGGCCGAGCCCAGCGACGGTGCTATCGTGAACTGCCTCAAGATTGGTGTTCATGCCGCTCCCTGCATTCAATACGTTTTGAATGCAAAGTTTACGGCCCGCGGCCGCGCAGGGCAAGTGGAGGGGTTATCTTCAAGCCCCCGGCCGGCTTTAGATTTGGCCTACAATCGCCTGGGCAAATTGAGAGGTGCTCAGCAGCGTGGCGCCCGGCAGTTGGCGGTGCAGGTCGTAGGTGACCCGGCCGGCCTGGATGACGCGGGTCATAGCCTGGCTAATCAGGTCGGCCGCTTCCTGCCAGCCCATGAATTCCAGCATCATGACGCCACTGAGGATCAGGCTGCCGGGGTTGACCTTGTCCTGACCCGCATACTTGGGGGCCGAGCCGTGGGTGGCCTCAAACACGGCCGCGCCGTCGCCGATGTTGCCGCCGGGCGCCATACCCAGCCCGCCAACCTGGGCTGCGGCCGCGTCGCTCAGGTAGTCGCCGTTCAGATTTAGGGTGGCGATGACGTCGTATTCGTCGGTGCGGGTTAGCAACTGCTGGAGCATGTTGTCGGCGATGCGATCATTGATCAGCAGCCGGCCGCCGGGCCGGTGGCCGTTGGGCGCCGCCCAGAGGGCCTCCTCGCTGATCGTCTGGTCGCCGAACTCCTCGGCCGCCAGCTCGTAGCCCCAGTTCTTGAAGGCGCCTTCGGTGAACTTCATGATGTTGCCCTTGTGCACCAGGGTGACACTCCTCCGGCCGCGGCTCAGGGCGAAGCGCAGCGCCTGGCGCACCAGCCGCTTGGTGCCGTATTCGGTCACCGGCTTGACGCCAATGGCGGCGGCCGGGCTGAGGGCTGTGCCCAGGCGCTCGTTCATGAAGGCGATGATCGCTTCAGCCTCGGCCGAGCCGGCCGGCCACTCAATGCCGGCGTAGACGTCTTCGGTGTTTTCGCGGAAGATGACGATGTTCATCTTATCCGGCTCGGCCATGGGGCTGGGCGTGCCTGGAATGTAGCGCACCGGCCGGACACAGGCGTACAGGTCCAACACCTGGCGCAAGGTGACGTTGAGGCTGCGGAAGCCGCCCGCTACCGGCGTCGTCAGCGGCCCCTTGATGCCCACGGCCGCCTCGCGCAGCGCGTCGAAGGTCTCTTCCGGCAGGTAGCTGCCATACAGCGCGTGGGCTTTCTCGCCGGCGAAGACCTCCATCCAGGCGATCTGGCGCCGCCGGCCGTAGGCCTTGGCCACGGCCGCGTCCCAAACCTGCATGGCGGCCGGGGTAATGTCCACCCCAATGCCGTCGCCCTCGATGTAGGCCACTATCGGCCGCTCAGGCACTTCCAGCCGGCCGTCGGCGTAGCGGATACTGTCTCCGGCCGGGACTTTCACGTGGGTGTATGCCATGCGTTGCAACTCTCCTTCGGGCGCGCCCTGGCCAAATAAATCAGGCCTTACCGGAGATGATGGCAAGGCCTGACGGGCAGTCGGGGTGACGGGATTTGAACCCATGGCCTCTGCGACCCGAACGCAGCGCTCTTCCAAGCTGAGCTACACCCCGGCAGACAGTAATTATAGACGAACCGGCCGGCGCGCGCCAGCGAAATGGCGGGCCTCTCGGCAAAAATCAGGAGTGGTAGAATAATGCCCCTGGGCGGCCGCTGCGCCCGGTGGCCGGCCGGAGGTGTATAAGCTATCGAACGAGTTGATCCTTGAAACGGTGGATTTTTTGGCTTGGCGTTCTCATCAGCGCGATCTTTGTCTGGCTGGCCCTGCGCGGGCTGCGGCTCGAAGCGGTCTGGGCCAGCATGCGGGCGGCCGAATACGGTTGGCTCGTGCCCAGCGTCGGCGTCTACTTCCTGGCCGTCTGGGCCCGCACCTGGCGCTGGCACTACATGCTGAGGCCGCTGAAATGGGTGCCGACCGGCCGGCTGTTCCCCGTGGTGGTGATCGGCTACATGGGCAACAACGTCTACCCCTTACGGGCCGGCGAGGTGCTGCGCTCCTTCGTGCTGCGCGGGCGCGAGGGGGTGGGCATGGGGGCCAGCCTGGCGACTGTGGTCGTCGAGCGCGTCTTCGACGGCCTGGTGATGCTGGCCTTCGTTTTTGCCGCCCTACCGCTGGCGCCCCTGCCGAGCGGCCCCATCCGCTCGGCCGTGGCCAGCGCCAGCCTCGTGTTTTTTGCGGCCCTGGTGTTCTTCATCGGGTTGGCGGCCGTTCCGGCGCAAGCTTTACGGCTGGCCGAGGCCATCATCGGCCGGTTGTTGCCTGCGCGGGCGCGCCGGCCGGCGCTGGAGCTTGCCGGCCGCTTTCTGACTGGGCTGGAATCGCTGCGCAGCTTTCGCAACGTGCTGGCAATCTTCGCCACTTCGGTCCTGATTTGGCTGCTGGAGACGGTGAAATACTGGTTTGTCATGCAGGCCTTTGATTTCTCGCTGAGCTTCTTCGCCCTGATGCTGATGAACGGCGTGGTCAATCTGGCCACCACCCTGCCCTCCGCGCCGGGCTACATCGGCACCTTCGACGCGCCGGGCATTGCCGTGCTGACCCTGTACGGGGTCGAGCCGGAATTGGCGACGGCCTACACGCTGGTGCTGCACGCTGCCCTGTGGCTGCCAATCACGCTGCTGGGCGTCGTTTACTTGCTGCAGGCGCGGATGGGCTGGGCGGACTTCCGGCGCGCGACTGAGGCCGGCCGGGAAGGAGCCGCCTCGTGAAGATCGCCATTGTCGGCGCAGGCGTGGCCGGGCTGGCGGCCGCCTATGACCTGCTGGCGGCCGGCCACGAAGTCACCCTTTACGAGGCCAGCGACCACGCCGGCGGCCTGGCAGCCGGCTTCCGCGACGAGGCCTGGGAATGGCCGCTGGAGAAATTCTACCACCACCTATTCACCTCGGATAAGGCCATCTTGGGCCTGGCGGCCGAGCTGGGCATGGCCGAGCAGGTGTTCTTCCGCCGGCCGACGACGTCGGTGCTCTACCAGGGCCAGATCGTGCCCTTCGACTCGCCGGTTGCCTGGGCCACCTTCCCCGGCTTCAACCCGGCCGACGTGCTGCGCTTCGGCCTGGTCAGCGCCTATCTGCGCTTCACCAGCCCCTGGCGCCAGCTGGAGCGCCACACGGCCGACGCCTGGCTGCGACGCTGGTACGGCGACAAGATCTACGAGATGGTCTGGCGGCCGCTGCTGATCGGCAAGTTCGGGCCTTATTTTCAGCAGGCTAACATGGCCTGGATGTGGGCCCGGCTGCACGTGCGCAGCCCCCGCTTGGGCTACTTCGTGGGCGGTTTTCAGGCCTTCATTGACCGGCTGGTGGCGGCCGTGCAGGCCCGCGGCGGCCGGCTGGAACTGAACGCGCCCGTCCTGGAGATCGCGCCCCAAGCGGACGGCGGCCTGTGCCTGGCGCTCGACGGCCGGCAGGCCTTGGCCCAGCGCTGCCTGGTGACGACGTCGCCGGCCCTGCTCGGCCGGATGGCGCCCACGCTGCCGGCCGACTACGCCGGCCAACTGGCCGAACTCAAGAGCCTTGGCGCCGTCGTCCTGATCCTGGCCCTCAAGCGCCAACTGATGGCCCAAACCTACTGGCTGAACCTGCCGGCCGAGGGCCCGGACAAGAGCCAGAACGAGATCCCCTTTCTGGCGCTTGTCGAGCACACCAACTACATTGACCGGGAGCGTTACGGCGGCGACCACCTGGTCTACTGCGGCGATTACGTGGCGCCGGACCACCGCTATTTTGAGCTGAGCCAGGAAGAGCTGCTGGCCCGCTTCAGCGCCGCCCTGCCCCGCTTCAACGCCGCCTTCCGGCCGGGGTGGATCCGCCAGAGCTGGCTCTTTCGCACCCGCTACGCCCAACCGGTGCCGGAGGTGAACCACTCGCGCCACATCCCGCCCATTCCGACGCCGATGCCTTACCTATATTTCGCCAGCATGAGCCAGGTGTACCCCTGGGACAGGGGCACAAACTACGCGGTGGAGATCGGCCGGCGGGCGGCCGGCATCATTTTGAACTCTGAGCGGGCACAGGGATGAACGCGAAAGTGTTAAGCCCGTTATTGACAGTCCGCCATCCAGAATCCACAATCTAGCAGCCTTATTATCTTTAGGGGGTAACCATGAAAATCCTTGTTGTTGGCACCGGTTTCGTTGGCCTGACCCATGCGGCCGTTTGCTCCGAGTACGGCCACGAAGTCCACGCCTATGACATTGACGCTGAGCGCGTCGCCGTCTACCGCACGGCCGAGCCGGAGGCCATTGAGCGCTACGTAAACGAGCCGGGCCTGGCCCAAATCATTGCCGAGCATCTCGACCGCTACCTGTTCTTCACCACCGACGTCGAGCCGATCATCGCCGACACCGACGTCATCTTTATGTGCCTGCCCACGCCGCCCAAGCTGGACGGCTCCACCGACCTCAGCCACTACTCCAACGCGGCCCACTACCTGGCCGGATTACTGGCGGAGCGGGACACCGATCAGCGCGTGCTGTTGGTCAACAAGAGCACCGTCCCGATCGGCTCGGTGCGCCTGCTGCAAAACATCCTGGCGGAGCACGGGGTGCAGAACTTCGGCGTCGCTTCAAACCCCGAATTTCTGCCCCAGGGCAACGCCGTCGAAGCCTCGCGCAAGCCCGACCGGGTCGTGGTTGGGGCCGACCACGAGGCCGATTTCGAGCTGCTGCGCCGCGTCTACCCGCAGTTCGTCAACCACGTCCGCATCCGCTACATCGAGACCACGCCAGAGACGGCCGAGACAATCAAGTACGTGGCCAACGCCCTGCTGCTGAGCTACATCTCCTTCTGGAACGGCGTCGGGGCGCGCCTGGGCGAGACCTTCGACAACGTGGAAATGGAAGACCTCAAGCTGGGCGTGACGGCCGACAGCCGCATCAGCACCTGGGGTTCCTACGTCAGCAACGGGGCCGGCGGCAGCTGTTTCGGCAAGGACATCCAGTCGCTCATCTACCAACTCAACCGCAGCGGCCGCTCGACTGACCTGCTGCAGGCGGTTTACAACATCAACGAATACCAGAAGACCTATCTGATAGACCGCGCCGTCCACGAAGCCGGCTTCGCCTTTAACAACAAGACCGTGGCGCTGGTGGGGCTGGCCTTCAAGAAGCACACCAACGATATGCGCGACGCCTCGGCTTTGAAGGTGGTCGAGTCACTGCTGGCGCGCGGGGTGGCGGCCATCCGGGCCTACGACCCGCTGGCGATGGACGACGCCCGGCGCTGGTTCGACCCGAATCAGAACCACCTTTTCGAGCGCATCAGCTACCACGACAGCGCCCGCGAGGCGATCTCCGGCAGCCAGGCGTTGTTCGTCTCGACCGACTGGGAGGAATTTCGCGGCCTGTCGGGCACGATCGAGCGGACCGTCAAGCCGCCCTATCTGATCATGGACGGCCGGCGGATGATCCCCGACTTCTCGGCACTAGCGGCGAAAGGTTACAGCTACGTGTCGGTGGGTGGGCCGCTGGTGCAGGCGGCGGCCGATGCGGCCCGCAGCGCCAACGGCGCCGAGCCGGCCGCGCGGGGCGCGCGTATAGGAAAGAAGACGAACTAAAAGTGCGTCAGGCTGCCGTCGTGGCGGGCCCGCTCGACCGCGAGCCGGAAGACCAGCAGCGACAGCGGGAATAGAACCAGGGCGTAGCCGGCTAGAATCAGCAAGTCGGGAGCCAGTTCGCGCCACGTGGCGCCGCTAAGCAGAGCCAGCCGCATGGCGTTGACCGCGTAGGTCACCGGAATCAGCCTCGCAATTGCCTGGAGCCAGCCGGGCAGGATTTCGACCGGGTAATAGATTCCGCCCAGCAGGTTAGCGAAGGCGCTGAACATGCCGGTGATCGTCTCGCCGCGCTTGACGATCATGATAATCGCGGCCGCGATGATGCCGATGCTGGCGAAGGTCAGGATGGAGAGCAACAGGCTGACCAGCGCCCCCAACACATTGGCGCCCTGGAACTGGAGCGTAAACAGCAGCGAGCCCAGCAGCAGGTAGAGGAACACCCGGAATGTGGTAAGCACGTAGCTCCACAGGGCCGAGCCGACCACGATCAGCGACACGGGCGTCGGCGTCATCAGCATCGCCTCCAGCGTGCCGGTCGTCTGGGCCTCGCGCAGAGCGCGGGCAAAGCCGCTCAGGCCAACGCCGAAGTAACCGCTGAAGGCGATGCCGATGATCACGAATGAGAAATAGTCGCCGCCGTATTCCTCCAGATAGGGGTCGGCCGCGTCCCCCACCAGCAGCGACACGAAATAGAACGTGAAGGCGCTAAAAAAAATGCCGACCATGCTGAGCAGGAACGACAGCCGGTAACTGCTCTCGGTGAAGAAGTCGCGCACGAGAAAAGAGTACAGCTTATTCATCGGCGTAGTGGGCGAATACTTCTTCCAGGCTGGGCGGGTGGCCCTCGATGCTGTGAATCGTGACTTGATGGCGACGCAGGCAATCGAGCACGGCGTCCAACCGACCGTCGCTCTCGCCCAGCTGGAAGCGCAGCTCGTCCCGGCCGGCGGCCGGCGTGTGGCGCAGGTCGGGCGCCAAGCCGCGCAGCGCCGACTCGGCCTCTGGGCCATAGCCACTGACGCGCAGCGCGTAGCTCAACTGGGGCTGAAGCTGGCGGCGCAGGTCAGCCGGCCGGCCGACCACCCGGATGCGCCCCTTGTGCATCAGGGCAACCCGGCCGCACAGCTTTTCGGCCTCGTTCAGGTCGTGGGTGATGAGAAAGATCGTCACCCCCTGGCTCGCGATCAGATCCTGGATGAGGGCGTGCAGGCGGCCGGTGGCGATAGGATCCAGGCTGCGGCTGGGCTCGTCCAGAAACAAGACCCGCGGCCGGTGCATCAGGCTGCGGCCGATCGCCAGGCGCTGCTTCATGCCGGTCGAGAAGGTGCTGAAGGGCTGGTCGGCGAACGGCCGCAGGTCAATTGCCTCCAGCGTCTCCTCCACTCGCCGCTCGGCGGCCGAGCCGCGCAGCCCGACCATGGCAGCGAAGAAGCGCAGGTTACGCCGGGCCGACAGGCGCCAATAAAAGCTGCGCTCGTCGGAGACGACCAGGCCCACCGCCTGCCGGATTTTGCCCGGCTGGTTCAGGCCATAGCCGGCGATGGAGGCGCAGCCGCTGGTGGGCAAGATCAAGGTGCAGAGCAGCTTGACCAGGGTCGTCTTGCCGGCTCCGTTTGGCCCTAACAGGCCGAACAATTCGCCGGCCGGCACGCTCAGGCTGACGTCGTCCACGGCGGTAATGCCCCGCTGGCGCACCAGGCGCCGCCAGCCGGCCGGGCGGTCGAAGCTCTTGGTCAGGCGGTGGGTTTCGACGGCGATGTCCATGCGCGGCCGGCAAGTCTAGCGGCAGCCAGGCGAGTTGGCAATTGAGCGCCACAGGCTGGTCCCGGTTTACACTGGCGGCCGGCGGCCGGGCGGCTATAATCCCCTTCCCGCCATACCGGCCACCGCGGAGCAACCTATGCACCTTCCCGTCACGAAGTCAAGACTCGAAAACGGCCTAACCGTCCTGCTGCGGCCGATGCGCCACGCCCCGGTGATCAGCTTCTGGGTCTGGTACCGGGTCGGCAGCCGGAACGAGCGGCCGGGCATCACCGGCGCCTCCCATTGGGTCGAACACATGATGTTCAAAGGCTCGCCCGATTTCCCGCCCGGCTCGCTGGACCGGCTAGTGTCGCGCGAAGGCGGCCGCTACAACGCCTTCACTTGGATAGATTTCACCGCCTATTTCGAGACCATGCCGGCCGGAAGGATAGATCTGGCCCTGCGGCTGGAGGCCGATCGCATGGCGAACGCCATCATGACCGAAGAGGCGGTCAACTCCGAGCGCACCGTCATCTTGTCCGAACGCCACATGTACGAGAATGAGCCGTCCTTCCTGCTGCACGAGGGGCTGGTGGCGGCCGCCTTCCAGCGCCACCCCTACCGCCACGACACCATCGGCGAACAGGCCGACCTGGAGAGCATGAGCCGCGACGACCTGTTCGACCACTACCGGCGCTACTACGCGCCCAACAACGCCACCGTTGTGGTGGCCGGCGATTTCGAGCCGGAGGCAATGCTGGCCCGCGTCGGCGAGCTGTTTGGCCCCACGCCGGCCGTGGATGATGGCCAGGGCGTGGTTGAGGCCGAGCCGCCCCAGGCCGAGGAGCGCCGGCTGACGGTGCGCGGCCCCGGCGACACCGCCTACGTGACGGCCGCCTACCACGCCCCGGCCGCCAGCGACCCCGATTTCTTGCCACTCGTGCTTTTGAACGCCGCCTTCGCCGGCGGCAGCAGCCTGGGCTTCACCGGCGGCGGCAGCAACAAGAGCTCGCGCCTGTATAAAGCGCTGGTCAACGGTGACCTGGCGGCGGCCGTTTCAGGCGGCCTTGCGGCCAGCATTGACCCCTATATTTACACGATCAACGCCGTGGCCCGGCCCGGCCGGCAGTTAGCGGAGATCGAGGCCCGCCTGGACGAAGAGCTGGACATGTTAGCCCGGCAGCCCATCGGGCCGGCCGAGCTAGGCAAGGCGCTTAAGCGGGCCAAGGTTCAATTTGTGACCGCGGGCGAAAGCGTGACGGGCCAGGGGCAGATGATCGGCCTGGCGGAGACAGTGGCCGGCGATTTCCGCTGGTACGAAGATGCGCTGGAGGCCATCGGCCGGGTGACCCTGGAGGACATCGAGCGCGTGCGGGCGCGTTATTTGCGCCCGGAGCGGCGCACAGTGGCCCGCTACGAGCCGCTTGGCGAGTGAAGCGGCCCGGGAAGGACGCGCGCCCTAGATGTGCCGGCCACCTTCTGCTGGCGAGCGCCGGCCGGAGTGATATGATTGGCGGCCTGTCCCCGGCCGCGAGCCTAACGATCTGCCCATGCCCGACCTGAGCTACCCCGGCCCGGAATCCATTCATCGTCACCTGCTCGACAACGGCCTGATTGTGTTGGCCTACGAAAATCAGGCGGCCGAGTCGGTCGTGATCGAGGGCGTTGTGCGCGCCGGGGCGCTGGTCGAGGAGTCAGACGTCGCCGGCCGCGCCCACTTCACGGCCGAGATGCTGCTACGCGGGGCCGGCGGCCGCTCGTTCGAAGAGATTTACGAGGCCATCGAGTCGGTGGGCGCCAGCCTGGAGTTCGAGTCCGGCCGGCACACGACCGGCTTTTCGGCCGGCGCTTTAGCCGAAGATTTGCCCCTGCTGCTCCAATTGCTGGCCGACGGCCTCTGCCGGCCGACTTTTCCAGAGGAACAGGTGGAATCGCTGCGCGGCGAGCTTATCACCAGCCTCCAGATCCAGGCCAACGACACCCGGCACCGCGCCGGCCGGGCCTTTCGAGAGCTGCTGTACGAAGATCATCCCTACCGCCTGCCGGTAGAGGGCGACTTCGATTCTATTGCCGGCCTGACCCGGGCCGCGCTGGCCGAATACCACCGGGACTATTTCGGCCCCCAGGGGATGATCGTGACGATCGTCGGCGCAGTTGCCCCGGCTGAGGCCCTGGCCCAGGTCGAGGCGGCCTTTGGCGCTTGGCTGACGGAGGCCAGGCAGATGCCGGCCGCGCCGGCCGCCTATTGGCCGGCCGAGATCATCCGCCGCGACGTGGACATGCCGCGCAAGAGCCAATCGGACGTGGTCATGGGGCTGCCCGGCCCGGCGCGCGCAGCCGAAGATTACCTGGAAGCCAGCATGGCGAACGTCATTCTAGGCGTCTTTGGCATGTACGGCCGGTTGGGCAAGAACGTGCGCGAGGAGCAGGGCCTGGCCTATTACATTCACAGCCGCTTGCTGGGCGGGCTAGGACCCTCGCCTTGGGCGATCAGCACCGGCGTCGCGCCCGACAAGGTTGAACAAGCCATCAGCTCCATCCTGGAGGAGATCACCCGCCTGCAAGATGAGCCCATTCCGGCCGAGGAGCTGGAGGACTGCCAGGCCTATCGCACCGGGGCGCTGCCGGTCAGCCTGGAGACAAACGATGGCCTGGCGGGCGCTATCTGCGACATGGAGCTGTACGAGCTGGGCCTGGATTACCTACAGACGTTGACGGAAAAGATCTGGGCCCTGACGCCGGAGAGCGTCCAAGCGGCGGCGCGCAAATATCTGAGCAGCGAACAGATCGCCATTGCCGTGGCCGGGCCGCAGCCATGACGCTGGCTTGCGGGGTTGACCTGATCGAAATCGCGCGCGTGGCCCAGGCGGCCGAAAGGCACGGCGAGCGCTTCTACCGTCGCTTTTTCACCCCGGCCGAGCAGAGCGCCTGCCAGGGCCGGCCGGCGCGGCTTGCCGGCCGGGTGGCGGTCAAAGAGGCGGTTGCCAAGGCGCTTGGCACGGGCATCGGCGATTTCAACTGGACCGATATCGAAGTTCTTGGCGACGAGCGCGGCAAGCCGGAACTAGCGCTGCACAACAGGGCCCGTCAGGTGGCCGACGCCTGCGGCCTGTCCGAATGGTCAATTAGCCTGGCGCACACCGCCACCCACGCGATCGGGCTGGCCGTCGCCAGCGGCGGCGGCGATAGGCCGATGAACCTGGCGGAGTCCGCTGGTCTTGCGGCTGGCTAGGTCTGGGACAGGCTGCCATCAAGGGAGCGTGAATGGACAAACGATTGTTGGCCGTTCTGGCCCATCCTGACGACGAGTCCTACGGCATGGGCGGCACACTGGCCCGCTACGCGGCCGAGGGGGTAGCGGCGCACGTGGCGATTGCCACCGACGGCGCGGCCGGCTCGGTTGACGAGCGCTGGCAAGGCGACCGCAGCCGGCTGGTCGAAGCGCGCCAGGAGGAGCTGGCGGCCGCGGCCGGTGTGCTGGGCGTCGAGATACACCCCCTCGGTTATCGCGACTCCGGTTACATCGGTGACCCGGCCAACGACCATCCGGCCGCCTTCATCAACGCCGATCCGGATGAGGCCGCCGGCCGGGTCGTTGGCCTGATCCGCGCCCTCCGGCCGCAGGTAGTCGTCACCCACGACGAGACCGGAGGCTATTTTCATCCCGACCACATTCAGTGCCACAAGGTAACCACGGCCGCCTTCTACGCGGCCGGCGACCCGGAGCAGTTCCCCGAAATCGGCCCGGCCCCCTACCGGCCGGCGCGCCTGTATTACAGCGTCTTCGCCAGCCGGCTGGTGCGCCTGTACAGCTTGTTCATGCGGCTGCAGGGCCAGGACCCTCGCCGCGCCGGCCGGAACAAAGACGTTGACTACACGCGCATCGGGGTGGCATCAGAGCTGATCACCACCCGCATCAACTATCGGCCCTTTTGGGACGTGAAGCGGCAGGCGAGCGCGGCCCACAGCAGCCAGGGCGGCGGCGCGAGCTTTAGCCGGCTGTTCCCCCTCTGGCTGCAAAAGCGGCTGATCGCCACCGAAACCTATGTCCGGGCCGAACCGGCGGCCCCGGCCGGCTACCGCGAAAGTGACCTGTATGCCGGCCTGGACGGCCGCGATCCGGCAGCCCCCTACTCCGCGACCGAGACCTGATCCAGGATCGCCTTCACGGCCGGGGCCTGCAAGAAGCCGCCGCGCAACTGCTGATCCTCAATCGGGTGGGCGATCTGCTGGATAATTTCGGCCGCGATGCGGTTGTGGACGCCGGCCAGCTCCGGGTTGGGCGCGATTGCAGCCAGCGCACTGTGGAGCTGCCAGAGCAACATGCGCCGGCCGGTCTCATGGGCCAGGAATAAGGCTTGCTGCCAGGAGCGCTCGGCCGCGGCCGCCTCTTCCCTGCTCTGGTGGCACAGGCCCAGCACGTAGAGCGCGTCGGCCTGGGCGCCCTGGTTGCGGCTCTCCTCGGCCTTGGCCTTCAGCCCATCCGCCAGGGCGCGCGCCTTGTCGGCCTCGCCCCGCCGCCATTCGGCCAGCGCCAGCGAGTAGAGCGCCTGCACCTCCACGTCCGGCTGGCCCGTTTCGACCGAGAGTTGAAGCGAGCGATACAGAAAGGCGATGCCCTCTTCCGGCTGGCCCAGTTGTTCCAGGTCAACGCCCAGGTTGCGGGCTAAATCGGCCTGAAAATAGGGTAGCAGCGTGCGCTCGGCCATCTGCAGGGCCCGGCGGTGGCTGTCCAGCGCCTGCTGCATGTCGAATAAGTACTGGTAGCATTCGCCCAGGTTGCTAAGGGCGTTGATCAGCGTCTCGCGGGCCAGCGGGTCGCCCTCGCCAACGAGCTGGGCAAGCTCAGAGCTGGCGCGAAAGGCCAAGATGGCCTTGTCCAGCTCGCCCAGGCTCATCTGGGCCACACCGATGCGGTTCCAGCAGCGGGCCAATTCGTCCTTGTCGCCCATTTGCTCGAACAGGGCCAGCGAGCGGCGCAGGTAGCTGAGCGCCTCCTCCGGCCGCTCCAGGTAGCTGAACACCAGCCCCAGCCCACCGAGCGCCTTGGCCCGGCCGGGCGTGTCGCCGTGCTTTTCGGCCAGCTCCAACGCCTGGCGATGGGCGTCAATGGCGCGTTCAAAGCGATTCATGTAACTGCACTGCTGGCCGATGAGCACCAAAGCGTCTATCGCCTGGCGGCCGTCGCCCGCCTCCAGCAAATACTGCTCGTAGCCGGCCAGAGCGGCCTGGTTTTCGCCCTGGATGTGGAACAACCGGCCGCGCTCGCGCAGGGCAAGCAGCCGGGCGTCTTGGACGGCCGGCTCGTCGGAGTGCGGATCTGTCTCGGCGAGCAGATCGGTATAGAGCTGGATGGCCTGCATGTATTCGTTACGCCGGGCGGCCGCGGCCGCCTGGCGCAGAAGCTGTATGGGGTTGGACATGCGTTAGGGGCCTCTAGGGCGATTAATTCTCGTTGCCCACCGTGGGCAAGAAGGTGCGGTGGATGAAGGGAATAAACAGGTAGTTGTCGGCCGTGATCTCGCCGGCCCGCCGGCCGCCCAGGGCGTAGATGTGGGTCTCCAGGCTGGTCACGCCGAGATTGTACCAGGCGCCATCGGCCGCCAATATGGGCATTTCGACCCGCTCCCACGCGCCGCGCTGCAAGTCGAACGCTTCGCCAAAGCTGAGATCGCCGTCCGGACCGCCGCCCAAGACGTACAGGGCGCTGTTGGCGATGGCGGCCGCGCCCGCCCCGGCTCGCGCCTGGCTGAGGGCAGGGCAGGCGGCCCATTCGGCCGCCGCAATGTCGTAGGCTTCGCAACTAGCCAGCGGGCCGTCGGCGTCCTGTCCGCCAACCATGTAGAGCCTATTGGTCAGCAGCCCGCCGGCCGAGCCGCCCTTGGCGTGGCGCATGGGCTCCAACTCGCTCCATGCGTCGGCGGCCGGGTCGTAGGCGTAGGCGTTCGGCGTGTAGGCCGAGCCATCCCAACCGCCGAAGAGGTACAGCCGGCCGCCGTCCGACAGCGCCAGCCCGCCCGAAAGCGGCCGCGGCAGCGGGGCCACCGGCCGCCAGGCGCCGTTGGCCGGGCTGTAGGCCTCGACCACCGAGGTGGGCCGGCCGTCGGCCAGCCGGCCGCCGGGC
>JBOGUG010000215.1:0-4310 GCA_050696115.1 Promineifilaceae bacterium (SeqCode) | reverse complement strand
GATCCACACCGTGCGGGGAGTGGGCTACGTGCTGCGAGAGGACGAGTAGCCGGCGGGGGGCCGGACAGAGATGCGGCCGGCGTTTATCTTTGCCTCATCTAGGCCGCCTACAATATTCCGCTGGCATTGAAGTTTCATAATGTCTATTAAGTTTCGGCTGATCCTGTTCTACACCGTGATCCTGGTGGTGGTGATCGCGGTCTTCGGCACGGCCGTCTACCTCATTGCCGAGGCCACCTTGCTGGATGACGTGGACCGGGGGCTGGACGAAATTGCCATGCAGCTGCGCGAGCAGACTGAGGCCTTTGTCATGGGCAATCAGGCTGTTCTCAGCCTGCCTTCCGAGGAGTTGGACGTCTTCCAGGCCTCGACGGCCTTTTTTGTTATTCTGGACCCAGACGGCCGGGTCTTGGCCCGCTCGGCCAATTTGGGCCGTTTCAACGACGTGCTCGATCCCAACGGCCCCCACGCCGGCCGCTATTACGGGACCGTTACCCAAAACGGTGTGCCCCTGCGCGTCCTGACCGAGCCGCTCTACATCGAGGTGGCCGGCCAGCGCCAGCTTATCGGCCATCTTCAGGTGGCCCGCCTGGTGGACAACCAGGTGGCGGTCATGGAGCAGTTGCAGCTGATCATGCTGTTCACCGGCCTGGCGGCCGCGTCACTCTCTCTTCTGGTCGGCGCCTGGCTGAGCCACCGCCTGCTCAAGCCGCTGGACGACATCACGGCCGTGGCAATGCGCATCACCCGCGCGGACGATTTGAGCCGCCGGCTGCCCGATACCGGCCGGGACGATGAAATCGGCCGGCTAACGTTGGTGCTTAACCAAACGCTAGAACGGCTTGAAACCCTGTTTCACAGCCGCCAGCGCTTTCTGGCCGACGTCTCGCATGAGCTTCGGACGCCTTTGACGACCATCCGGGGCAATCTGGATTTGATGCGCCGGATGGGGGAGGCGGACCCGGAAACGCTTGACGTGCTGCAAGAGGAGGTCCAGCGTATGACGCGCCTGGTGGACGATCTGCTCTTGCTGGCCCGAGCCGACACCGGCGGGCTGCCTATACGTCGCGAGGCGGTCGAACTGGACAACGTCTTCCTGGACGTCGTGCGCCAGATCCAGTCCGTAGAGCAACCGGTCAAGATTGTGCTTGAAGAGGTAGACCAGGTCTGCGTCTTGGGCGACGTTGATCGGCTGAAGCAACTCGTTTTGAACCTGGTGGACAACGCGATCAAGTACACCCCGGCCGGCGGCGAAGTGACTCTGAGCTTGGGTAAGAAAGATGGCGCTGTCCGGCTAGCAGTCAGCGACAGCGGCGTCGGCATCCCGGCCGAGGACCTGCCGCGCATATTCGACCGCTTTTATCGGGTGGACAAGGCCCGCAGCCGAAGGATGGGCGGCTCAGGCCTGGGGCTTTCGATAGCGCGTTGGATTGCCCAAGCGCACGGCGGCGAGATTCGGGTGGACAGCAAGCTCGGCGAGGGCAGCACGTTTACGCTAACCCTGCCGGCCCTGGACGGGGCCCCGTCTGGCGCGCCTAACGGCCGCCAGCGTGAGCGCGTGCCGGCCGGACAGCCGGCCGAGGCCAAGGGCTAAGCGCGCCCGTTCAGGTCGGACACAGGCGGCATGATGATCGCCAGCACAAGATAAATGAACAACCCGATGCCGTCTGCCAGCGCCAGCAGAACGAATGCCAGCCGAACCCAGGTAGAATCAATATTGAGGTAGGCTGCCAGCCCGCCGCATACGCCGGTGATCATGCGATCTGTCTCGCTGCGCGCCAGTCTCGATTGCCTCATGGTAACGCTCCTTGTGTAAGTCCGTCTCACTCTACGTATACGCAATTTCGAGTTCCCGGTTTCGGCCGCCTCATCAAGAGTTCAGAGTCCCCAAGGTCCTCTGAGATCTCAGGTATGGTATACTGGCCCGCCGGCCCTTAGCTGGCCGTTGAAGCTGATTTATGGATAAGCGCGCCTCTCCGGGCTTCGGCCAGTGGCTGACGGTCGCCATTCTGGTGGCGGCCGTGCTGTTTCTGCTGCTCAAGCTGTACCAGTACGGCAGCTTCCGGCGCTTCTACCCGGCCGGGCTGACTGTAGGCGGTGTGCCGGTCGGCGGCCTGACCCGCGACCAGGCGGCCGAACAGCTGAACAACCGCTATTTGGCTGCGCCGGTCCTGCTGCGGCACGCCAATGACGCCGTCGAGGTCAGTCCAGGGGACATCGAGTTCGCGCTAGACCTCGAAACCATGCTCAGCCAAGCCGATTTTCAGCGCCAGCAGCAGGATTTTTGGGCCGGCTTCTGGGGTTTTTTGTGGGGCCGGCCGATCGAGGTGGAGCAGGTTGAATTGCGCGCCAGCCACAGCCCTGACCTGCTGCGTGAGGTGCTCAACACCGTTGCCACCGCCTTCGACAGCCCCGCGCTGCCGCCCCAGCCTGTGCCTACCAACATGAGCTTCCAATATGGTGAGGCCGGCCTGGTGACGGACGTGGAAGCCAGCATTCCCAACGTCCAGGCGGCCTTTTATCGCGTCCAGGATCGCAACGCCGCGCTGGTGCTGGCCCCGGCCGAACCGGTGCGGCCGGACATCAACCTTTTGGCCCGGCTGATCGTAAACCACCTGGAGGATTTCGATGGCCTGACGAGCGTCTTCATTCTGGACTTGCAAACCGGCGAAGAAATTAACATAAACGCAGCCGTGCCCATGTCTGGCATGAGCATTGTGAAGGTGCCCATCGTCCTGGAGGCCCTCCGCATCCTTGACGGCCCGCCCTCCGTCGAGCAGACCCGCATGATTTCCGAAACGTTGGTGGTGCAGTCGGGCAACGTGAGCGCCAATCAGTTGCTCGCCGTTGTGGCGGGCGAGGACAACGCTTACCTGGGCGCCGACCTGGTGACCGAGTCCATGATCCGGCTTGGCCTGCGCAACACCTTCATCGCCACGCCCTATGACGAGGCACCCCGGCCCGGAAGCGCCAGCCGGGAGACGCCCGCCAACTCCCTAGACGACCTGCCGACCGAGCCGGACGAGTCCATGCAGACCACGGCCGAAGACATGGGCACCCTACTGGGCATGATTTACCATTGCGCCCAGGTCGGCGGCGGCGCGCTTATGGCAGCCTATGGCGGCGACGTCAACCAGGAGGAGTGCCAACTGCTGCTCGAGTTCATGAAGCTCAACCACATCGGCAGCCTGATCGAGGAGGGCGTGCCGCCCAATACCGCGGTGGCCCACCGGCATGGCTGGATCGGCGACACGCACGGAGATGCCGGCATCGTTTTCTCGGCCGGCGGCGACTACGTGATCGTCACATACATGTACAAGTCGGAATGGTTGGAATGGGAGATAAGCTCACCGCTGCTGGCCGATATTTCACGCGCCACCTACAACTATTTCAATTTTGATAACCCCTACCTGGGCGCCAGCGCCAATTAGAACCCAGGGCTGAGCTGGAACCCGACTCCATGTTAGCCCTCATTCGCAAGTGGCTGCTGCTGCTGCTCGTGGTCCTGATCGGCGCCTTTTTGGCCATCAAAGCGCTCCAGTACCGGGTCGCGCGCCAGCAATTCCCGCCGGGCACAACGTTAGGCCAAGTAGACGTCTCCGGCCTGACGAGCCAGCAGGCGAGCGACCGGTTGCTGCGCGCTTTTGGCCAGCCGCTGTACATGTTCCACCGCGACGAGCATGTCGAGCTGAACCCGGCCAACGTCAGCTTTGCCGTGGACGTTGATGGCATGCTGGCCGAGGCGAACCGGCAGATCGCCGGCCGCGATCAGCGCCTGGCCTTCATCAGCTTTGCCCTTGACCGGCCGCTCCAGCCCATCCACGTGCCGCTGCAGGCCACCCACGACGAAGAGGCGCTGCGCTCGGTAATTGCCAGCACGGCCGAATTCCTTGATGAGCCCGCCCGGCCGCCCCAGATGCTGATGGCTGTGGGCCCGCGGCCAGACGGGGAGCCGGGCTTCGTTACCGACATCGAGGCCAGCCTGGCGCCGGTCGAAGCGGCCTTATACAGCCTGAACGAACGCACGGCCGAGTTGGTGGTCGTTGATCAGGGCGCGCCGGAAATGAGCCTGGAGGTGCTTAAGAGTAGCATTGAGGCCGAGCTACAGAGCTTTGACGGGATGGGCAGCGTTTTCATAATGGACCTGCAGACCGGTGAGGAGGTCGGTATCAACGCCGACGTCGCCATGTCCGGTCTCAGCCTGCTCAAAATCGCCATTTTCGTTGAAGCCTACAGCGCCCTGGACGAGACGACCTGGCCGTAGTTGCAGCAAAATATCATCGAGACGGCGACCCATACCAGCAATTACA
>JBOGUG010000214.1:0-9330 GCA_050696115.1 Promineifilaceae bacterium (SeqCode) | reverse complement strand
CTGGCCGCCAGGCCTAGCTGCGCGGCGGCTTGCGCGGCCGCGTCGGCCGCCGTCAGGGCCGGCTGGCTGGCATTGGCTTTGCCGCTGGCGCCGCCGATCCAACGATTGCCAACGTTGATCACGCTGCCGTCAGCAGCGATGTTGACGTTTAGGATGGCGGCATGCGCCTTCAGGCCATTGACCTGCTGCTGCAAGTAAATGTGGGTGACGCCGCTATGGCCGCTCGCGTACAGGTCGGAGACGGCGTAGTCGGCCAGGTCGGCCGCGCTCAAGCCGAGCGTGGCGCTGTTCTCTTGTAAAAAGGCGAGCGCGATAGCCAGCGGCTCGCCGGCGTTGGGTCCAGCTAGAAATTGGCCCGGCGTGGCCGGGGACAATTCTTGGCTGCCGTCCCCTTCAGGCCCCCCCTGATCGCCGCCGGGCCGGGCGCTGGCGGTGCCGGCGTGCAGCAGCAAGACTGTCGCCGCCATCGCCGCCACAATGGCCAGGGCGAGGCTCAAGGTTCGTCGGTAGGGTGTCATTACGATCTTTCCTCCAAAGCACAGCTAGGGGCGCAGCCGAAGCGTACTCGAACGTTCCGGCTGCAGGCGCATATGTAAGTAGGTCTCTTCCTCCCAGGGCGAACTCTGCTCTTCCTGTGCGGCTCGATCACCTCCCTTTGTGGACGATTGCCGTCGTGTTAGCTTGACGATTTAGCGCGTATGTGGGCTGCGATGCTGATGCTGGGATGGGTCACGTATCCGGCGCGATTGTATCCATTCGCTGAGATTTTGCACCCAGGCGTCCCTGACGGCCGCGACTTAGCAGCCGGCCGGCGCGAAGATGGCGGGCAGGTACTGGAAGAAGCTGAAGCCGGCCGGCTCCCCGGCGGGCAGGCCGGCGGCCGGTTCGAAGGCCAGCCGGCCGATGACCGTGCCCCAGCGGCCGAAGCCGTTGGCCGCGTTCTTGCTGTATTGGCCGATATACCACAGGTCGCGGCCGTTCGGGTCGCTGGTCAGACCGGTGTAGTCGCCCCAGCGGTGGGGAGGCGCGTCGAAGGCAGTGTAGGGCGTGTCGCTCTGGCGGATGGGAAGCTCGGCCGACAGTTGGCCCGGCGGGTCGTCCGCGCGCCGGCCGGCGGCCCAAACGCTGGGGTAGCCGTAAGTCGCGTCGGCCGGGTCAACTCGGGTGTAGCCCAGGGCCATGTCGCCGCAGCCGTTCAGGGCGAGGTCGCCGAAGAAGCGGTAGCGGCCGTTGCTGGCGTAGAGCCCGGCCTGCTCTACCTGGGCGTTGGTCGGGTTGATTTGCGCCCAGCGCAGGCAATTCACTGTTCCCGCGCCGGGGTTGCAGCCAATCGTCTGGACAGTCCAGATCCTGCCCAGACGGTACTCTGCATCGAGCAGCCGAAAGTCATTCGCCTGCACGGGATCGTTGCCGGCGCCTGGCTGGGGTACATCCAGTGGGAAGCCGCCATTTACGCCGGTTACCTGCTGAAGATCAAACGTGCCAACCTTGTAAAAGGTGTTGCTGCTAAAAGGGTTGTTCCAGGCATAGACCGAATAGTTGTCGCCGTTAAAGTAGGTCTCGCTCAGAATGTAGTGCGGCCCGCCTGAGGGCCACTGGCCCTGGGCGAAGCCGTGTAGCGCCATCGGTTGGGGTGAGTCTTCTGTCCCTGGCAATGACTGGGCCCGGCCGGCGGCCGGCTGCCCGGCGTACATGGCCCACTTATCGAAGGCCCAGACGCGGGCCTCATCAAAGGAGAAGCCGGCGAAAAGATTGCCACCCAAGAAAATGGCGTCGCGGCCGATGCCCGCCTGGGGGAAATCGAAAAACAGGCCCGATCCGGCCAGCACAAAGCGATAAATATGCCAGTTGGTAGTTGGGTCGGGACCGGCGCTGACGGCCACGCAATAGCTGTGGCCGCTGCTGTCCATCGCCAACACAAAGCGGCCGGCGGCTTCATCGTATAGCGCGTTAGGATCGAAAAGCTGTTCGCCGCTGCCGCAGCCGTCGGCAATCCCAAGGAAGGCGCGGAAGGTAGTTGGGCCGACCAGCGTCTGGCCATCGCGTCCGTAAATGGCGAACGATTCGTTGACGGCTGCGATGACATGTCCCGGCCCCACAGCCAGCTCAGGATCAGGCGGCACGGCCGCGCCGTAGCTGCAACAGTCGTTGATATCCGGGCCTTCAAAGAAATCCTCAAGGCTCGGCGCAGCCAAGGGCGAGCCGTTCTCTGGCTCCTGCACCACCTGGCTTGCCGGCAGCTCGAGGGCGGCCGCGCGCAGGGCCACTAGCTCGGCCGCGCTGGCCGGCGACTCCGGCCGGCCCGCCTCACCCTGGTAACCGACTGGCGGTGCGCCCTCGGCCGGCGGGGCCGGCAGCGCCGCCAGGTTAACCGCCACCGGCGTCACCGGCTTAGAGAGGTCTGTTGTCGCTCCTGACTGCGCGCTCGCGCCAGTCGCGCTCTGGCTCAGGCTGCGCAAGGCCGCGGCGCGGCCGGCCGCCGGCGGGCCGCTTGTCGCGTGACGATTGGCCAGCAAATAGAGGCCTGCGCCAAGAACCATCAGCAGGGCAGCAAAGCGAAGTAAAGGCCGGATCTCCATGGCCTATACGGGAGGCCAGGTCGCGGCCGGCGGCTCGGCTCGAAACGCGCGCATCAAGCCACAGATTATAGCCTTGGCCTTGTAGCACAACCAAATACCATTGCCGCCCCGCTCCTTTTTACATAAAATTTGAAGCGTGGACCGCATAGATTTCCGTTCGGACACCGTGACCTGGCCGACGGCCGAAATGCGCCGGGCAATGGCGGCCGCCCCTCTGGGCGACGACGTCTACGGTGAAGACCCCAGCGTCAATGCGTTGGAGCAGTTGGCGGCCGAGACGCTCGGCAAGGAGGCAGCCCTGTTTGTCGCCAGCGGCACGATGGGCAATCTGACCGCCATCTTGAGCCATGCGACGCGAGGCGACGAGGCCATCGTCGGTTTCGACGGCCACTGCCTGCTACACGAGGGAGGCGGCATGGCAACGCTCGGCGGCGTGATTCCGCGCGCCCTGCCCACCGACGGGATGGGCCGCATGGACTTGGCGGCCGTCGAGGCGGCCGTTAACCCTGACGACCCCCACTACGCCCGGACGCGCCTAATCCTGCTAGAGAACAGCTATGGGGCCAAGCAGGGCTCGGCCATCCCGCCTGGTTATTTCAAGGCTATCCGGGAGCTTGCCGGCCGGTACGGGCTGGCCGTCCACCTTGATGGCGCCCGCCTGTTTAACGCCGCCGCGGCGCTGGCCGTCGCCCCGGGTGAGTTGGTCCAGGATGTGGACAGCGTCACCTTCTGCCTGAGCAAGGGGCTTTGCGCGCCGGTCGGATCGCTCCTGTGCGGCTCGGCCAAATTCATCCACCAGGCGCGGCGGGTGCGCAAGGTGCTGGGCGGCGGCATGCGCCAGGCGGGGGTGTTGGCGGCCGCCGGCCTGATCGCATTGCGCGACATGCCCGGCCGGTTGGCCGAAGATCACCGGCGGGCGCGGCAGTTGGCCGGCCGGCTGGCCGAAGTGCCGGGGCTGCTCGTCCGGCCGGAGGAGGTTCAGACCAACATGGTCTTTTTCGACCTGGAACCCGATTTCCCGCACGACGCGGAATGGGTTTGTGACCGGCTCCGGCAAGCTTGCGGCATCTACTTGGATCCGAATGGCCCGCGCAGCTTGCGGGCCGTTACTCACTATTGGGTCCGCGACGCCGACCTGGAGGCGTTGGCGGGCGGATTGCGCCACGTGATGGCCAGGGCATAGCAATTATGGCGGCTCGCGTGGGCGAAGTCATCGATCACTACCGGCTGGAGGAGCTGCTCGGCGATGGCGGCATGGGCTCGGTTTTCCGGGCAACCGACCTGAACTTGGAGCGCACCATGGCGCTCAAGATCATGCATGACCACTTCGGCCGCCTGCCTGAGTTCCGCGCCCGCCTGTTGCAGGAGGCCCGGGCGGCCGCCCAGCTAGATCACCCCTCCATCATCAAGATATACGATTTCGGCGAAGACGACGGCAGTCTCTACGTCGCTATGGAGCACATCAGCGGCGGGAACTTGCGCGCCCACTTGAGCCAGCTCCAGAATAGCCAACGCTTTCTGCCCATCGGTCAGAGCTTGAAGATCGGCATTCAGCTGGCCGAGGCGCTTGATTACGCCCACCGGCAAGGGGTTGTTCATCGCGATGTCAAACCGGGCAACATCATTCTTAAGCCGCTCCAACTGCCCGCGGACGAAGGAGGCCTTCCCTTCCGCGCCATTCTTACCGACTTTGGCCTGGTGAAGCTGCTCGAAGGCGAGGCAATCACCGAGTCGGGCGTTACCTTGGGCACGCCGGCCTACATGTCGCCGGAACAGTGCGAGGGGCGCAGCCTGGACGGCCGGAGCGACCTCTACTCGCTGGGTGTGCTGCTCTATGAGCTGCTCAGCAACCAATTGCCTTTTGCCTTTAAGAGCCTGGCCGAAGCTGCCGCCGCCCACGCGCGCGGCGTCTTGCCGCGACCCTTGCGGGAGGCCCGGCCGGATTTGCCGCCGGCCCTGGCAAGCGTTGTGATGAAGGCTCTCGCTAAGGATCCGGCCGGCCGCTACGCGAGCGGCCAAGACATGGCCGAGGCGCTGCGCTCGGCCGCCAAGGCCCTGGACGCCGACCAAACCCAAATTGACGTGCTTGAGCCAACGGCGAAAACGCCAGCCGAAGAGCGGCCGGCGGTCGCCAGCCTGACTATCGAGACGCCCGGCCACCCGGCCGAAGTCGCCCGCCTGGCAAAGGACACGGTTACGATAGGCCGTAGCTTGGAGAACGACGTCGTTTTGCCCGACGACCACGTCTCGCGCTACCACGTGCGCTTGCAGCGTATGCGCGGCCGCTGGCGACTGCTGGATTTAGAAACCCCGAACGGAACCAGTGTGAACGGGGAGCCGGCCCCGAAGGGCGAAGCCATTTGGCTGGACGACGGCGCCCAAATTGAGATCGGCCCTTATCGGCTCGTGTTCAAAGGCCCGCCGAGCGCAACGGCCGACGAGCCAACAGCGCTGTGGCCGGCCGTGGCTCCTCCGCCGGCCGGCGAACCCAGCCTCCCGGCCGAGCGGCCGCCGCTTGAGGCCTTCCTGGTGCGCGACAATGTGGCTGTCGAGCCAGGCCGGCAGGCTGAGTTTACGCTGGAGGTTGTCAACCGCGGCCAGGAGGACGACCGGGTCGGGCTGCGCGTCCACGGCTTGCCCGACGAGTGGGTCAGCCTGCCCGACACATTCCTGCCCCTGCCGGCCGGGGGCAGCGTCAGTGTGCCCATCGTCATCCGGCCGCCGCGCCAGACGACCACTGCGGCCGGCCGGCAGCGTTTTCGGATTGAGGTCGTGTCCCAGCGCTGGCGTGAGGCCGAACTTGGTTTGAACGCCGCGCTTCTGGTAGGCGGCTTTGAATCATTTGAGGCTGAGCTGGAGCCGCGCGAAGTGCGCCTGCCTGGCCAGGTGCTGGTCACCTTACGCAATACGGGCAATACGCCGGTCGAGCTTAGCGTGACGGGCGATGAGGCCCTGGATGCAGTCCTTTTCGAGGGGGAGCGTTCCCGTCTGCGCCTGGGGCCGGGCCAGGCCTGGCCCGTCGAGCTGGTTTTGCGGCCGGCGGGCCGCAGTTGGTTCGGCCGCTACCAGACGAGCGAATTTGAGATCGAGGTCAGCAGCGAGACGGGCGCGCGCGTGACGCTGACCGGCGTGGCCCAGAGCGCGCCGCTGCTGCCGATGGGCGTCGCCTACGGCGCCATTTTCGTGGTCGTCTTTCTGTGCGCCCTTTCGGGCCTCATCCTGCTCATCCAGCGCGACCGCCTGGGCTTCGGCCAAACAGGCACGCCGGGCGCCGCCAACGCGCTGACGGCCACAGCCATTAGCGCGCTGCAAACGATTGGCGTCTCAACCCAAACGGCCGCCACCGGCACAGCCGCGGCGGCCACCGCGGCTGTGGCCGGCGATCGGGATCGGGATGGCCTGAGCGACGCGCAGGAGGCCGTCTTGGGCAGCAACCCGGACGTGGCCGACAGCGACGGGGACGGCCTGCTTGACGGCGAGGAAGTGCTAACCTGGGCCACCAATCCGCTTAAGCTGGACACCGATAGCGACGGACTTTCAGATGGCGACGAAGTGCGCCAACTGCGCACCAGCCCGTTGCAGGCCGATAGCGACGGGGACGGCCTGGCCGACGGCGTTGAAGTGAGCCTAGGCAGCAACCCGCTGGATCCGTTAAGCCCGCTGCCTACGGCGACGCCTCAGACGGCCGTCCCGACAGCTACACCCAGCGTAACGCCAACCCCGGCCGCGGCTACCGCCACAGGCAGTCCAACGCCTACGCCGTCGCTGGCCCCGAGCCAGACGCCTTCGCTGACGCCGACTCCAACGCCTACCCCTTCAGCGACCGCCACCAGCTCGGCGACGCCCACTGCTTCGCCAACGCCTTCCCCGACCTCCGGGCCAGCGCTGGCGGTCGGCTGCATGCCGGCCGCGCCCACTGTTGACGGCGTCATTCAGGTGACAGAGTGGGCCGGCGCGCCGCTGCTGATCTACGACCCGGAGGGGGACACATCGCGCCGAGTCATCGTCTATTTGCGGCGCGACGCAGCCAACCTGTACCTGGCCTCCGTGGTAAACGATCCGAACAGCGACGAGTCGTCTGATGGGCTGCGTGTCCAGTTTGATGCCAACAACAACGCCGGCGATCCCGATTCGGCCGACCGCGCCTTTGCCGTGGCGCGGGACGGCGCCAGCCAAGCCTTGGCCGGCCTTGGCAGCAATTCTGACAATGCCGATTGGGACGCGACTTACGCCAGCCCGAACTGGGTGGCAGCGGCCGGCATGCCGGCCGCCAGCCTGTGGGCACTGGAGATGCAGATTAACGCGGCCGCTGAGCTGCCGGCGCTGGCCGCAGGGGACCCATTCAGCACTTTGTTGGTGGTGGACTATTCAGATGGGCAGCGCAACTGGCCGGTCGGCGGCGTGATCAACGACGCCGGCACCTGGCAGGAGATCCAGAACGCCAACTGCGGGCCGTGACGATGGTTATGCTCCATCGTTCGTGTTCCGGCCGATGTGTCGGTTGGGCGGCGCTGGCAAGACCTTGGCGGGCCTGTGGGCAGATCAAGCGCCCAAAACTCGCCCCTAAGCGGGCGCTGCGCCAGCCAACGGGCCGAATGTCTCAAATTCGGCGTAAAAGGCCTCAATAATAGCGTCGGGATCGAGCACCAGGCCGGCGTCGGCCGCGATGCCCAGCTCGACCGAGCCGGCATAGCTTAGAATGCTTACCCCCCCAGACCCAGGCGGCCGGACTGCGGCACCCAAAACATGAGGCTGCTTATTGGCGAGCCGGCCAAGTGGCGCACTTCGCGCGGGCCAGGCACATTGGTTATCACGGCCGTGGCCTTCAGCCCAAATAAGCGCACGACCGCCTCCTATACCGCTGCGGGCGCGGCGCCAATGGCATTGAGAATACTGAAGGCAACCAAAGCTTCGGGCGTGGCCTTGAGGGCGTCCATCCGCCGCTTCAGCTCATGAAGGCGCTCTAAGGATGACGCAATACCTACCGGCAAGGACAGGAAGACCAGGCCGAAGGCGTTGCCCAACGCCAACTTGCCGTCGTCTGGCCGCAGGTTGACAGGCACGACGGCGCGGACATCCAGACCGGCGATGGGCTCACCAAGGCCGCGCAGATAGCGGCCGAGCGCTCCACTCACGGCCGTCATCAGCACGTCGTTGATTGTGGCGCCAGCGGCTCGGCCGATGGCCTTCACCGTTACCAGGGGTAACGGCCGCGACCAAGCGCATTGCTTGCGTACGCCCAGCGGCCCTTTGAAGGGCGTCATTGGGTCGGGAGGCAGCAGCAACCGGCCGAAGGCCGGCCCACTGCCGGCCGCCGTCTGAGCCGCCTTGGACGCCTTGGCGGGCTCTGCCAGCAGGCTAATCCCTTCATCAATTAGTCTGTTCGCAATTATTGGCACCCGTAGGACGGGCCAGGCGAGGCGCCTTATCAAGCCGGGACACCGTAAACCGGCCGGCTGCTGGCCGTCGGCCGCGGGGGACGGCCTATCAGCCGAGTCGTCAGTTAGCGCCAGCAAGAGGCGCGCCAGGGCAATGCCATCACCGATGCAGTGGTGCAGACAGCAGATGAGCGTCGAGCCTTTACCGAAGTTCTCTACGAGATGAAATTGCCACAACGGCTTGCTGCGATCAAGCGGCGTGCTCATCAGGTCACTGACCAGCTGTTGGAGTTCTTCCTGGCCAACCGGGGCAGGCAGCGCCAGCCGGTGCAGGTGCGAGCGCAGGTCGAATTGCAGGTCAAACTCCCAGTAAGCCGGCCGTAAGGCCAGGGCCGACTGAACGACGCTCTGGCGAAATCGGTCGAAGGTCAGCAGCCGGGTTTCAACCAGCTCGCGCAGCCGGTCAAAGTCCATGATCTCGTCGAAGACGAAGACGCCAGTAATCAGCATCAAATTGGTGGGATCGTCCATCCGCAGCCAGGCCGTATCTGCGGCCGAAAGCGGCCTGCGCTGCCTTTTAAAGAGGAACATCGTAGTCTCTCGTAGGGTTGCTGACGCTCATTGGATTCATTGGGCTGAGTTTAACGCACACCGGTCACGGCAGGCCCAACGCGACAAAGGGAAAGTAGCGCCGGGCCGGGATTATCGTCACCAGGCTTTCGTGCAGTATCAACTCGGTCTGCCCGTCATCTATGCTCAGCATGATTGGAACGCGTCGTTGGCCGATTTCGCCGGCCGCGCGGGCGCGGAATGTGATCACCGCCTCTTGGCCGGGCTCCAGCGACCCGGTCCAGCTGATTCGCGGGCCGGCAAGCTCTAAATTGCCCTGGCTGGCGTCGAGCGAGAGTGGATAGAGCGTGAGTTCCAGCGGCAAAACCAGGCTGGCGCTGGCCGCGCCGCCGGCCCAGCCTGCATTGTGCAGCCGGGCCGTTACGCTGACCAGTTCGCCTGGCCGCACGTCAATTGGACTGACTGTCAGCTCCGAAAGGCTGTAATCCGGGGCGTCCAGCCAAACCGAGGCCGCCTGCTCCAGGCTCAGGTCATCGGCCGCATAGTGCAGCTTGAACTGATTGTTGATGCGCGTGCCTGGGGCCGGGCCGGCCGCCGGCCGGGCCTGGTAGGCGATTACATGTTCCTGGCCCGCGCTCAACTCGCCCTGCCAGGTGACCGTGCGCTTGATTGGATCGTAGGCTGCCCCGCCTAGTATCGAGTCTGGATCAATGACCAGCTCGGCCGGCAAGGTGTTCGTCAGCCAGACCTGATCGATCGTCTCGTGGCCCACGCGGCGCAGCCTCAGCGTGTAAGTGATAGGT
>JBOGUG010000213.1:0-47671 GCA_050696115.1 Promineifilaceae bacterium (SeqCode) | reverse complement strand
CTGCTGGCCGCCGCATTCGGGCTGCGCGCCGCCCGCCTGCCGGCCACGGCCGCCCTGGACGCCGCCGCCCCGGCCCTTCTGGTCGGCCTGCTGGCCCTCAGCCTGGCCGACTTCCTGGCCGGCCCTGGCTATGGCTCAGAGAGCAGCCTGCCCTGGGCGGTCAGCCTCTTTGGTATTCGCCGTCACCCGGTCCAAGTCTACGAGATCGGCGTTGGGCTGCTGACCCTTTGGGCTTGGCTGGCTTGGCGGCCGAGCCGCCCGGCCCCCGGCCGATTGTTCTTGCTCTCAGCCGCCGTTTACGCCGCCGGTCGCTTATTTGTGGACGCCTTCCGGGCCGATAGCCCGCTCACGGCCGGCGGCTACCACCTCGTGCAGATCGCCTGCCTGGTCGTGTTGCTGCTGGCAGTCGCCCTGCTCGGCCGCGCCGGGCCAACGAGCGCCCCGGCCGCGCCTGAGCCTCAGGGGCCTTCATTTGCCAAGCCCCACTAAAATAGCTACTATCCCCGCCTGAATTTCCGGGCGCTGCTGCGCCCCGGAACAAGACCATCGGCCCGTGCCGGCCGGGGGTTGCCCAGTGCAGGCCCCTTCTATTGCCCTGGAGAGTGTGGATGTTTGAAGTCGGTGGCAACTATTCTAACCGCAACGGCCATTACATCGTCCTGGAGATTAACGACGGCCGGATGCTGGTGCGCTACGACACCGGCCTCACGGCAGAGCTGAACATGGAGATCCAGAGCCGCATCTGGGAGAACATCGTTGTCGAGGAGGAAGCGCGCCAGTCGCGCGTGGCCCGCGTCACCCGCCGCGGCGTCGGCATGGGCGCCCATCACTACATCAAGCCGGTCAGCGTCATCGCGGCCGAAGACCTGGTCGTCCCCGGCTGGCAGGAGAAAGCTACGGTCGGCACGGAAGGCAAAGAGTTGCGTTCCGGCGACCGCCTGCTCTATCTGGCGGCTGAAAGCCAGGTCTTTTTCGCCGTGGCGACCATCACCGGCATTACTGAGGCGGCCGCCAAGGGGGGCGATAAAGCCGACGCGCCAAACCGCACCTACAGCGTGGACTTGGATGCCCACGCCCCAAACCTGGAGAGCGGGGTAGCGCTCGACACCGTCGAGCTGGAAAGTCAACCCGACATCCGCAACCTGATCGCCCGGCTGGACTTCTTCATCCCCATCAACGAGGACGAATTTGAGATTATTGCCGAGCTTCTGACCGAAGTCACCGAGGACGAGGAAGAAGAGGAAGAAGAGGAAGAGGAAGAGTTCGAGGATTGATGACCGATCCTGCGCCCGTCGCTGAGACAATTTTAGTCGCGGTGGCCTGGCCGTACGCCAACGCCGACATCCACCAGGGCAATGTCACCGGCTCTTACCTGCCGGCCGACATTTTCGCCCGCTACCACCGCCTGCGCGGCAACCGGGTGCTCATGGTGTCCGGCTCCGACAGCCACGGCACGCCGGTCACGATCAAGGCCGACGCCGAAGGCAAGGCGGCCGCCGAGATCTTCCGCTATTACCACCAGCGCTTTCTTGAGTTGTACCAGCGCCTGGGGCTGAGCTACGATCTCTTCACCCACACCGACACCGAAAACCATCACCGTGTCTCGCAGGACTTCTTCCTGGCGCTGCTGGAACGCGGCTACCTGTTTCGCAAATTCTCGGCCCAAATGTACTCGCCCAGGACCGGCCGCTTCCTTCCCGATCGCTACATAGAAGGCACCTGCCCGGTGTGCGGCTACGGCCGGGCGCGGGCCGACCAGTGCGACAATTGCAACACTCTCTTTGAGAGCGCCAGCGAGCTGATTGACCCGCGCAGCAGCCTCGACGACAGCGAGCTAGAGCTGCGCGACACCGAGCATTTCTATCTCGACCTGCCCAAACTGGCCGGCGACGGCCTGGCCGCCTGGATCCTGGACGACAAGGAGCACTGGCGGCCGCAGGTGCTCAACTTCGCCCGCAACCTCATCCTGCGCGAGGGCTTGCAAAGCCGCGCCGTCACTCGCGACATGGACTGGGGTATCCCGGTGCCGGTTGAGGGCTGGCAGGGGAAGGTGCTGTACGTCTGGTTTGAGGCCGTCATCGGCTACCTGTCGGCCAGCATTGAATGGGCGGCCAACCAGGGACAGCCCGATGCCTGGCGCGCCTGGTGGTTTGAACCGGCCGCCCGCAACTATTACTTCGTCGGCAAAGACAACATTCCCTTTCACTCGGTCTTCTGGCCGGCCCAGCTGATCGGCGCCGGCCCGCTTTATGCCCAGGACAGCGGCCGCGAGCTGAACCTGCCCTATGATGTGCCCGCCAACGCCTTCATGAATATGGAGGGGCAAAAAATCAGCGGCAGCCGCAATTGGGGCGTCTGGATGCTCGACGCCTTAGAGCGCCACGACCCGGACGCGCTGCGCTATTACCTGACGGCCGCCATGCCCGAAAACCGCGACAGCGATTGGAGCTGGCAGGGCTACATCGAGGCCAACAACAGCGTCCTGGTGGCCAACTGGGGCAACCTGGTCAACCGCGTCCTGAGCATGATCGGCCGTTATTTTGACGGTGTGATGCCAGAGCCGGGCCAGCCCACAGCCGCCGAAGCTGCTCTGGCGGCCGAAGTCGAGCGCGGCTTTGAGATCGTTGGCGGCCATTACGCGGCCTGCAGCTTCCGGGCCGCCTTGCAGGAGGTCATGGCCCTTTCCAGCCGGGTCAACCAGTACCTGGAGGAAACCAGCCCCTGGCTGGTCTTCGGCCAGGATCCGGCCGCTGCCGGCCGGGCGCTCAACGCTGCCTTGCAGGCCATCAACGGCTTGAAGATTTTGCTGGCGCCGGTCCTGCCCTTCAGCGCCCAGGCGCTGCACGAAATACTGGGCGAGCAGGGCCAGCTATTCGGCCGCCAGCGCGTCGAGACCTATACCGAAGGCGCGGGCAGCCACCAGGCCCTGACCTACGACCCGGCCGGGGCCGCCGGGCGCTGGTCAGCCAGCCCGATTCCCGCCGGCCGGGCGCTTGGCCCGGCTCGGCCGCTGTTCAAGAAGCTGGACGACGAGTTAGCCGCTGACGAGCTGGCCCGGCTGGGGCATTCGCCCTAAGTCGCCGGCCGGCGCCCATCCATCCCCGAAGAGGAGCGAATGGCTTACGAACTGTTTTCACCCCAATTGATGCCCTATCTCACGACCCTGGTGCCGGAGCGGCCGGCCGCGATGCAGGCCATGGAAGCCGTCGCGGCCGAGACCGATTTCCCCATCATTGGCCCGGTGGCCGGTTATTATCTCTACCAGATGGCGCGCCTGATCAACGCCGGCCGGATATTCGAGCTGGGCTCCGGCTACGGCTACTCGACCGCCTGGTTTGCCCGCGCCGTGCGCGAGAACGGTGGCGGAGTGGTGCATCACGTCGTCTGGGATGATGGCCTGTCCCAGCGCGCCCGCGGCCACCTGTCGGCCCTGGGTTTTGACGACCTGGTGCGCTATACCGTCGGCGAGGCGGTGGCCGCCTTGCGCCAGGCCGACGGCCCCTTCGACCTGATTTTTAACGACATTGATAAGGAAGGCTACCCCGACTCCCTGGCCGTGATTCACGCCAAGCTTCGGCCGGGCGGCCTGCTGATCGTTGACAATATGCTGTGGAGCGGCCGGGTCATGGACCCCCAGGAGCAGCAGCCGGCCACCCAGGGCATTCGCCAGGCGACCCGCCTGCTGCTGGACGAGAGCAAATGGATCACCACCCTGGTGCCGCTGCGCGATGGGCTGATGGTGGCCCTGAAGCGTTAGGCCGGCCGGGATCACAGGCGGCCGCATGTCTCGCCACTGGCCCCTGGCCGCCATCCTGGTCGTGTATCTGCTGGTCGCCGGCCTCTACGCCCTGCTCACCCCGCCCTGGCAGACTCCGGACGAGCCGGCCCATTACAACTACATCCGCCAGCTCGCGGAGGGCGAATGGCCCGTCATCCGGCCGGGCGACTACGACCAGGCGTACCAGCAGCAGGTCCTCGACTCCGAGTTTGACCCACGCTTCTCGGTCGCCTCGTTCGAGTACGAGGATTACCAGCCGCCCCTTTACTATCTGCTGCTGACGCCCCTCTTCCGCGCCGCCGGCGGCGATCTGACGGCGCTGCGGCTCGGCTCGGTTGTTCTGGGAGCGGGCGTCGTTGTCTTCGCCTACGCTATCGGCCGGCGCCTGTTTGCCGGCCGGCCCTGGCCGGCGGCCGGCGCGGCCGCCTTCGTCGCTTTCTTGCCCCAGCACGTCGCCATGCTGGCCGCCGTCAACAACGACAGCCTGGCCGAGCTGCTCATCGCCGCCATCCTGTTCCTATTGGCCCGCCTGCTGACCGATCCGCGGCCGGACAGGCCGCCAGCCCGCCTCCATCTGCTCCTGGGCGCCCTGCTTGGCCTGGGTTTTCTGACCAAGGCCACTGTTTATCCGCTGGCAGCCGTCGTCGCCCTGGCCCTGTACTACCTGGGCCGGCCGCGGGCCCAGGCGCGGGCTGGCTTGGTCGTCTTTGGCCTGGCGGCCGCCCTGGGCGCGCTCTGGTGGCTGCGCAACGTGGCCGTTTATCAGGCGCCCGACCTGCTAGGCATCGGCGCCCACAACGCCGTCGTCACCGGCCAGCCGCGCACGGCTGAATGGCTGGCCCGCCTGGGCCCGGCCGGCTATCTGGCCGCCTTCGGCCGCACCACCTTCCAGAGCTTCTGGGGCCAGTTCGGCTGGATGGGCGTACCTATGCCGGCCTGGGTCTACGCTGCCCTGCTGCTCTTCAGCGTCCTGACCCTGGCCGGACTGGCGCTGCGCATTGGCCGGCCGCGAACCTACCGTCGCCCGGAGTTGGACGCCAATCCCGGCAGGCTTCCCGGCCGGCCGGCGCTCATTATTGTCCTGCTGGCGACCTTTTTGCTCAGCCTGTTGCTCTATCTGGGCTACAATTTGACTTTTGTTCAGCACCAGGGGCGCTACCTGTTTCCCGCCCTGATCCCGGTTGCGCTGGCCGTTGCCGCCGGCTGGGATCGGCTGCTGGCGCCGCTGGCCCTGGGCCGGCCGGGCTGGTACGCGTTTTGGGCGGGCGGGCTCGCCCTTGGCCTGGCCGGCTTAGACCTGCTGGCCCTGTACCGCTTCATCCTGCCGGCCCTCAGCTAGGCGAGGCGGCCGGGCGGCAAAGGAGACCCTATGGCCCACGCGCTTGTTGGCGTCGAGTGCCGTTTCGCGGCCGACGGCACCGTTGATGTGAGCCGGGTTTTTCTAGATGGGCGTTGGCAGCCTGTCGGCCAGGGGCGCCAATGGGCCGACCGGCAGGGGCGGCATGTGCTGGTCATGCTCGAAGGCCACCGGCCGCGCGAGCTGCTGCTGCGCAGCGACACGACCACCTGGGAGCTGCGGCCGCTCGGCCCAGAGCAGGCGCTGGTCTAAGCCAGACCTGCCGGAGGTCGGCCGCCCGCTGGCGGTGGTTCGCCCGCCTGGGGCCGGTTTGACCTCCCGCTCAGCTCCCCCAGCCGCCGGTACTTCAGCCATTCGTAGTAGGCCAGGTACAGGCTAAGCCGCAGCCCGTGCGGCCCGTCGCGGTAGCCGCCCAGGCGCACGAAGCGCCACCAAAACTGGCGCGCCGCCATGCTGAAGCGCGAATGGCCCTTTAGCCGCGCGCCAGCGGCCGCCAACATCTGGGCGTCGTACTCGACGTAACGCCGCTGCTTGGCGTGAAAGTGGGCCGGGTCGCGGTAGTTGAAGTGGATCAACGGCTGGCGCAGATAGCCCACCGGCCCGTCCACGACCGCCACCTCATGTACCGGCTGCTCGTAACGCACCTGTTCGCGCCGGAAGAGCCGCAACTGGTAGTCCGGCCGCCAGCCGCCGCCGCGCGTCAGCCGGCCGAAAATGATGTTGTGGCGCGGCACATGCCAGCCCACCTCCGGCCGGAGCGCCACCACAGCCCGCGCCTCGGCCGCCAGCTCGGCCGTGGCCCGCTCGTCGGCGTCCACAAAGAAGACCCACTCGCCGCCCACGGCCGCCAGGGCCGCGTTGCGCTGTTGGGCGTAGTTCTCGAAGCGCGACTGGCGCACCTCCGCCCCGGCCGCTTGGGCCAGGCTGAGCGTCCCGTCGCTGCTGTAGGCGTCGAAGATCAGGATGTGGTCAGCCCAGCGCAGGCTGTCAATGCAGGCCTGGATGTGGGCCGCTTCGTTCAGCGTTAAGATGACCGCCGTCAGTTTGGGCGCGTCGGCCGCTGGCCCCGGCTGGCTCACGCTGGTTCGCCGCGCCAGGCGGAGGCCGCCTCCAGGTATGCCTCGCGCAGGGCGGGGTCGGCCGCCCGGCGCGCCTTGCGCCGCAGGCCGCGCAGGGCGATCCGTCGCGCCAGGCCAAACCTGAGCCGGCCGTAATGACGCCTGTAAAGCAGAGCCCGGCTGCGCCACAGATTCAGCGTCATGCCGGCCGGCATCTGGCGCGTGCTCTGGCCGCCGTAATGGACGATCTCGGCCGAGGGCACGCTCAGGACGCACCAACCGGCGCGCCGGATGCGCCAGGCCCAATCAATCTCTTCGCAGTACATGTGAAAGGTTTTGTCGAAACCTCCGGTGGCCTCGGCCACGTCGCCGCGCACCAGCATCGCCGCGCCCAGGGGGTGGTCAATCTCGAACGGCTCTTGCTGGTCTCGAAAACGGCTGCGCGCATACCGGCCGTTCCATTTGCTCTCGTACAGCCGGCCGGGCAGGGGGAAGAGGTCGAAAAGGAGTTGGCGCAGGCCGGGGAAGGCAAAGGCGCTGTGCTGGAAGCGGCCGTCGCGGTGCACCAACCGCGCCCCGGCCATCCCGGCCGTCGGGTTATGTTCCAGCGCCTCCACCAGCGTGGCAATGGCCCCCGGCCGCACCAGCGTGTCCGGGTTCAACAGCAGATAATAGCGCGGGCCGTAGCCGTTCTGCGAGGCGGCCGCCCACATGCCCTGGTTGTTGGCCGCCCCGAAGCCGGGGTTGTCGGCGTTGGCCAACACGTGCGTGCGCGGGAACAGGTCGGCCAGGAGCGCCTGGGTACCGTCTGTCGAAGCGTTGTCAACCACCCAGACCTCGGCCCGTAGGCCCGAGCGCTCCAGCTCAGCGTACACCGAGCGCAGGCAGTCAGCCAGGTAATCGCGAACGTTCCAGCTGACGATGATGACGGCCAGGTCCAGCATGCTAACACCAAAAGGGATGGCAATCGCCAAGGCGCGACCGCCATCCTCTCCCACTGAAGATAATACTCTCCCGGCCGCGCCCGCCCAAGCGCCCCTAATCCAGTCTTAAATAATCCGCCGGCGCAGCTTGGAGCTGGCGTAATCCAACAGCGAGACCACCAACGCGATGGCCAACATCATGACACTCGCCTGGCGATAGCGGAGCCGGCTGATGTTTTGGCTCAGCACGAAGCCGATGCCGCCGCCGCCGACGAAACCAATGATGGTGGACAGGCGCACGTTGATGTCCCAGCGATAGAGCGCGAAGGCCGTAAACGGGGCGACAATCTGGGGGATAACGGCGTAGGCTGTCGTCTGCACCCGGTTGGCGCCGGTGGCGGTGACGGCCTCGACCGGCCCCTCGTCAATGCCTTCGACTTGCTCGGAGAAGAGCTTGCCCAGGGCGGCGATTGAGTGCAGCAGCAAGGCCAAAATGCCGGCGAAGGGGCCGATGCTGACCCAGACGACGAAGACGATGGCCATGATCAAAGGCTCGATAGAGCGCAAGACGTTCAGGATGGCGCGCATGACGGTGTAAATTGCCAGTCCGATGCGCACCGGCCGCTTCGGCCGCAGCGCCAGCCCCACGGCCGCGCCCACCACAGCCGACGCCAGCGCCGGATACGAGGTCCAGTTCTCCGGTTCGTCGAACCGGTACAGCCAGGTCAGCGCCGAACCCACGCCGAAGGCCAGCGCGGCCGCCCCCAGCGCCGTCAGGGCGGCCGATAGCAGCCGTGCTGCTCCCAGCTTGAGGCGCAAGACCGCCTCCTGGCCGTAGCGGCTGCCGAGCAACAAGCCGATGAGGCCGCCGAGCAAACCCAGCAACGCCGGCAGCAGCAGGCCGATCAAGTCGGCCAGAACCTGCACGAAATAGCCTAGAAAGCCGAAGGGGCCCAGATTGGCCTCCAGCCAGGCGCCGGCATGCGTACCCAATTGGCCCAAAAGGGCCAGGCCGAAGAAGAACAACAGCCCGGCCAAGGCGATCCGGCCGGCCGCCAGCCCTCGGCCGCGCCAGCTTTCCCCATCCTCGTCCGCCAGGCCGCTCCAGCGCAACGTCAAGCGTAAGGCCAGCCCGGCCGCCAGCAGCGCCGCCAGCCCTAGGGCCGGCTCAGACGCAACTGCCGCCGCGCCCTCCGCCAACAGCCGGCCGGCGGCCGCGCCCGCGGCCGCCCCAACCGGAATGGCGATGACGCCGGCCATGATCGCCGCCAGCGGCGCTGTGACCGGGGCCATCAGGTTGCGCGCCGCCAAAAACGACAACGGGATCGCCAGGACGGTGCCGGCCGTGGAGGCCACCAGAGCCATGAAGATCGTCTCGATGATCCGCTCGACGGTGATGATCGTCGTTTCGCTCAGAACCACCTCGCCGGCTTCGTTGACGTCGGTGAAGTCCGGGTCGGCCAACAGGCGCAGCACGCGCAGCACGTTCTCCTGCCGGCTCTCGTCCACGAGCCGCTCCAAGCGGATCTCGGTGGCTTCAACGGCGAAGGCGTAGACCAGCAGCAAGGCGACCACGAACAAGATCGTCCGCAGCGGCCGCCGCCAGGCTGGCTGCGGCTCGCGGCTGGTCGTGTCGAGTTCGGCTGTGGTAACGCTCATACCGGTCTGTACACCGCCTATAAAATGCGCCGCCGGACGCGCGAGCTGACGTAGTCCAGCGCCGTCACTACCACCGCGATGGCGATCACCATGACGCTGGCCTGGCGATACTGGGTCAGGTTCGTGCTGCGGAACAGGATGAAGCCGATGCCGCCGCCGCCGACGAAACCGATAATGGTGGACAAGCGCACGTTAATGTCCCAGCGATAAAAGGCAAAGGCGATGTAGTGGGGGATGATCTGCGGCACGACGGCAAAGACGATGGTTTGCAACCGGTTGGCCCCAGTGGCTGTGATGGCCTCCAGCGGGCCGGGCGCGATGTTCTCCACCTGTTCGGAGAACAGCTTGCCCAGGTCGGCGACCGAGTGCAGCACCAGCGCCATCACGCCCGCGAATGGCCCCAGCCCCACCCAAACGATGAGGACGAAGCCCATGATCACCGGCTCGATGGCCCGCAGCGAGTTCAAGAGCCAGCGCACGAGCGTGTAGGTGAGCGCGCCCAGCGGGAAGAGCTTTTTGGGCGGCCGGCCAGCCGACAACGCCGCCGCCAGTCCGCCGCCGACGAGCGCCGGAATGAGCAGCGTCGGCCCGAGGCTCAGGCCCGCCACGGGCAGCCGGCTGCAGATGTCGAACAAGCAGATCCAATTGACCGCGAACAGCAGGGCGAAAATGACGGCCGTCGTGCCCGCAAACGTCAAGATCAGCGTCAGCAGGCCGGCCGTGGTCTGCGGCAGGCGCAGCACCGCCTCTTGCGCCCAGCGGCTGGCCAGGGAGGCCATTAAGGCCAACCCGAACAGCGCTCCCAGGAAGGGCAGGCTGATGCGCAGAAGGCCGAAAACGACTTGAAAGAAATTGCCCACGAAGTCCAGCGCTCCCAGGCGTTCCTCCAGCCAGGCGCCGCCGGCCGCGCCCAGGTTGCTAACCAGCGCCAGGGCCAGCATAAATATGGCCCCGCCCAAGGCGTAACCGAGCAGTCTGACAGCGGCGCCTTGGATGCCGTCGGCCCGGCCGCCCGCCAGCGGCCACAGGCGCGAGGCCAGGCCGGCTACGATTACCACGCCGCCGAGGCCGGCCGCTGCGCCGGTCGTCGGCGTGGCGAGTTGGTCGGCGGCCGCGCCCATTAGCGCGCCCAGCCAAAGGCCGCCCAGCAGCCCGCCCAAGCCGCCCAGCACGGCCGCCATCGCGGCCGCCAGCGGCAGCCCCACGCCGGTCATCAGATTGCGCGCACCCAGGAAGGAGATCGGCACCGCCAAAATCGTGCCGATGGTGGAGGCCATCAGCGCCATGAAGACAGTCTCGACAATGCTGTCCAACGTCGCCTTGGTGGTGGCGCTCAGGCCAGTGACGCGCCGGCTCAGCACTTCGACCACCTCGATGCGCTGGGGCTCATCCGCTGGCCGGATGTCCGGCATGGTAAAAGTCACTTGGAAATTGCCGCTGTCATCCGCCCGGAATTCGCCAAGCACGCGCGTGGCGCTGGAGTTGAGCGGGTGCCAGATCAGGCCACCGCGGAGGTTCGGCCGGAACCCCCGGCCGGTCAGCGTCATTGGCTGCTGGGTGGTGGAGGCGCAGTTTGGCTCGAGCGTAAGCTGGCCGCCCTCGGCCGCGACCTGGGCGGTCTCCGGCTCGGGCGGACAGGGCATGAACATGAACAGGTCCGTGCTGCGCGTCTCGTTTTCGTGGGTGAGGATGTCCGGCCGGGCCAACTCGCGCAGCAGGTCGAAAAGGTTCGCCTGCCGCTGCGGCTCCAGCGGCTCTTCCAGGTCAATTTCGGTGACCTGGCTGGCGTAGGCGAAGATGACAACGACGGCGGCGATGGCCAGGGCCATCAGCAAGCGGTTGCGCGGCCGGCGATCATCCCCACGATCGGCCATCAGCTCAGCCGATCCGCTCCGCTTCCTGGCCGTAAATGCTGCGGAACCGGTCGTCGTCTATTTCGGCCGGCGCCCCATCAAAAACCAGCTCGCCTCCGTTCAGCGCAATGGCGCGCGTGCTGTAGCCCTGCACCAGGTCCAGGAAGTGCAGGCTGACCAGCACCGTAATGCCGTCTTCCTGGTTGATCTGCGTCAGGTGGCGCATGATGCTGTGGGCCAGGGCCGGGTCCAGGCTGGCGACCGGCTCGTCGGCCAACAGCAAGCCGGGCTCCTGCATCAAGGCCCGGGCGATGCCCACCCGCTGGCGTTGGCCGCCGCTCAGCTCGTCGGCCCGGTTATCGGCCTTGTCGCGGATGCCCACCCGCTCCAGGTTGGCGTAGGCTCGCCGCAGGTCGGCGGCCGGGAAGCGGCCCAACACGCTGGCGAGCGGGTTGACATACCCCAAGCGGCCGCTGAGCACGTTGGTCATCACCGAGGAGCGATCCACCAGGTTGAAATGCTGGAAGATCATGCCGATGCGCCGCCGCGCCCGGCGCAGTTCCTCGCCGGTGACGTGGGACAGGTGGATGTCGTTCCACCAGATGTCGCCTGACGTCGGTTCGATCAGGCGATTGATGCAGCGCAGCAGAGTGCTCTTGCCGGAGCCGCTCAGCCCGATAATAGCCAGGAGTTGGCCGTCGGGCACTTCGAAGCTGACATCCCGCAGCGCCACGGTGCCATCGTCGTAAACCTTGTTCAGATTCTGGATCTTTAGCACCGCTGCACCCTTCGCGCGGTCACCGGGTGGACTACCCGGCCGCGCCTGCGCCTTAAAAAGAAGCCGGGAAGACGCGTCTGTCTTCCCGGCTTCAGGCTAAGTTGAGATCAATTAGCCGCCAAAAACATCTTCTTCGGTGATGTCCAGGGCCTGCATGGCCTCGCGCACCGGATCGTAGAAGCTGTCTTCGACCGGCTCCAGGCCCGTCCAACCGTAAAACTCGTCGTTGCAGATTGAGTCGGCACAGGCGTCCGAAGCCGTGAACTCGACCAGGGCGTCAATGATCGTCTGCGCCAGATCAGGCGGGAACTCCGGCCCAAACGAAACCGTGTCGTTGGGAATCTGGTCGGTCAGGGCCAGGATGCGGGTCTCGGCGAAGATGTCAGGCGCCGTGTCGGTTACGCCAGCGCGCGCGTCCAGGATGCGGTAGCCGCCCTCATCCGGGCCGCCCGCCACCAGAACGTCGCCGTCCTCGGCGCGCACCGGCTCTTCACCGGCCTCGCGCCAAACCTCCGGATCGGTCTCGCCGTAGATCCACTGCTCGCCACCCGGCAGCAGCGGCGGGCTGAAGAAGGCGGTGCCGAATTCGACGTCGGCGTTGTAGACCGCCAGCATGGCCTGCGGGTGGCCGCCAGCCTCGACGATCTCGCCCGGCTCAATGCCGGCGTTGGTCAGCAGCGCCAACGGGTAGAGATAGCCAGAGGTCGAGCCGACGTCAGGGATGGCCCAGGTGCGGCCGGCCAGGTCCTCGATGGATTCGACGTCGCTGTCCATCGGCACCACAAACTGGGCGGCGTACCAGGAGAGCCCGAAGCGCACGGCCGCGCCGGCCACGGTGACGCCGCAGCGGTTGTTGGCCAGCACATAGCCCTGGGCGGGGATGAAGCCAATGGTGTCGCCTGGCGAGGCGCACATCTCTTCCACAGTAGCCGCGTAGCTGGTTGGCACGCTGACCTCGTACACGAGGCCGGTGGCCTCTTCGAGGGCGGCCGCCAGCACGTCGCCGCCGGCCACAATCTGCTCCACCTCTACGGAGGGCACGAACAGCACCTTAATGGGATGCTCGGCAGTGCCCAACTCGGCCATGGGTTCTTCTGTGGGTTCCTCCGTAGGCTCCTCAGTGGGTTCTGTGGGTTCTTCGGTCGGCGGCTCCGCGGGCGGCTCGGTCGCCTCTGGCTGGCCCGCGCCCTGACAGGCCGCCAGGGCCAGCGCCAGGATGAGCAGAGCCAAGCCAAACAGCTTGAAACGATTGGGGTTCATCTTCTATCTCCTCCAGAAGGTAATGAGATTGTGTGGGCACGGCCGGCCCTCGGCGCGGCCGGCGTGCCCGTGCCTGCAAGCTTTGAGGCAGTGTACTCGAATTGGGGGTTCGCGACAAGAAAGGGGGCGGCTGGCCGCGCAGGGGCAGGCCGCCTGCCCGCCCAGTTGCGGTCAGGCAACCAGCAGGGGTAGCGGCTTCGAGATAGCGCTGCCTAATGCGCCCACCGCTGCTCCAATAAGCGCGCCCCGACCGCGCCTGCGCTGGCCATGACCCCCATATGCAGCGCGCCGACGCCGGCCGCCACCAGAATCAGCCCCAGATATTGGGCGACCACGGCCGCATCGCCTCCCGGCATGAGCACGCCCTGGCGGGCTGCCAGAGCGGCCGTAATCCGGCCGGCCATCTCCTGGCCCCCAAACAGCGAATAGAGGGCCAGAATCCCCACCAGCAGGCCCAGCAGCCCGCCCGCGCCCGCGATGGCCCCTGCCTTGGCGCCCGAATGCCGGCCGCGGCCGGCCCGATATGGGTCGCGCTCCCACAGGACGGCCAGCGCTCCCGCGCCGGCGCCCCAGGCCAGGGCACAAACCGGGGCGCATAAGGGAAAGACCACGCCTAGGCCGATATTGGCCAGGAAGTTCAGGCTGCCAACAAAGAGGCCTGATTTCGCCGCGCCAGACATGCAACCCTCCTGGGTCTGTCCATCGTCCTTCCCCCAGGCTCGATGTTAGGCGCAGGGCGGGCGGGCGACAATAGGAGATACGCTCTGTGACCGGTTTAACATGCCGACGGCTGCCCTCGCCTCAGCCCTCAGGCTCCGGCCGGCCGACCGCCTCAGGTATGGCACGCTCCGGGCAGGTGGCCGGGTTTTCAGGTTTGGCCAGGTCAACCAGGACCTGGTGTGGGTCTACCCTGTTGTTGACGGCCGAAATCGCCACGTCCTCGTGGATTAGGCCAGCCCACATTGGCTGCGGATTGCGTTCCCCAAACGGACCCGTGACGCGGATCGAGCCGGTCACCTCTGTCTGTTCTCCCGGCATCAGGTAGTAATGGTCGCCGATCTGCTCAAGATCTTCGCGGTCAGCAATTGCCCAGCGATACGGGTAGTTGGTGATCTCATTCTCGTAGCCGATGGCTACCCGGAAGGCGCCCGATTCAGTTGCCCAGCCCAACGTGTTGTAATTCCAGTCCGAATCATACGTCGTGCCCGGCTCCGGGCCGGTCGTGCGCAGCGGAGCTGTGCCGTAGTTGCGCAGCGTCAGCGTAAAAGAGATGGTGTCGCACAGCGCCACGGCCGTGGCGCTCAGGCGCAGCGTGTCGCCCACCGGCGGCGAGATGATCTCGGCCCGCGGCACGCCGCCAATGCGAATGGTCAGCTCATCTTCTACCCGGATGCGCTGCCCCTCGGCGTCCTCGGCGATCGCGATCACCGGATAGGCGCCGTCCGGCGGCGGGGCGGCCTGGTTATCCACTCCCCCTTCGTAGTCGAAATAGTGCCGGCCGGGCAGGTTTTCGGCCACGCCGCGGTCCAGCTCGGCAATTGGTAATTCACGCCCCTCCGGCGTCAGCACGAAGACCCGCGTGTTAGCCACCTCGTTGGGCAGGAAGAACTGCACCAGCACGCGGTCGTCAATGCCATCCTGGTTGGGGCTGAAGACGCGCCGGTCAAGGCTGAAGTTGCGGATCTCGGGCAGCAGGCTCTCGGCTTGGCTAATCGTCAGGCTGCCGCTGGCGCTCTCGTTCACCCCAACCTCATCTTTGGCCTGGATGTGCCAGGTGTAACCCCCGTCGCGCAGTAGGCGGGCCTGAATTTCGCCCTCGAAGCTTTCGCCCGGCAGCCGGTAGCCCTCGACGACGCCGCTGAAGAGCACCTGGTACTCGCCCACGCCACGCGGCTCCTGGCGCCGGAAGTAATAACGTTCGCCCTGGTCATCTTCAAAGTAGATCGAAACGGTGGCGTTGCGCTCCAGCTCATACCGGATGGCCGTGGCGTCCGTCTCTCCGTCGGCGTTGGGCGTGATCTCGGCCGCGTCCAGGCCGGCCTCGCGCAATAAGCGGCCGTCGCCGCGCGCCACGGCCCAGCCGGCCGTCAACGCCCCCAGCGCGACCAGCAGGGCCACGGCCGCCGTCGCCAGGCGGGCCGGGTGAGAATCAAACATGGGGCGAGTGTAGCAGACGGCCGGCGCTGCCCGCAAGGGGACAGTCTCAGCCGCCGTAGACGCGCAGCAGAATTGCCGGCGTCACCAGCGCCTCGACATAGGCTGCCAGAGCCAGCAGCGGCAGCGTGAGGCCCACGAACACCCGGCCGAAATCGGCCGCCGCTGCCAGCCAGGCCTCGCCGACTGTGCGCTCCGGCGCAGGGGCCAGCACCGTGGTGTGCCAGCGCAGGGCGGCTGCCGCGGCCAGCACCAGGGCCGGCCCTTCGAGCAGGGCGTGGGGCAGCACGGCCGCCAGGAAGAAGGCGGCCGCGCCCTCCCCGGCCAGAGCCAGAGTGCCGCCCAGGTAGCCCAGCACCACCCAGGGCAGCATAAAGATCAGCACGTCGCTCACGCCAAGGGTGAAAATGCCCAGCACGGCCGCCAGCAGCACGACGCGCACGTTCTGTAGGAAGATCAGCGACGGCAATTGATCCAGGCCCCGGCCGAAAGCGGAGACGTTAGCCGCCATGCGCTCGCTGCTCAACGGGCCGACCAGTTCGAGCGGCAGGCTGAACAGGCGCGCCAGCCCCATCCCCAACGCCAGCCCTGCCAGCAGCGCCAGCGCCATCAGCGCCGCCGGCCGGCGCAGCGCGGGCCACAGGCCCCCAAGCTGGCGGTACCAGCCGAGTAAGCCGCCCCCATTTCGGCTCAGAAAACGGCTGCTCAGGCTGCGCCACATCGGCCGCAGCCGCAGCTGATCAATGTCCTGGCCCAAAAGCGCCTCGCGGTTGAAAACGTGGACGCCCATGCGCATCAACAGCAGGGCGACCACCCCCAGCGCCAGCACCAGCCACCAAAGGCCCTCGGTATTGCCCCAGAACAGCACAACCGCCTCGAGCTGCAAAAGCAGGGCGACCGGCACGATGATGAAGCTGGCCAGCAGGTTGGCCGCCCGCACGGTGTTTGTCTGGCTGGAGACGATGACGGCCGCCGCCACCATGACGACCCCCTGCATCGTAGACAAGAGGACGATCTGGGCAAGCAGGCGCAGCGGCACCGAAAAGCCGGCCGCCAGCGCCAATCCAATCAGGTAGACGCCGATGCCCAGGTAGCTGGTCACCATTGGCGGCACCAGAGCCGCCAGCACTTTGCCCAGATAAAGTTGGCCGTTGCTGAGCGGCGTGGCCAACAGCGGCTCCAGGCTCTTGCGCTCTTTTTCGCCCACAAATGTCTCAAGGGCGATGACCAGCGAGAATGACATTGGGAAAAAGCCGACAATCAGCAGCAAGAAAGGCACTAGCCGCTCGGTGATCAGCGTGGCGTCGAAGCGGGCCGTAAAGCGAAAGAGCTCGCGGGCCGTGAACGTCGCCAGCGCCGGAAAGACGAGCGTCAGTATGATTATCGGAATGATGACGCGCCAATCGCGCAGCGAGTCGCGAACCTCGCGCCGGGTGACGGTCAGCGCCGGCCGCAGGCCCGCCCAGATCGGCCCCGGCCGCGCCGGCTGCAGCCTAGTGGTCACGTCGCTCCTCCGCTTGCCCGGCCGACGATGTCCAGATAGACCTCCTCCAGGCTTACCGTGAACTCTTGCAGCGTCACCACCCCCAGCCCAAGGCCGGCCAGCCGGCGCACAAGAGCCGGGTTGGCCCGCTCCGCATCGGCCGTGCTGAACCGGATGATGTGGCCCTGGGCACTCTCGATTTCGACCTCACCGTCCAGCCCGGCAAGCCGGCCGTTGAGCGGCCGGTCCAGCCCGATCTCAAAGCGGCGTCGGCCGAGAAGGCGCCGCTTGAGGTCGGCCGGGCTGCCTTCGGCAATGATCCGGCCGGCGGCAATTATCGCGATGCGGTCGGCCAACAGCTCGGCCTCGGTCAAATTGTGCGTGCACAGGACAATGGCCCGCCGCTCGTCGCGCAACTCCTGGATGGCGTCGCGCACCAGCTTGGCGCTATGCGGATCCATGGCCGAAGTCGGCTCGTCCAGCAGCAGCACGGCCGGCTCGTGCAGCATAGCCCGGATCAGGCTCACCTTTTGGCGCATCCCCTTAGAATATTCTCCCAGCCGCCTGCCGGCCGTGCCCGGCATCGCAAAGCGCTCCAAAAGAGTCAGCGCCCGCCGCTCGATAATCTCGTCCGCCAGTCCGTACAGCTGGCCGAAGAAGAGCAGATATTCCAGGCCGGTCGAGCGCGTATACAGCCCAGGCTGCTCGGTCAGGATGCCGACGGAGCGGCGCACCAGATCCGCCTGCCGCACCACGTCGAAGCCGTTGACCTCGGCTCGGCCGCCCGTCGGCCGCAGAATGGCGCTCAACATGCGCACCGTGGTCGTTTTGCCGGCCCCGTTTGGCCCCAACAGGGCCAACAACTCGCCCCGGCCGACGTTCAGCGACAGCTCGCGCACGGCCGCGAAATCATCGAATGCTTTGCTCAGCGCTTCGGCCAGGATCATGGGCGCCCCCGGCGGCCGGGGCTAAAACTTGGCCGCCAGGTAATACTGCATCATCGCCCGCCAGGTGGGCCAGTCGTGGGGCATGTCGTAGCCCCAGACGTCCAGCTCGTGCGGAATGCCCTTGGCCGCCAGAATGCCCGCCAGCCGGCGGGATGCCTCCGGATTCTCGTAGTTGCCCTGTCCGGTCACGAGATGAATGTGGCTCTTCTGGCGCAGCAGGGGCAAATGGTAGCCGTCCTCCAGCCGGGGCACATAGTCCACCGGATTGTTGAAATAGACGTTGTCGTCGTAATAGTCGCTCTTCATGTAGCCGCGGATGTCGAAGCTGCCGCTCATGGCGATCATGCCGTCGAACAGGTCCGGCCGGCGGAAGAGTTGGTTGGCGGCGTGGAACGCGCCCAGGCTAGCCCCCGCGCCGATGATGCCCAGCCGGCCGTTGAGGCTGTTCCAGATGTAGGGCACGACTTCGTTGCAGATGTAATCATTGTACTGCGCCTGGCGAATGGCCATGTTGCGCGGGTGTATGCGCGAGTTGAGCCAGCTTTCCCGGTTGATACTGTTGATCGAGAAGACCTTAACCTTGCCCGCTTCGATCGGCTCCTTGATGACCTCGATGACGTAAAAGCGCTCGTATTCGAGGTAATCGGCCGCGGCCGTGGGAAAGAGCAGCAGCGGGAAGCCAAATTGGCCGTAGGTCACGATCTCCATATGTCTATTCAGGCTGGGGCTGTGCCAGCCATCAATTTTGCGCTCCAACGCGTTCCCTCCTGATGAAGCTAGCTCCGGCCGGCCAGTCGCCGGCCGATCAATATCGCGACCATAGCCAGGATGACCCCGGCTGAGACCAGGCTGGCAACCGGCACGCTCACCGAGCCCAGCTCGACCGACCGGCTGTCCAGCCGCACCGTCTCCAGCAAGATCCGGCCGATTCCGTAGAGGATCAGGTAGACGGCCGTCACCTCGCCCGGCCGGCTTCCCCCGCGCCGCACGAGCCGCAGCAGCACAAAAAAGGCCAGCAGACTACACAGCGATTCATATATGAACGCAGGGTGGTAGCGGGCCACGTCCTCGAAACCCTGCAGCCGGTAAAGGGGATCAATCTGCACTGCCCAGGGCAAATCGGTCGGCCGGCCATACAGCTCCTGGTTAAAGAAATTGGCCCAGCGGCCGACCGCCTGGCCCAGGGCCACGCCCACCACGCCCAGGTCGGCCCAGGTCAGCGCCGGCAGGTGGTGGCGCCGGGTATAGAGCCACAGCCCCAGCGCGCCGCCAAAGATGCCGCCGTAAATGCCCAGGCCGCCATTGCGCAAATTGATTAATTGGAGCGGCTGCCTGAAGTAGTCAAGCGGTGAGTTGATGCCAACCGCCGCCATGCTCGGTGACGGCGTCAGCACGTGGTATAGGCGGGCAAAGACGATCGCCAGCACCAGGCACCAGGCCACCCCGCCCCAGACGTGGTCGGGGCTGAAACGCCGCCACGCCGGAGCCTGCACCCAGTCGGAGCGCACGCCCGGCGCTTGACGCAGCGCCCGGCCGACCTCGCGCGCCTCAGCCCGATTCAGCCCCAGCCGTTCCGGCGCCAGGCCGAACTCAAACAGCAGCTCGCCCAGGCCTCCGGCCCGCTTCTCCAGCTCGGCCCGAACCTTGGCCGGCAGCGGCAGGCGGGCGACCGGCCGCTCGCGCACCTCTATCGGCACCGTCTCGGCGAAGAGCTGGGCCGCCCGCTCGGCCGCCAGGTGAGCCACCACCCAGGCGCCCAGCACCACCCCGCCGACGATGATGATGCCGTACCAAAAGACGTCAAAATCAATGAAGTCGAGCCGCAGGGCCACCCGGTCGGGCGTCCGGCCGGTCGCCAGATGGTAGCCGTACAGGGCTGCGCCGGCCGCAACCAACAGGGCGATGACGATCCAATAGGGCCTGATCCGGCCGGGCCGGCCGGCGAGAGGCAGATTGGCCTGGGTGTCTGAGGCCATGGCCCTAACCGCCCTGGGCCCGCGTCTGCTGCCAGACGTGGCGCACGCGCTGGGCGACGGTGATCCACACCCCCAGCGCCAGCAGCGGCAGTCCAACTTGGGGCAAGCGCAGCAGCAGCGTCAGCACGATCAGGACGTAACGTTCGACCCGGGTTAGCAGTCCGACGCGGCAGTCGGCGCCCACCGCCTCGGCGCGCGCCCGCACGTAGCTCACCGCCAGCGAGCCGGCCAGCGCCAGGTAAGCCAGCAAGGTCAGCCCCACGTCTGCCTGGCCCTGGAAATAGACGATGAAGCCGGCGAACAAGAGGATTTCCGCCACCCGGTCGGCCGTCGAATCCAGGAAAGCGCCAAAGCCGCCCGGCCGCCGGCCAATGTGGCGCGCCACGGCCCCATCCAACGAATCGAGCGGCACAAACAGGATCATCAGCAGCCCGGCCGCCAGCCAAAAGCCGCTGGCAATCAGCCAGGCGTACAGGGCGTGCAGCAGCATGCCCAGCACGCTTAGCGCGTCGGGCGAGACACCCGCCCGCGCCAGCGCCCCTGCCAACGGATCCAGCAGCGAGCGCGAGCACAGCCGCAGGCGGTCGGTCAGGGTTGCGGGCTGCTGGCCGGATTGGCTAGGGATCATGGCGCTCACTCCGGCCGATGCTATCGAATCGCCAGCGGGCTGTCAAGACGGGCCAGGGGCATGAAGAAGGGCCAGGGCGGCGTACCCTGGCCCTCCATACTCTCGTCGCCGGCCGCAAAAAGTCGGCCGCCTTTTCTCCTCTTTCTGACGAGAGCCCTTCCTTTGCGTGCGTGTCTAGCGCGCCATTGCCTCGCGCAGTTCGCCCATCTGGCTGGCGACGCTGTCGTCCAATACCTGGTCGCCCACCCGGACAATTAGCCCGCCCAGGATGCCGGGGTCTACCTTGAAGCGAACCTCGCCGGCCTTCAACTGCGTGCGCAGGCGGCCCTGCTCGGCTTCGGTCAGGGGCACGGCGCTGGTCACTTCGGCTTCGTCGCCCTGCAGGCCGTCAAAATCGGCCGGCGCTTGGGCGAAGAAGTCGGCGATGATCTGCCGCTGCCGGTTTTCGTCCAGCGACTCGCCCACCAGCTTGTTGGCCGCGGCCATCGAGATGGCTGCAATTTGGCCACGCAGGTCGGCCATAACCCTGTTGCGCTCCTGCTCCGCGTCCTCGCGCGCCCGCGCCAGGATTGCCTTGGCCTCGTTGTTGGCCTGGGAGGTAATGCCGGCCGCCGTCTCGTCAGCCTGGAGCGAAGCGTCGGCCCGGATCTTGGCTGCCTCCTGGCGCGCCTCGTCCAGCACCTTTTTGGCTTCAACGTCGGCATTCTCGCGCGCCAAGGCCGCCTGCCGGGCGTCTTCTAGCCCCTTGGCGATGCGGCTCTTGCGCTCCTCCAGGTTGTTCAAGATCGGCCGGTACAACCAGCCGGTCAGCGCCAACACCAGGATCAAGAAGGCAAAGGCCTGTTGGAGGAAGTAGCCCAGGTTGATGCCCAATCCTTCCATGTCGTACTCTCCTAATTGCGCCCCGGGCGATTAGGCCACGAAGAGGATGATCATGGCTACCACCAGCGCGTAGATAGCCACCGCCTCGGCGAAAGCAATACCCAGGATCATGTTGGTCTGAATCGAGCCAATCGCGTCGGGATTGCGGGCGATGCCTTGCACCGCCCCGCCAACCACAATGCCAATGCCGGCGCCGGCCCCAATGAGACCCGTCATTGCCAGGCCGGCGCCCACCAGGCGTAGACCCTCGCGCAACAGGTCAGCAGCTTCTGCATCCATATCTCTAAATCCTCCAATGAAATCGTGTGTCGTTGCCTTCGTCAGCCCAAAGTCTGGGGGCAGGAACGGCCGGGCGCTAGTGCTCGTCGTCCTCGTGATGGCCGGTCGCGGCCTGGGCCATAAACGTCAGCGTCAGCAGGCCGAAGATGAGCGCCTGGATGGCGCCAATGAAGAATTCCAGCCCGTAGACGCCGATAAGCGCCACTGGGGCCAAAAAGCCGATAATGAACAGCAGCACCTGGCCGGCGAAAATATTGCCAAAAAGCCGGAAAGAGAACGAGATGATCTTGGCGAGCTCCGAAATACCTTCCAGGATGCCGACAATGAAATCCATCAGCCCAAGCGGGTTGCGGGCGATCTTCTTCTCCTTCCAGTTCAAGAAGCGGGTGACGTAGCGCGCGCCGTAGGCCCTGAAGCCGAAATACTGGGTGAAGAGCACCGAAACGACCGCCAGCGCGAACGTAAAATTCAGGTCCGTCGCGGCCGCCCGCAGGAAGGGCACAACCGCTTCGCCAGCCTCGCCGTCCTCGGCTCGCAACAAGAGCGGCCCTACGAAATGGCCGCCCTCGCTCGCGGCCGCTTCCTCGATGCGCGCGATCTCTGCGTCGCTCAGCTCTTCGCCCGCTAAGTGAGCCTCTTCCTCGGCCACCTCCACCCGGTGGCGGATCAGGTCTTCTTTCAGGCCGATGCTGTCCACGCCCGGCACCAGCTCCAGCCAGTTGGCCGTGAGGATGAGCAGCACAAAGGTCATGAAGAAGGGGAAGAAGGGCCGCGCCCAACGGCCGGCGGCGTTTTGCACATAGCCGTAGGCCCCGTCAATAAGCATCTCGACCAGGTTGTAGAAACCGGTCGGCACCTCGTCGGCCGAGCGCGAGCGCGCCCGCAGGGCCAGCACGCCGGCGATGATCAGGATGTAGGTCACCACCGTGGCGATGAAAGTATTGGTCAGGCCCGGCCCAAACGAGCCGTTCAGGAATTCGCGGCCGCCGGGCCACTCAAGCACCACTTCGCCCGGCAATTGGATCGTGGGCAGCACCGGCTGGGTCGGCAGACCAAACAGGCCACAGCCGAACAGGATCATCAGCCCCAGCGCGATGTAGATGATATGCCGCTTCTTCATGCCTCGCCCGTCTCCTCCGCCTTGGCTCGTTCGGCCGCCCGGCGGGCGCGCGCCACAGCCATCAGGCTGACGCGCACGCTCACATACAGCGTCACCGGCACGCTGCCAACCAGGAACAAGATTGTGAAAATGGGCCGAGTGCCCAGGAAGTTGTCAACCAACAGCCCTGCGCCCAGGGCAATGGCGATGATAATGACCGTCAGGCAGCCGATTTGTCCAATAATGCCGGCCAGGAGTGCTGTCTCGGTGATCTGGTCATTTCGGGACACGACGGGTCAGCCTGCATTCTGTTTGCGAATTATATCACAAATCAACTGGCGTCAAAGCGGCAACCTCAGAGGCGCTGCCCCTAGCTCCCCACAAACAGGGCCAGGGCCGCATTACGCGCCAATTGCAGCGCCGGCTGGGCCACTAGGCCCAAATACAGGATGCCGAACGTGGTCAGCCCCAGCGCCACCCAGGCCGCCCGCGGCACCGGGATGGGCACGCTATCCTCAGGCGAGCGGTATAGGTACATGTATTTGGCCACGCTCAAGTAGTAGTAGAGGGCGATGAGAGCGTTGAGGATGCCGATGGCCGCCAGCCACCACAACCCGGCCTCTACGGCCGCGCGGAAGATGAAGAACTTGCCGAAGAAACCGGCCGTCGGCGGGATGCCGCCCAGTGACAGCAAGGCGAACAGCATCACCAGAGCCAGCCACGGCGAGCGCCGGCTCAGGCCCGACATGTCCTTGAGCTCCTCGGTGCCGGTCACCATGCTGAAGAGCATGACGACGCCGAAGGCGGCGATATTGGTCAGCACGTAGTAGAGGAGGTAGTACATCGTCGCGGCCGAGCCATCCACCGACAGCGTGACCAGTCCCATCAGTGCGTAGCCGGCCTGGGCTATGCTGGAATAAGCCAGCAGGCGCTTGACGTTGGTCTGCTGGATGGCGAGCAAGTTGCCCAGCGTCATGGTCACGATGCACATCGCCACCAGCACCGACCACCAGTCGCTGGCGGCCTCGGCCGTGCCGAAGACGCCGGCCATAATCACCCGCAGCAGCAGCGCGAAGCCGGCCGCCTTTGATGCAGTAGAAACCAGGCCGCTCACCGGCGCGGGCGCGCCCTCATACACGTCCGGTGCCCAGAAATGGTAAGGCACGACCGAGATCTTGAAACCAAAGCCCACCAGCGCCAGCGCGCCGGCCAAAAGCACGGCCGCATCCGGTTGCTGCAAGACGGCCCGCGCCACCAGGTAGATATTCGTTTGTCCGGTCATGCCGTACAGCCAACTCAAGCCATAGAGCATGACGGCCGAGGCAAACGCGCCGTAAATGAAGTATTTAACCCCGGCTTCGCTGGAGCGGTAGACCCCCTTCTGAAAGTTGGCCAGCACGTAGAGCGAGATGGAGGCCGTCTCCAGTGCCAGGTAGAGCATGATCAGGTCGCTGCCGGCTGCCATCAGGCTGAAGCCGATCGTCGCCGAGAACAGCAAGGCGTAATATTCGCTGCGCTGTAGGCTGGGCACGTCGGCCGAGATCAGCGCGGTGAGCATAACGGCAATCAGGAACATCAGCCGGAAGACAAAGGTCATCAGGTCGTTGTTGACCATCCCGCCCCAAAACAACTGTGGGTCCTGGGCCGGGATGTTGAAGAATAGCCACAGCCCGGCCGTTAGCAACAGGACGGCGAATGAGCCCCAGGCGGCAATCAGGCCCAGGTTGCGCCGCTCAGTTGGCCGGACCGCCCGATCAATGAAAATAACGACCACCGTTAGCAGCAGTAAGCCGATCTCGGGCGCGATTGCGGCCACGCTAAGCAGCCACTCTTGGGCGCTCACAGGACACCTCCGAACCACTGGGCCAGTCCGGCGGCCGCCATTTGAACGCTGTCAATGATGGTGCCGGCCTGGGACGCCTGGGCTGCCTGTAGGCGCTCAACCACCGGCGTCACCCCGGCCCGCACAATGGGGGCGATCACTAACGGGAAAAGGCCGATGATCACCATGATCGCGCTGAAGCCGACCAGCGTCAGCTTATCTATCGCCAGCAGCGGCCGCATGTCGTGCCAACGATGCGCGTCGTAATCGCCGAAGAAGACGCTGCCGATGGCGCGCAGGATATAGGCGGCCGTGATGACGATGCCCAGCGCCGCCAGGATGGCGATCAGAGGGTAGTAGTCGGCCGGGTTGAGCCGGCCGACCGTGCTGCCCAGGTCAAGCGTCCCGCCCTGCCAAACGCCCAGGAAGATGGGGAACTCGGCCACAAAACCGGACAGCCCCGGCATGCCCATCGAAACCAGGCCGCCGACTACGAAGGCGAACATCGCCAGCGGCAGCACTCGGATCATGCCGCCCAACTCGTCCATATCCCGCGTGTGGGCTCGATCGTAAATCATGCCGACAACCGAAAAGAAGAGCGCTGTCATGATGCCGTGGCTGACCATCTGGATGCCGGCGCCCATGAAGCCCTCTATGTTCATGGCCGCGAAGCCCATCGAAACCAGCCCCATGTGGCTGACGCTAGAATAGCCGATCAGATATTTCATGTCTCGCTGGCGCATGGCGACCCAAGCGCCATACAGGATGTTGACCAGCGTCAACAGGATGATCACTGGCAGCCAGTAGACGGCCCCTTCGGGCAACAATTGGATGCCGACCCGCATGGCGGCGTAGGCCCCCAGCTTCATCAGCACCCCGGCGTGAATCATGGACACGGCCGTCGGCGCCGCCACGTGGCCGACCGGCGACCAGTTATGAAACGGCCACACGCCGGCCAGCACGCCAAAGCCAAGAAACAGCGGTAAGAAGGTGATGACCTGGACGTCAAACGGGAAATTGGCCTCGGCCCACACTCGCAGGTCAAAGGTCAGGTCGAGCCCTTGCTCTGGCAAGAGGAAGTAGAGCACCAGGAACGCGATAAACGAAACGAAGCTGCCGATCAGCAAGTACAGCGTCAGCTTCATTGAGGCGTATTCGCGCGTCCGCTCCCAGCCCCAAATCACGATCAGCACGTACATTGGCAGCACGGCCAGCTCGTAAAAAAAGAAGAGCAAGAAGGCGTCCACAGAGACGAACACGCCATGCACGCCGGCCACCAGCAGCATGAAGAAGGCGAAGAACTCGCGCGGCCGGTCGTCTATCCCCCAAGAGATCAGCACCCCGCCGAAGCCCACGATGGCCGTCAGCAGCACCAGGGTGGCGCTCAGGCCGTCCACCCCCAGGATGTAGTTGATGCCCACGCTCGGCACCCAGGCCAGCTCTTCGACGAAGCGCAGCGTCTCGCCCCAGGGCGTGCCGGCCGTTGGCAGGTCGTTGTACACCGAGATGTAAACAAAGGCCGACAGCAGCAGGCCGATGATCATGGCCGCCAGCGCCAACATGCGGGCGTTTTCTCCCCGCTCCTTCGGCAGCAGCAAGATCAGAATCGCGGCTGCGATGGGGGAGAGAGCGATGATGGATAAAAATGGAAATTCCATTGGCTGGGGTTCCGTGGCCGGGCGTGGTTACAAATCTGGCGTGGCGAAAAGGTCTCTCAGGACAGGAGCCGGGTAACGCTGTCGTTAATAATGGCCAACACCCAACGCGGCCAGACGCCCACACTCAACATTAGCCCCATAAGCGGCCAGATGACGAGATGCTCGCGCAGGCTCATGTCGCGCAAACCGCGCCACTGCGGGTTCAGTTCGCCGTGCAGGGTGAAGCCCAAGGCTTTCAGGATATAAGCCCCGGTCAGCAGCAGGCCGACCATCGCAAGAGCCAATTGAATGGTGAACACGTTCCAGGCGCCGCGTACGACCATGAACTCGCTGACGAAGCCGTTCAAGCCCGGCAGGCCGAGCGAAGCTAAGCTGGTGAAAATGAGGGCCGCGCCAAAGAAAGGCAAAACCGTCCACAGGCCGCCGTAATCACGCAGCTGGCGGGTATGGGTGCGGTCGTAAATGACGCCAACAAGAAAGAACATCCCGGCCGACGACAGGCCATGGTTGAACATCTGCAGGACGGCCCCGTTGGCGCCGAAAATCGCGTCCGTCACCAGCCCCGGCCCGGCCGCCTCCCGGCCGTAAACCCAGGCGAAGACCGCCAGTCCCAGGATGACGAAGCCCATGTGATTGACCGAAGAGTAGGCCACCAGGCGCTTAAAATCCCACTGGCCGAAGGAAGCGAAGCCGCCAAGCACAATGCTGAGCATGCCTAACGTAGCCAGCACACCGGCCGCCACCATCGCCTGTTCGGGAAAGAGCGGGATGACCAGCCGGATGAAGCCGTAGGCCCCCAGCTTAAGCAACACCCCTGCCAGCATCATCGAGCCGGCCGTGGGCGCTTCGGTGTGTGCGTCGGGCAGCCAGGTGTGGAAGGGCCAGATGGGGACCTTAATGGCGAAGGCGATCACGAAAGCCCAAAAGGCGACTTGCTTGAAAATACCGGCCGGTAGGCCGCTGCCTTGCAGCGCGTCACCGGCCCCGATGCTTACCCAGGAGTCCAGCAACTGCGGGATGTCAAAGGTGCCTGTGGACAGCCCGATGACCTGAATCGCCAGCAGAAGGCCCAGGCTGCCGGCCATGGTGTATATAATGAACTTGAACGAGGCATAGCGCCGGTCAGTGCCGCCCCACATGCGGATTAAGAAGTACATCGGCACCAGCCCGAACTCCCAGAAAACGAAAAACAGGATCAGGTCCATAGACACGAACACGCCAAGCAGCGCCGTTTCCATCACCAGGAAGAGAAACATGTACAGCTTGACCCGCTCTTCGATGTTGAAAGAGGTCAGCAGCGCCAACGGCGTCAGGATGCCGGTCAGCAGCAGCATGGACAGGCTGATGCCGTCGGCCGCCATGTGAAAGCTGGCCCCAATCTGCGGGAACCAGGGCGCCATCACCTCATATTGCAGGCCGGCGTCTACCCTGTCATAGTTGAGCCAGGCGACCAGGACCAGGCCAAGGGTGACCAGGCTGACCCCGAGCGCAAGCCAGCGGTGTAGCCCCTTCATGTCGTCGGGCAGCAGCAACAGCAGCAGCGCTCCGGCCAAAGGCAGGAAGACGATTAGGGTCAACAGGTTGTCCAAAATTCCTTCCATTGTCGCGCTACACCCCGTCCAGCAGGCCGGAATTAATCAGCAGCACCACAACCGCCAGCGCCCAGCCGATTAGCACCGACACCAGAACGTACTCCTGGATCTTGCCGGTCTGGATGGCGCGGAACTCCTGAGCGGCGGCCAACACGCGATCCTTCAGCCAGTCTACGCCCCCGCTGATGACCACCTCTTCAAAGCGCTTCGCGTATTGGCCAGCGGTGAAGAAGAGCCGGCCGATAAGATGCAGGCCGCCGTCAATCAGGCCGCGATCCACGAAGGCGTAAACGACCTCTTCGGATACCTCTCTCGTCGGCCGCACGAACAGCCGCTCGTACAGCTCGTCCCAGTACCATTTGTTCTTCAGGAAAGCGTAGGCCCCGCCCAGCGGCTCTGCCAGTGGGTCGGGCTGGTCGGCTCGGGCGAGTGGCTCGCGGCCGTAAACCCAGTAGCCGGCCGCCAGGCCGCCCAACGCCACCACCAGCGAGACCAACAGGGGGAAAACCTGGAACGGCAGCGTCTCCAGGGAGTGCGCCACCAGCCCCTCCCCCTCCAGAGTGTGCAGGCCTGCCTCAACCGTCGTGCCCACGAAGTGGTGGAAGTAGTTGTTGTTCACCAGCGGGCCAAAAATCGGGAACTCCTCCGGAATGCCCGCCCAGCCGGCCCCCAGGGCAAAGACAGCCAGCAGCAACAAGGGGACGAGCATGAACCAGTTGCTCTCGTGGGCGTGCTCAGCCAGCGGCGTGCGCGGCCGGCCGAGGAACACCAGCGAAATCTGGCGCATGGTGTAAAAGGCGGTCAGCAGGGCGGCGATAGCCAACATCCAGAAGACCAGCATCGCCAGGCCCGCGCCATGCGTGCCCTGGAACCAGGCCTCGGCCAGAATCTCGTCTTTCGACCAGAAGCCGGCCGTGATGATCGGGAAACCCGACAGGGCCAGGCCGCCGACCACAAAAGTGACAAACGTCCAGGGCATGCGCTGGCGCAAGCCGCCCATGTTGCTCATGTCCTGGGGGTCGGTATGGTGGTCGTGAAGCTCGTTGGCGCCATGTTCCATGCCGTGGATGATCGAACCGGAGCCCAAGAACAGAAGCGCCTTGAAAAAGGCGTGAGTAATGAGGTGAAAGACGGCCGCGATGTACGCCCCGATGCCGATCGCCGCCACCATGTAGCCCAATTGCGAGATGGTCGAGTAGGCCAGCACCCGTTTGACGTCGTTCTGGGCCAGCGCGATGGTGGCAGCCATGAGCGCCGTGAAAGCCCCGACGAGGCCAATGACCACCCCGGCCGCCGGCAGCCCCTCTACGCCCACTGCAATCAAAGGGAAGAGCCGGGCGATCAGGTAGACGCCGGCCGAAACCATGGCGGCCGCATGGATCACGGCGCTGACCGGCGTCGGCCCTTCCATCGCGTCGGGCAGCCAGACGTGCAGCGGCCATTGAGCGGATTTTCCCACCGTGCCGGCGAAGAGCAGCAGCGCCATCACGCCCAGCGCGGCCGGGCCCACCGCTTCGGCCGCGGCCGCCAGCCCTTCGGCGCTCAGCGCCTGGGAAAAATTCAACGTGCCAAACACACGGTAGAAGTAGACGATGCCCAGCAGCATGATCACATCGCCGATGCGGGTGGTCATAAAGGCCTTGACGGCCGCTGTGCGCGGCGGCAGCGGGCCGCCTTCCGGGTACCTCCTGGCGTACCAGAAGCCGATCAGCAGGTAAGAGCACAGGCCCATCAGTTCCCAACCGACGAACACCAGCAGCAGATTGTCGGCCACCACCAGCAGCAACATCGAGCCCGCAAACAGGCTCATGAAGGCGAAGAAGCGTGAGAAAAGCGGCTCCACGCCGTCGTGATTCGGCTTGCCGCGCACCGGATGGCTGCCGGCCCCCTGGCCCCAGCGGTGATAGCCTACGCTGTAAACGAAGATCATGGCTGAGGCGAAGGGCACCATGATCAGCATGACGGCCGTGAAAGCGTCCACTGCCACGCCCATCTGGAGCCACTGGCGGGCCCCGTCCACCGGCAGCCAGGTCAGCGCGCTGCTGATGAAGGTCGGCTGCTCGGCCAGCTCCTCGGTGCCGCCAGCCAGGAAGCGGCCGATGGCCTGGCCCGCCACGCCCCAGCCCAGGATCAGCGAGCTGAAGACCCCAGCCCAGGCGAGCAACCAACTGAGCGTCTTGTTGCGGTTGGTGACCAGCACGATCAAAAAGAAGGCCAGCAGCGGGCCGGCCGGGATCAGCCAGGTCATCAAGGTCAGCGTCTCCTCAGTCATGCAGCGAACCTCAAAGCGCGCCGGGCTAATACTTCAGCGTGTCCAGATCCTCGGCGACAACCGAATCGCGGTTGCGGTAGACGGCGATGATCAGCGCCAAACCGACAGCCGCCTCGGCCGCCGCCACGGTCAGGACAAACACCGCCCAGGCCAGGCCGATCGGCCGGTCGGGCGTGCGATAGCGCCAGAAGGCCAGCAGGTTAATGTTGACGGCGTTGAGCATCAGCTCAATGGACATCAGGATGGCAACGGCGTTTCGGCGCGCCATCACCCCGTACAGGCCGATGGAAAATAGCAGGGCGGCGACGAGCAGATACCACGATAGCGGGATCATCGTTCCCTCTCCGGCCAGGCGATGATAATAGAGCCGATTAGGGCTGCCAGCAACAGGACGGAGGCGAGCTCAAATGGCAGGACATAGGCTTGCGGGCCGACCAGCGCCGCGCCCAGTTGTTGCACGCTGCCGCGCAACGCCTCGGCCGGCAGCTCCGGGGCGGCCGGGAAGGCCTCACTGGGCCAAGTGCGCAGGATGACCACCGCCAGCAGCAGGAACACGGCCGCGGCCGCGGCCAGTCCCCAGAAGGGCTGGGCGTTGAAGGGCGACTCGGTGGTCTGCATCAGGCGCCGCGTCATCATAATGGCGAAGATAATCAGGATGGAAATCGCCCCGATGTAGACCAGTAGCTGAGCGGCCGCCAGAAAGCCGGCCTCTAACAAGACGTACAGACCGGCCACGCCCAGAAAGGAGCCCATCAGGGCGATAGCAGCCCGGAACAGATTCCGGTCCACGACCACCAACAGGGCTGTCCCCAGGGTCAGGGCGCTGATCAGGATAAAAATCAGTTGTTGAGCGCTCATAGGCAGGGTTCGTCTCTAGCCAAGGCGCACTGCGGCGCGCCCCACCTGGGTCAAAAAAGGTGCAATCGGCCGCTCAGTTACGTGCTAGTGAGCCGTCGCCAGGGCCTGTTCGTCATCCGCGGCCGAAATTGCCGCCGCTGCATCGGGCAGGGGCGACTCGCCCATCAGCCGCTGGCGGCGAGCATAGCGGCGGGCGAAGGCCAGGGCAGCCCAAGCCAGGAAGATCTGGCTGGCCGCGTGGACGCCCGCCCGCAGCAATGGCGACACACCGGCCGGCAGTAATTTCTCTACGACCGCCACCAGCAGGATGAGCAGCAGGGTTAATGGCACGAGAAACTTCCAGTTGAAGTTGAGCAGCTGATCGATCCGCACGCGTGGAAAGGTGCCCCGGATCCAGATTACAAGCATATAGACGAAAAACGTCTTCAACAAGAAGTAAACCAAACCGAGCAATGGAACCTGTTCGGCCGCCGGCCCGCGCCAGCCGCCCAGATAAACGATGGCGAACAGAGCCGACATGAACAGCGAATTCATGAACTCCGCCAGGAAGAACATGGCGAACTTCATGCCGCTATATTCGGTGTGGTAGCCGGCGACGATCTCCGACTCGGCCTCAAGCAGGTCAAACGGCGTCCGGCCGAGCTCAGCCAGCGCCCCAATCATGAAAATCAGCGCCGAAAGCGGCGCCACGAAAACGAACCAGATGGATTGGGCCTCGATGATCCCAGCGAGCGACATCGAGCTGGCCAGGATGATGGGGATCAGCAGCGCCATCACCAACGGCACTTCGTAGCTGACAAGCTGGGCCACAGCCCGGAAGGCGCCCAGCAGGGCGTACTTGTTGTTCGAGCCCCAGCCGGCCAACAATATGGCGACAACCGAAGCCGAGCTGATCGCCAGGATGTAAAACAGGCCAATATTCAGGTCCGTGCCGGAAAAACCGGGCGCGAAGGGTACGACTGCCCAAAGCAAAAGGGCGAAAATGACGATGGCAATCGGGGCCACGTTAAAGGCCAGTTTGTCGGCCCCGGAAGGCGTAATGTCCTCCTTGGTCAACAGCTTAAGAGCGTCGGCCAGCGATTGGAGCAGGCCATACCGGCCGCCGACCCGGTTGGGGCCGATGCGATCCTGGATGCGGGCCACCACCTTGCGCTCCAACCAGATCAGCAGGAGCACGATCAGCAGGCAAAAAGTGGCCACCGTGACGACCCCCACCAGGTCAATGATCACTTCGATCAGCCCGGCCGGCATGCTGGCGGCCCAGGTCTCGCGCAGGTAGTCGCCCAGCCGCAGGTTCAGCAGACTTTCCAGGAACTCGATCACACCAGCCATAACGTGCTCCGGGCCTCAGGCAGCCGCGCTGCGCCTAGACCCACTCCAGGGCGCCGCGGCGCCAGGCGTATGCTAAGCCGACTGCCAGGATGGCGACAAAGAGGATGACTTCAAAGACGGCGAATAGGCCGATCTGGTCGAAGGCGGCGGCGATTGGGAACAAGAACACGGCCTCAACGTCGAAAATCACAAAGACCAGGGCGAAGATGTAGTACTGGACTTTGAACTGAATCCACGTGTCGCCTACGGTCTCGATGCCACATTCGTAAGTTGCCTGCTTAATGGGGTTGGGCTTGCGCGGGCTGATGAAGCGCGAGATGAGTATTGGCAGGCCTGGGAAGACGGCGGCGATGGCGGCGTAGATGCCGATAAACTGCCAGTCGCTGAGCATATGGAGTAATCCCCTGCAACGGTGATTGTGAAATCTATCCCATAGATTTATAGCACATGAGCCATACCAGGGCAAAAGGGCGTTGCAGTCGCCATACACGCGGCCGCAGCCATTGTGTATAATGGAAATGTCTATGTTCGAAGCCCAACCTGCGAGAGGAGCTCTATGACCAGTCCCTTATCGGCCGAAGTCGAGGTCGTCGTCAGAGAGCAGCCGGAGGTTGAGGCGGCCGAGATCATCGCGGCCGCCCTGCGCGAGGCTACGGCCGGGCGCGGCCATTTCTGTTTGGTTCTGTCGGGCGGCCGGGCGCCCCGACCGCTCTTTCGCCGCCTGGCGCGGCCGCCATACTGCGACCAACTGGCCTGGGGCGCCGTCCACTTTTTTTGGAGCGACGAACGCTGTGTTCCGCCCGACCACGAGGACAGCAACTACCGCATGGCGAAGGAGTTGCTCCTGGATCAACTGCCGCTGATGCCGGCGCGGGTGCACCGCATGATGGGCGAGCTTGAGCCGGGCGCGGCCGCCGAGGCTTGCACTGATGAGTTGGCCATGTTCCGCGAACATGACCACCCCTGGCCGGTCTTCGACATGATGCTGATGGGCCTGGGCGAAGACGGCCACACGGCCTCTCTCTTTCCGGGCCCCATCTCGCCCAAAGAGCTGACCCGGCCGGTGATGGCCGTCTCGGCCGAGCGGGCCGACAAGCCCCACGCCCGCCTAACCCTGACCCCGTTGTCAATGAACACAGCCCGCCACATCCTCTTCCTGGTCACGGGCGAGGCCAAGGCCGAGGCTGTCCGGGGCAGCCTCAACGCCCGGGGCCAATCTGAGCGCTGGCCGGCCCAACGCTTGCAGCCGGCCGCCGGCCGGTTGACCTGGCTGCTCGACCCGGCCGCAGCCTCGCTGCTGGCTGGATGACGGCCGGCCTGGAGCAAGGGGTCGGCATCAGGCGCTGAATTTCTACGAGCAGGTTTACGCCGTCGTGCGCCGGATTCCGGCCGGCAGGGTGACCAGTTACGGCCGGATCGCCAGCATGCTAGGCGCGCCCAACGCGGCCCGCGCCGTCGGCTACGCGCTGCGCGCCCTGAAGGATCATCGCAGCGACCCGGCCTACGCTGACGTGCCCTGGCAGCGGGTGGTTAACGCCTACGGCCGGATTTCGATTGTCAACCGCGAGCATGGCGCCCGCCTGCAAGCCGAGCTTTTACGCGCCGAGGGGGTCGATGTGGACGACACGCTGCGCATAGACCTTGACCCCTTTCTGTGGCCCGGCCTCCATTGGCTTGAAATTGACGACCTTCTCACTAGGAAGAGCAGCCCCGGGAGCGGGCAGGCGTGAAGTTAATCCTCCAGATACCCTGCCTAAACGAAGCCGACACGCTGGCTGAAGCACTGGCCGGCCTGCCGGGTCGCATTCCGGGCGTTAGCGGCATCGAGACGCTGATCGTGGACGATGGCAGCACGGATGACACCGTTGAAGTGGCCGAGCAGCTGGGCGTGAATCACATCCTGCGGCATCATCGCAATCTCGGGCTGGCACGGGCTTTCGCCACCGGCTTGGACGCCTGCCTGGCGCTGGGGGCCGACATCATCGTCAACACCGACGGCGATGCCCAATACCCGGCCGCGGCCGTGCCCGACTTGGTGGCGCCTATTGTGGCCGGCCGGGCCGACATCGTCATCGCTGACCGCCGCATCCAGGAGTTGACCCACTTCTCGCCCCTCAAGAAGCTGTTTCAGGCGGCCGGCAGCTGGCTGGTGCGCACTGTCAGCGGCACGGAGGTGCCCGACGCGCCCAGCGGCTTTCGCGCCTATTCGCGTGAGGCGGCCCTGCGCCTCAACATCCTGACCCGCTACAGTTACACCCTGGAGACGATTATTCAGGCCGGCAAACTCGGCATGCGCATCTTGAGCGTGCCTGTGCGCATCAACGCGCCGACCCGGCCGTCACGCCTGCAGCGCAGTGGCTGGCACTTCGTCAAGGCCCAGGCCGGCACGGTCTTGCGCCTATACGCCTTCTATGAGCCGTTGCGCACCTTCACCTACGTGGCCGCGCCCTTCTTGTTGGCCGGCCTATTTCTGCTGGCTCGCTTTGGTTACTACTACTTCTTGGTTGACCAGCGCGGCCCAACCCGCTTCCTGCAATCGCTCAACCTTGGCATCGGCCTTTCACTGGTCGGCCTGATTATTTTCTTGGTGGGTGTCCAGGCGGACATCATTAGCAAGCACCGCCAATTAACGCAAGACACGCTCTACCGGCTGCGCAGAATTGAGCTGGAACGGCCGGAGCGCCTTGGGACGATGGGAGGTAGTTATGCCCGGCATGACCGGCAAGATCCTGCACGTTGACCTGACGGCCGGCGCCCTGCGCGACGAGTGCCCGCCGGAGGCGTTTTACCGCCATTATTTAGGCGGCAGTTTGATGGGCCTCTACTATTTGTGGCGCTTGGCCCCGGCCGGCGCCGACCCGCTCGGCCCTGAAAATCCGATGATCTTCGCCCTCAGCCCTACCACTGGGCTGCCGATCAGCGGCCAGAGCCGTTGTAGCCTGACGTGCCTGTCGCCCAGCAGCGGCGGCGTAGCCGATAGTCAGGCGGGCGGCTTTTGGCCGGCCGAGCTCAAGTTCGCCGGCTACGACGCTATCGTCATCCAGGGCGCGTCACCCCGGCCCGTTTACCTGTGGATCCATGATGGGCAGGCTGAGCTGCGCGACGCCGCCCACCTCTGGGGCCGACTCACGCACGAGGTAGACACGCTGCTCAAAGAGGAGTTGGGCGACCGCCAAATCGAGATCGCCCAAATCGGCCCGGCCGGCGAGAAGCAGTCAAACTTTGCCGCCGTCATGAACATGAGCAACCGGGCTTGGGGCCGCACCGGCGTCGGCGCCGTCATGGGAAGCAAGCGGCTTAAGGCCATCGCCGTGCGAGGCACGGGCAAAGTCGAGCCGGCCGACTTCAAGGCCGTGGTCGCCATGGCCCGCAAGGGCGCGGCCGGAATCGAGGCCAACGGCGACGTTGCCAGCCTGGGCAAGTACGGCACGGCCGACACGGTGATGGCCAACTACGGCAGCAGCGGCCTGCCCACCAACAACTGGGACTCCGGCGTTATGTCCAGCCTGGAAGCGGCCGAGGCCATCAGCGGGGCCAGGCTGTACGACGAGCTTCTGCGCGGCGCGGCCGAGGGCAAACAAGACCGGCGCGGCCGGGACACCTGCTACGCTTGCGCCGTGCGCTGCAAGCGGGTCGTGGAATCGGAGTGGCGCCAGCAGGCGCTACGGCCGGAATACGGCGGCCCCGAGTACGAAACGATAGCTACCTTCGGCTCGTACTGCGGCGTGGACGACCTGGGCGCCATCGCCTACGCCAACCAACTTTGCAACCAGTACGGCGTTGACACCATCTCGTGCGGCGCGACGCTGGCCTGGGCGATGGAGTGCACCGAACACGGCCTGTTGACGGCCGAGGAGACGGACGGCATCAGCCTGCGCTTCGGCGACGCCGAGGCCATGGTCGCCATGCTGGAACGCACGCTGCGCCGCGAGGGATTCGGGGACGTGCTGGCGCTGGGCTCGGCCAAGGCGGCCGACCGCCTGGGCAAGGGTCACGATTTTCTGCTGACCGTCAAGGGGCAGGAACTGCCCGCCCACATGCCCCACGTCAAGCGCAGCCTGGGGCTGATTTATGCCGTCAATCCGTTCGGGGCCGACCATCAATCCTCCGAGCACGACCCGATGTACCACCCCAAGCTGTACGAGGGCGCGCCCGAAAAGCCGGGCTACAAGCGGATGCTGGCCCAGATCGGGCTGGAATCGCCCCAGCACCCCAAGGCCTTGAACCCCGAAAAGGTAGAATTCGCCCTCAAGACCCAGTACAACTACAGTGCCAGCGACACGCTGTCGGTATGCCAGTTCGTCTTTGGGCCCAGCTGGCAGCTTTACGGGCCGCAGGATATGGCCGATCTGCTGGCGGCCGCCACCGGCTGGGAGGTGAGCGTGGCCGACATTCAGGCCTACGGCCAGCGACGGCTCAACCTGATGCGGGCCATGAACGCCCGCCTGGGCCTGAACCGCGACCAGGACACCCTGCCCAAGAAGCTCTACCGCCGGCCGCTCCAGGGCGGCCGCACCGATGGCTTGGCGCTTGACGAGGCCGAGATGGCGGCCGCGGCCGACGAATATTACCGCCAGGCCGGCTGGGATGTCGCTAGTGGCACGCCCGGCCGGGAGACGCTGGAGGCAGTTGGCTTGGGTTGGGCGGCCGAGGGGCAGGCCGGCCGGGACCAACGCTGGCCGCAGCCGTAACCTTAAAGTTTCAACCCCGGCCGCCCGGCCGATGCTATACTGGGCGGGCTAGTTCAACAAAACGTTGGGGCCGCTGGCCAGGCGGCCTAGTTGCCAATCGCATACCTTGCCGGCGCGGCGGCCGCGCCTCGCACCCAGCCATGTCCAGTCCGCCGTTCGTTCATCTCCACGTCCACAGCGAATACTCCCTGCTTGACGGCCTGAGCCGGCTCGATCACCTGGCCGAGCGGGCCAGACAACTGAATATGCCCGCCCTGGCGCTGACCGACCACGGCACGATGTACGGCGCGATTGAGTTCTATCGCAAGTGCCGCCGGGCTGGGGTCAAGCCGATTATGGGCGTGGAGACCTATCTGGCTGCCCGCGGGCTGCGCGAAAAGGAGCCGGACAAGGATCGCGAGCGTTACCACCTGCTGCTGCTGGCGGCCGACCAGACCGGCTACCAGAACCTGCTCCAGATCGTCAGCGTGGCCCAGCTTGAAGGCTTCTACTACCGGCCGCGAACCGACCGCGACTTTCTGGCCCAACACAGTCAGGGGCTGATCGCCACCACCGGCTGCATGGCGGCCGAGGTGCCGCGCGCCCTGGCGGCCGGCAACCTGAAGCGGGCTGACGAACTCATGGCCTGGTACGTTGATGTGTTCGGCCGCGAGCGCTTCTTCGTCGAGCTGCAGGAGCACTCGATCCCAGAGCTGACCCAAGTCAACCGCCATCTGCTGGAGCTGGGGGCTCGGTTTGGGATCGGCAGCGTCGCGACGAACGACGTGCACTACACCACCGCCCAGGAAGCCGGCCCCCATGACGTTTTGCTCTGCATCCAAACTAGCAAGCTGCTGCGGACCACTCAGCGGATGCGCATGTCGGACAAGAGCTACTACCTCAAGTCATACGAGGAGATGCAAGCCCTGTTCGGTGAGGCGCCGGGCGCCCTGGAAAACAGCCTGCGCATTGCCGAGATGTGCGACGTCAACCCGATCCCGGCCGGCTTCCATTTGCCGCACTTCGACGTCCCGGCCGGCTTCAGCATCCAATCCTACCTGGCCCACCTGTGCCGCCAGGGGCTGATCCGGCGCTACGGCCAGGAAAGGGCTACCACGGACGACAAGCTGGCCCAGCGGCTGGAGCGCGAGTTGAGCATCATTCACCAGATGGGCTTCGACGCCTATTTCCTGATCGTCTGGGACTTGTGTGAGTTCGCTCGCCAACACGACATCTGGTGGAACGTGCGCGGTTCTGGCGCCGGCTCGCTGGTGGCCTACACCCTGGGCATCACAGGCATAGACCCCCTGGCCAACGGCCTCATTTTCGAGCGTTTTCTGAACCCCGGCCGGCGTTCGATGCCCGACATTGATCTCGACTATCCCGACGACCGCCGCCAGGAGATGATCGAGTACACCATCAAGAAGTATGGCCAGGACAAGGTTGCCCAAGTCATAACCTTCGGTACCCTGGGCGCGCGGGCCGCCATCCGGGACGTCGGCCGCGTGCTGGACGTGCCGCTGGCCGAGGTCAGCGCCGTCGCCAAGCTGATTCAGGCCATTCCCGGCAAGCCGCTGACCATTGCCGACGCGCTCAACCCCGACCATGAGGGCTACTCGGCCGAGTTGGGCAAGCGCTACCAGGAGGATGAGCAGGTCCAGGAGTGGATTGACGCCGCCCGCGACCTGGAGGGCGTCGCCCGCCACGCCTCGACCCACGCGGCCGGAGTCATCATTTCCGACCGGCCGCTGGTCGAGTACACCCCGCTGCACCGGCCAACAAGCGGCGCGGCCGGCGAGGACGGCGTCGGCGTGGTGACCCAATGGCCAATGGAGGTGCTCGACTCCATCGGCCTGTTGAAGGTGGACTTCTTGGGCCTGAGCACCCTGTCGGCCATGCGCCGGGCGGCCGAGTTAATCGCGAAGCGGCACGGTGTGCGCTACACCATGGAGAACATTCCTTACGATGTCGGCCAGGTTGGCCCAGACCCCGCCAAGGACCCGGCCGCCCTGTTTGAGATGCTCGGCCGAGGCGAGGTGGCCGGAGTCTTCCAGGTGGAAGGCAGCGGGATGCGCCGCCTGATGATGGACATGCGGCCGAAGCGCTTCGACCATATCATCGCCGCCATCTCGCTGTACCGGCCAGGGCCAATGGAAAACATCCCCGAGTACATCGGCCGGATGCACGCCGAGCGGCCGGTGCATTACCATCACCCCGATTTAGAGGCGATCCTCAGCGACACATATGGCATCCTGGTTTATCAGGAGCAGATCATTCGCATCGCGGCCGAATTTGCCGGCTACGAGCCCGGCGAGGCCGACATGATCCGCAAGGCGGTGGCCAAAAAGAAGCGCGACCTGATGGATCGGCATCGCCATCAATTCATTCAGGGCGCGGCGGCGAAGGGTTACGCGCCGGCCGTGTCCGAGGCCATCTGGGGTGACATCGAGTTCTTCGCCCGCTACGGCTTTAACAAAGCCCACGCGGCCGACTACGCAGTCATCACCTGCCAGACGGCCTTCCTCAAGGCGCACTACCCAGTCGAGTACATGGCTGCCCTGCTGAGCGTTGAGCGAAACAACACGGACAAGGTGTCTCATTTCCTGGCCGAGGCGCGCCGCAAGGGCATTGAAATTGCGCCGCCGGACATCAACGCAGCCGAGCTTGATTTCAAGATCGAAGGCGCGGCCGGCCGGCCGGTCATTCGCTTCGGCCTGGGCGCCATCAAGAACGCCGGCGTTGGCGCCATGCAGCTCCTTCTGGACGAACGGGCCGCCAATGGCCCCTTCCGCGACCTGGCCGACTTGTGTGAGCGATGTGATCTGCGCCGCATCGGCAAGCGTGCCCTGGATTCGATGATAAAGGTGGGCGTTTTTGACGACTGGGGCAGCCGGGCGCAGCTGCTCGACGCCCTTGAGCGCATTGTTGCCCACAGCGGCAAAACCCAGGACGCGGCCGCCGCCGGCCAACTGAGCCTGTTTGGCGGCCCGGCCGCCCCGGCCGCCCTGCTGCCGGCCGATCTGCTGCGGTCGGACGCCGACGTGCCCCACTTTCAGCGGCGTGAACTGCTGAACTGGGAGCGCGAGCTGATCGGGGTCTATATTTCCGAGCATCCCCTTCAGCGCCATCTCGACATGCTGGAAGGGGTGGTCAGCGCTACCAGCGCGGCGCTAGACCCGGCATGGAACGGCCGCGGGGCAACTCTGGTTGGCCTGCTGACTCACCTGCGAACCCACCAGACGCGGGCCGGCGAGGCGATGGCCTTCGGTACGCTGGAGGACATGCACGGCTCGCTGGAGGTGGTCTTCTTCCCGCGCACCTGGAAGCAGGTCAGCGCCCAGTTGCGGGCCGACCACGTTTACTTGATGCGCGGCAAGGTGCAGGTGGACCAGGGCGAGCGCGCCAAGCTGTTTGTAGATTCGGTCGAAAGCGACCTGCTCCTGGCAAAGCCGGCCGAAGACGAGTTCTGGCCCGAGCACCTGCCCGCGGCGGCCGAACCGCCCCTGGCCAACACGCCAACGGCTGTGGTGAACGCCAACGGCGAAGCGGGCCGACCGGCTGAGCCGGCCCACGAGTCCGCCCGCCCCGCCAGCGACCCGACGGCCGGCCGGCTGCTGGCCGTTGAGATCAGGGCCACGCCGGAGTGGCGCGAAACCTGCCGGCGCCTGGTCGGCCTGTCAGACGCTTACCCTGGCCGGCACCGCCTGCAGATCCGCGTCGGCGGCCAGGCGCTGATCATGGACTTCCCCAATCACAGCTTGGACTACTGCCCAGAATTGTTGTCCGAGCTGGAGCGCCTGCCGGCCTTCCAGCGCGCCGAGCTGGTCTGACCGGTCGGCAGACACTCCTCTTGTAGCGCGGAAATGCTTGCCTGCGCGCGGGCCGCTGGCCCGTGGGCTATCTACTTACCTGATCGTAATCGGCGAGGACCTCCTCAATTGCGCGGCGGGCAATGCCGGCAAGCACGGGATTCGTGTTCTGGGAATGGGCCAGGGCGATCAGGCCGACAGACAGCGCCCAGCCGCGGCCTCGCGCCCAGGTTGCCTCATCCACTGCTAGCGTCTCGCGGAATGCGTCCTGGGCCTGGCCGGAGAAGAGGTTCCAGGCGACTTGCAAGTCGCAGGCGGGATCGCCCACTCCAAGACAGCCGAAGTCAATGACCGCGCTGATCCGGCTGTGCCTGGCCAACAGGTTCCCGGATTGCAGGTCGCCGTGGATCCAGACTGGCCGGCCCCACTAGGCGGGCGCCTGCAGGGCCACTTCCTTGACTGGATCGGCAATAGTCTCGACGGTGGCGTTCTCGCCTTCGAGCCAGCGGCAGACGGACCAGCCCCAGGGATAACCTTCGGCCGGCTCGCCCTTTGCCAGTGGCAGCGGGGCGGCAAGCGGCAGCTGCGGGCAAGCTCTGGCAACCAGCGGAGCTCTTTTTCCACCCGGCCGGTTGCCCAATGAACAGGTAGGCGCACGGCCATGTCGTCACCGAGGCGGTAGATCGTGTTGTCCGTCCCGGCCGAGCGCACTGCTTCGATGGGCAGGTTTGACCAATGCGGAAACTGCGCCGCCAGCAGCCGGCGAACAAGCGAGACGTCGGTATCCACCTCATCACCGTGCATCTTGCCGGCCGGCATGCCCATCGCCTTGGAATATAGCCGGGTCATGCCAGGCTGCTAACAAGCAGTCCGAATGGGCCTGATGCCGGCCGCGCGGCCGCGATCCTTTGCCCAAATTGTGCTATCCTGGAGGGCTGAAACACTCTGGAACAGGAAGGCTGGAGAATGACGAATGGCGGAACGGAAGATACGGGTATTGGTGGCTAAGCCGGGGCTGGACGGCCACGACCGCGGGGCGAAGGTCATCGCCCGCGCCCTGCGCGACGCCGGCATGGACGTCATTTACACCGGCCTGCGCCAGACGCCGGAGATGATCGTCGAGGCAGCGCTGCAAGAAGACGTGGACATCATCGGCCTCAGCATCCTGTCCGGGGCCCACATGGCCTTGATGCCGCGCATTATGGAGCTTCTGCGCGAGCGCGAGATCGGCGACGTGCCGCTGTTTCTGGGGGGCATCATCCCCACCGACGACGTCCCGGCCCTGAAGCAGATGGGCGTCATGGAGGTGTTTGGGCCGGGGACCAGCACGGCCGCCATCATCAGCGCCGTGCGCGAGGCCGTCGGTGACCAACGCGCTGGTTGAGGGCGTGCTTGCCGGCCGCTGGCGCGCCATCGCCCGCCTCATCAGCCAGGTTGAAGACGAGGATCCGGCCGCCCGGCCGGCGCTGGCGGCCCTCTACCCGCACACCGGCCGGGCTCACATCGTCGGCGTGACCGGGCCGCCCGGCTCCGGCAAGAGCAGCCTCGTCAACCGGGCTGCGCTCGTCTGGCGCGCGGCCGGCCAGAAGGTGGGCATCGTGGCCGTGGATCCCAGCAGCCCCTTCAGCGGCGGCGCCCTGCTGGGCGACCGGGTACGCATGCGCGATTTGGCCGGCGACGCCGGGATCTTCATCCGCTCGATGGCCTCGCGCGGGCACCTGGGTGGGCTGGCGCGGACCACCGGCGAGGCCGTCAGGGTGCTCGACGCGGCCGGTTTCGGCATCATCTTGGTCGAGACGGTCGGGGCAGGTCAGGCCGAGGTGGAGGTTGCCGCGGCCGCCCACACGACGCTGGTCGTTGAAGCGCCCGGCATGGGCGACGACATCCAGGCCAACAAGGCCGGCATCCTGGAGATCGCCGACATCCTGGTGGTTAACAAGGCCGATCGGCCGGGCGCCGAGCAGGCCGCCAAGGCCTTGCGCGCGATGTTGCGTCTGGGCCTAGCGGCCGGCCGTGGCCAGGGCCCGGCTGCCGACGGCGCAGCGGCCGGCTGGACGGTGCCTGTCCTGCAGACGGTAGCCACGGCCGGCCAGGGGGTCGAGGCTTTGGCGCAAGCTGTGGAAGCCCACGGCGATCACCTGAAGCGGAGCGGAGGTTGGCAGGCGCGCGAACTGGCCCGCAGCCGGGCTGAGCTAACGCACCTGTTGCAAGCTCGCCTGCTGGCCGAGATCGGCCGCGGCGCCCCGGCCGATGTCATTGAAGAGTGGGTGGCGGCCGTGGCCCAGCGCGAAATAGATCCTTATTCGGCCGCCGATAGCCTGTTTGAGCGTCTACAGGCTTGAAAGCGGCTCTGGCGAGGAGGTAGAGAGCGATGGATGGTCCTGGTTACGGTGGCATTAAGTTATTTGCCGGCTCGGGCGCGCCCGAGTTGGCCTGCAAGATCGCGGACTACATCGGCATCCCGCTGACCCCATGGGAGATCATCGAATTTCCCAACCAGAATATCATGGTGCGGCTTACTTCCAGCGCCCGCGGCCAGGACTGTTACTTGATCCAGAGCCATTCCCGGCCGGTGCACCGCAACATCATGGAGTCGCTGATCGCCATGGATTGCCTCAAGCGGGATTCGGCCGGCCGCATCACACTGGTGGCGCCCTTCCTGGCCTATTCGCAGAGCGATAAGAAAGACCAGCCGCGTGTGCCAATTACCGCCCGCCTGCTGGCCGACATGATCGAGGTGGCCGGCGCGGACCGCTGGATGACCCTGGATCTCCATGCTGGTCAGATTCAAGGTTTTTACAAGATCCCGGGCGATTCGCTGACCGCCTTTCACATTCTAGTGGATTATTTCCGCGAGAAGGAACTGACAAACACCGTGGTGGTGACGCCCGACCTGGGCTTCGCCAAGCGCGGCCGGAATTACGCCGCCGAGCTTGGCCTGCCGCTGGCCTTCGTTGAGAAGCGGCGCCTGGGCGAGGCCGACGGCCGGGAGGCCGTGAGCCTCATTGGCGACGTGTCCGGCAAGAATGTCATCGTGGTTGACGACCTGGTGGACACGGCCGGCTCTATCGTTGAGGCGGTTCAGCTGGTCAAGCAACACGGGGCGGCTGATATTTACCTCTCCTTTGTCCATGCCGTTCTCTCCGGCCAGGCGGCCGAGCGGTTGAAGTCACTCGATCTCAAAGAGATCATCTGCACTGACACCCTGCCCATTCCCCCAGGCAAGGTGCTGGAAAATATGCGCGTGCTGTCGGTGGCGCCCCTGCTGGGCGAAGTTATTCTCCGCTCACACGAAGGGCGCAGCGTGGGCGAGTTGTTTAATGAGTAACGCCTGAGCCGGCCCTGAGCGCCGGCCCGTTCCCCTCTAGAATGAAAGCATGTTCAAAAAGCTAGTCAGTAAGGTCGTCGGCGATCCGAATCAGAAATACCTGGAAGGCCTGCGGCCGATTGTCAGCCAGATCAACGACCTGGAGTCCGCTTTTGAGGCCCTGTCAGCGGAGCAGTTACGCCAGCTGACGGCCGAGCTTCGCGAGAAGCTGGCGGCCGACGAATCTCTCGAGGACAACTTGCCGCGGGCCTTCGCCCTGGTGCGCGAGGCCTCGCGCCGCACCACCGGCCTGCGACACTACGACGTGCAGCTAATGGGCGGCGTCCTGCTCCACCGCGGCGAAGTCGTCGAGATGCGCACCGGTGAGGGCAAAACGCTGGTCGCCACCCTGCCGCTTTACTTGAACGCGCTCACCGGCCGGGGTGCCCACCTGGTCACAGTTAACGACTATTTGGCCCGGCGCGACGGCGGCTGGATGGGCAAGATCTTCCATCTGCTGGGCCTGACGGTCGCCGTCATCGGGCCACAGCAGTTTTCGGCCCTGTACGACCCCGACTATGTCTACCCTGGCGCCGAGCTGGAGGACGAACGGCTGGTGCATTGGCGGCCGTGCACCCGCGCCGAGGCCTACCGGGCCGACATTACCTACGGCATCAGCAGCGAGTTCGGCTTCGACTATTTGCGCGACAATATGGCCAACCGGCCGGAGCAGTTGGTGCAGCGTGAGTTGCATTTCGCCATCATTGACGAGGTGGACAACATTCTGATTGATGAGGCGCGCACGCCGCTCATAATCTCCGGCCCGGCCGGCCTGGCCAGCGGCGACTACCTGCGTTTTGCCGGCTACGTGCGCGGCCTGCGGCCGAACACGGCCGGCGAGGAGGAAGAGCCAAACGGCCACTACGGTCTGGATGAAAAGAGCCGCTCCATCAGCCTGACCGCGCTGGGCATCGCCGAAATCGAGCGCCGCGTCCCGGAAATTGACGTGGAGGCCGGCCATAGCCTGTATGACCCGCGCTTCTTCCACCTGACCTACTATCTCGACAACGCCCTGAAGGCTCAATATCTGTTCCACCGGGACAAGGAGTACGTCGTCGCCGGCAGCCCGGCCGGCGGCCAGGAGGTCGTCATTGTTGACGATTTCACCGGCCGCTTGATGCCCGGCCGGCGCTATTCAGACGGCCTGCACGAGGCGATTGAGGCCAAGGAAGGCGTTCAGGTGCGGCGCGAGAACGTGACCGTCGCCACCATTACCTTGCAGAACTACTTTCGCCTCTACGACAAGCTGGCCGGAATGACCGGTACCGCCATGACCGACGCTGAGGAGTTCGGCGACATCTACAAGTTGGACGTAACGCCGCTGCCGACCAACGTCGAGTACATCGTCCAGAACGACCTCATGGGGCTGGAAGAGCGCCGCCACAAGCAGGACGGGGCCGAAGAGGTCTACTACGTCCGGCCGGAACAGCCCGATCAGCGCGTCTTCGCCCGCCGCATTGACTACGCCGACCAAGTCTACGGCACGCCCGAGGCCAAGGACGAGGCCATTGTGAACGAGATCGTCCGGGTGCGCGAAAGTGGCCGGCCGGTGCTGGTCGGCACGACCTCAGTCGAGCACTCGGAAAAGATCCACCGCCTGCTCGAGAAGCGCAAGGTGCCGCACGCGGTCTTGAACGCCAAGCTGCACCAATCGGAGGCGCTGGTGGTGGCCCAGGCCGGCCGGAGTGGGGCGGTCACCATTTCGACCAACATGGCCGGCCGGGGCACCGACATCCTGTTGGGCGGCAACCCGGAGGGGCTGGCGGCCGAGGCGCTGGAGAAGGAGCTCTTCGACCGTCAGGAACTTGCCCAACTGGCATATACGCTCGTGAGCGCGGGCGAAGAGGCGGCCCGCGAGCAGGCCCGCAAGCACCCGCGGCTGGGCGAAGACCTGGTTGGCGCGCTGCAGGCCGCCCGCCAGGATTACGAGCAGGCCTGGGCGGAGATTGAGCAAGTCCAGGTCATCGGTTATCTGGCGCGGGCGCTCCAGGAGCCGTACGCGATTGATTACAACGCGTTGTTGCAGGCGCTGCGCCTGTTGCGGGCCGGCTTCCTGGCCGAGGCACGCGACTACGTGGCCGGCCTCGGCAAGGACGTTGCGCTTGTGGATGAGGCTGTGCGCCAGTGGGGCCTGCACAGCCGCTACCAGAGCGCACGCTCCGACCCGCGCCAGACGGCTCAGTTCCTGGCAGAGGTGGTCTTCGACACTGTCTACACGGCCCGCGCCGCCGTCATCCGCGCCCTGATGGCCGACAGGCCAGAGGAGGCTGAGGGGCTGGCACAGGCGGTAGCCGGGCTGACGCCGGCCGTGCCTGAGCGAGTTCTGGCCATCATGCGCCAGAGCGGGCAGGAGCGGCGCCAGGTGTGGGAGCTGGGCGGCCTGCACGTGGTCGGCTCCGAGCGCCACGAGTCGCGCCGGATTGACAATCAGCTGCGCGGCCGGGCCGCCCGCCAGGGCGACCCCGGCTCGTCGCGTTTTTTCCTGTCATTAGAAGACGACCTCATGCGCCGTTTCGGCGGCGAGCGCCTCAAGGGCTTTATGGCCCGCACCAACATCCCCGACGACATGCCGATTGAGAGCGGGCTGCTCGATCGCATCATCGAAAGCTCGCAGGAACGCATCGAGGGCTACAACTTCGACATCCGCAAGAATGTGGTCGAGTACGACGACGTAATGAGCAAACAGCGCCAGACGATCTACAGCGAGCGGCGCGCCATTTTGCTCGGCGAGGAAGGAAACCTGGATGAGCGTGTGGACGTCGCCTTCGAGGCGGCCGTCGCCGACCTGATCCACAACTATCTGGAGAACTACATCCCGTTTGTCCAGGCGGAAGTCAGCCGAGCCGTGACCGACTTCAGCACCGAGGCGACCGATTCCATCAACGTGGCGGGTGTGCTGGTTCGGCTGCGCGGCCTCCTGCCCGGCGTGATTGGGTTGGATCGGGCCGACTTGGCCGAGGCCCCGGCCGACCGCCTGGAGCGTCGCCTGATGGCGCTGGCCCACGAAAACCTGGAGCAAGGCATCAACCTCTACCAGTTCTTGCAGGCTGTGAGCCGGTTCATACCGTTGCTGCCGGCGGTTGCCAACCTGGGCGCGGCGCTGGCTGGCCGGCGTTCGGGCCAGCTGGCGGCCCGCGACAACTTGCGCCGCGACTTTCTGGCCCAGGTTGAGGCCGTCTACAACGACTTTCTGGCCGAACACATCGAAGAGGGAGAGCGTGGCGCCAGTTGGCAGCGTGCGGCCGAGCGCATCAGCCAGGCCTTTGCCAATTTCAGCCCGGAGACGGCCGCTTCCAAAAACGCCGAGCAGCACCAGACCCAATTTAGGGCGGCCGTTGAGGAAGCGCTGCGGGATCTGCTGGCCGAGAGCCTGGCCTCGCTGGAGGGCGACCAGATGGCCGAAGCCCTCATTGACTATGTCGCCAAGCAGCGCGAACGCTGGCGCGCCCAGATCGGCGAAGAGGAGTTCAAGAACTTCCAGCGCCTCCTGTTGCTGGACGCAATTGACCGCGAGTGGCGCGACTACCTCATCGCCATGGACGACTTGCGGCGCGAGATCGGGCTGGAGGCCATCGGCCAGCGCGACCCAAAGGTGGAGTACAAGCGGCGCTCCTTCCAAATGTTTGCCGACATGCGGGGCAACATCAACCGGGCCGTGGCCGAGAATTACTTCTTGCGCGTGGCCAGCCACCAGGCCTTCGTCCGCCAGCAAGAAGCGGCCGCCGCCTACCAGGCCCAGCTTAGCCAGGCCGGCTACCAGGTCGTCCAGAAGGAGAAGGGTAAGGGCAGCGAGCTACGCCGCGATACGCCGAAGGTTGGCCGAAATGACCCCTGCCCTTGCGGCAGCGGCAAGAAGTACAAGCACTGTCACCTGCGGGCCGACCTGAAGGCGGCCGGCGGCAAGCAACCTCAGCGCGTGAAGAGCCGCTGAGCTAGCTGTTTTCCCAGGTGTGCAGGGCGGCCTTGATGACGTCCTGAATGTGCTCGTCTGGAATTTCGGACGGCCGGGCGTAGGAGCGGCCGTCCACCGTGATGCGCAGGCCGCCGGCCGGGTCCGACTCCATGTGCACCTCCCGGCCGGCCAGGGCCGGCGTTGCGGCCAGCTGGCGCTGCAAGACGCCGTTGATCTGCTCCACTAGCCCAGGCATGGGGGGTGTGGGCGCCGGCCGCGGCCGGC
>JBOGUG010000212.1:0-2216 GCA_050696115.1 Promineifilaceae bacterium (SeqCode) | reverse complement strand
CAAGGCAACAGGGCTCAAGTCCTTACGGTAGGAAGCGTAGAGGTCTCTGGGAGTCAAGACTGCGGTGTCCCTGGTGTGCAAGCCTTAAGGGATGAGGTTTCAGCGCAGTAACGGTCATCTAGAGGGTTTCGTAGCCTCCCGCCAACTATCCGTCCACAAAACGCCCGTTTTCTTTACCGGGCCGACCCACCCCCTGCAAAACCGGCCCTCCTCCATAGTGCCTAGTTAAGAAACCTGGTCAGATAATCAAGGTTAAGTTACTCCTTGTAGTAGCGGGTTACTTTACGCTATCATAGGCCCATGAAAGTGGGATATGCGCGCGTCTCGACAACCGACCAGGACCTGGCCCTGCAAACCGACGCCCTGAAGGGGGCCGGCTGCGAGCAGATCTACCAGGACAAGGCCAGCGGAGCCCAAGCCGAGCGGCCGGGGCTGCAGCGAGCGCTTGGCTATTTGCGTAAAGGCGACGCGCTCGTCGTCTGGAGGCTCGATCGCCTGGGCCGGTCGCTCAAAGACCTCATCGAGACGGTCAACCTCTTGGAGGAGCGGGGGATTGGCCTGCAGAGCCTGACGGAGGCCATTGACACCACCACCAGCGGCGGCCGCCTGATCTTCCATATCTTCGGCGCCCTGGCCGAGTTCGAGCGCAATCTCATCCGCGAGCGCACCATGGCCGGTCTGCAGGCGGCCCGGGCCCGGGGGCGCAAGGGCGGGCGGCCGCTGGTGCTGGACAAGAAGAAGATTCAGCTGGCCTACCAGCTCTACGACCAGCGGAAGCATACGGTCAGGGAGATCTGTGAGATCTTGCGAATCTCCAAACCGACTCTTTATGCCTATCTGGAAAAACGGAAGACGAAGGGGTGACGACCAGCGCTGGACCGCATCGAAGCCGAAAGGTCTAGCAACGAACCTTTTTCAAAGAAAAAGAGGGTCTCGAACGAGGACCCCTTTTCCTTCTGCCGGAGCTTACGAATTCTATTGTATCCAGAAGTGCAAGATCTTGTTGTTGGTCAATAGAGCGCGGTTGCAAGTGTACTGGTTGGCCGCCGTCCCGACACAGTTTTCGATGCCGGCCGTTGCCGATGCCCCGTTATCCTTGTTTGTTGCACCAAAGAGCGTGTCCTGGTAGAGAATCCAAATCTCTTTAGTGCCCTCGATCAACTGAATTTCAAAGGTGGTACCGCTCGCGCCTGTGCCAAAGGCCCATACGTCGCGCCACTCGATAACGAACACTTGGTTGGGCGAGGTTCCGGAGACCGTGGTGTAGATGTTGCCCCCGGCCGAAGGGTCGAGATCGTCCCAGAGGGCAGCGATGAGACCGTTGGGGCTGATGGAGTTGGGTAGGCAAGTGTTGTTATAGGCATCGTTGGCAGGGCCAACGTGGATGTTACCATTGGATGAGATGTTGACCGTGGTGTAGTTGGTGCCCATGAAGTTGAAGGTGAAGGGCAAGATCACGTTCGTTACCTGGTCGTCGTCAGTGATGTTCTGGTTGATCGTGCCGGAAATCCAGGTGCGACCCTCATTGTCCGTCCGACAGTAACCGGCCGATTGGTTCGGGCAATTGGGCGTAGGAGTTGGGGTGCCCGTGGGCGGGATGGGGGTGTGGGTGGGCGTCCAGGTCCCGATGGATGTTTGATCTTCCCCCGGTTTCACGGACAGAGAGTTAAGGCTGATGGCTGCAGCGGCGCATGGAGCTGTTCGAAATCGACTGGGCTCATGTAGCCCAACGCCGAGTGTCGGCGTTTGCGATTGTAGAACGCCTCGATGTAGTAGAAAACATCGCTCTTGGCCTCCTCGCGGGAACGATACCGGCGAGGGTGGACCAGTTCGCTCTTCAAGGTGGCAAAGAAGCTCTCCACCGGGGCGTTGTCATAGCAGTTGCCCCTCCCGCTCATGCTGACCAGCATGTGGTTGCCGGCTAACAGCTTCTGGTACGGCCGGCTGGTGTACTGGCTGCCGCGGTCGGAGTGGTGCACGATTCCCGGGGCCGGCTGGCGCCTGGCGATGGCCATCTTCAGCGCCAGCTCAATAATGGTGCCGGTCAGGCGAGCCTCCAGCGCCCAGCCGACGACCCGCCGCGAGAACAGGTCCAGAATGACGGCCAGGTACAGCCACCCTTCGCGGGTCCAGATGTAGCTGATGTCGGCCAGCCATCTCTCATTCGGATGCTGGGCCCAGAAGCGGCCGGCCAAGACGTTCGGAGCCACCGGATG
>JBOGUG010000211.1:0-1711 GCA_050696115.1 Promineifilaceae bacterium (SeqCode) | reverse complement strand
AGATCGAATGGCACTGGGTGCGCGGCCACACCGGCGATCGGCTGAATGAAAGGGCCGACAGGCTGGCGCGCCGGGCGCGGCTAGAAATTACGGCCGGGCCGGAGACAGAGGCCGGCGTGGCCCGCGTTTACGCCCGCGTGGCCTTCAAGGGCCCAGCCGGGCCGGGCGCATGGGGGCTGATCTTGGAATCGGCCGGCGGCGAGACGCAGCAGTTCAGCGCCGTTGAGGACAAGACGACCAACAATCGCCTGGAGCTTCAGGCGGTCATTGAAAGCCTGCGCCTGGTTTCGGCCGGCAGCCGCATCCAGCTGGTGACCTCCTCCGACTACGTCTACCAGGGCGCAACCCGCTGGCTGGCGGGCTGGCGCCAGGGTGGCTGGAAAACCAAAGCCGGCAAACCGGTCAGCAACCAGGATCTGTGGCGCGAGCTGGAGGCGCTCGCCGCCGTCCGGGAGGTGCGCTGGCTGAGCGCCAAGCAAATTGGGGCCGAGCCTGCTCTAGACGAGGCCGCCAGGGTGGCGGCCGAAGCCTTGCGGGCCGCTCTTTGAGTGTCCTAATTTTTCTTGGCGTGGCGGCCGCTTTGGGCTAAAATGGAGCCTCAGCTAACGCTGGCCGAAGTGGCGAAACTGGCAGACGCGCTACGTTCAGGGCGTAGTGAGTATTACACTCATGTGGGTTCGAGTCCCACCTTCGGCACTAGCCTGGCCTCGGAGGGTTCAGAAAACCTCTGAGGTCTTTTGCTGGTCGGGCGGCTCGGCCGGCCCCAAAAGGCCAGGCTAGTACCTCTAATCCCCTTTTCCGGGCCCTTAAGGTTGGGAGCCGGCCGGCAAGCCGCTATAATCTGACTCCAGACAGCCCATAAAGTTGCCAGGACAAAGACGCATGAATCTGTTGATCATCGCCAGCATCGTCGTTGCCGCTACGGTCGCCGTCGGCTTTGCCATCGCCCGGCTGGCGCTGGCCTTCAGCAACCTGGTCAGCAATGAGCAGGCCGGCCGCGAGCGCGAGCGATCGCGCTACAACGTGGCTGTGACCGAGGGTCACCGCATTCCGCTGGATGGGGACGTCGAGGACCAGCTGAAGACGGCGCGCCAACTGGCAGCCAAACGCGCAGCCGCCACCCCACGCGGAGCCAACATGCGCATAGGCCGGTTTGGCGGGGGCCAGGCTTACCCAACGGCCTTCGACGGGGCCGAGCAGGACCCGGTCAGCGCTGTGCGCATCGCCGCGTTCCACGGCTGGCAACTGTTTCGGGCCGGCGGCGCGGCCGCTCGGCCGGCGCAAGCCAGCGTCCAAGCGACGGCCGGCCCGGCCGCCCGCAGCGCCGGTAAGTCGCCTGAAGAGCTGGTGCCGGGGGTAGATTACCCCTACACCGAAGTGACCGAAGATATGCCCGGCCCTGAGCAACGCCGCTTGCGGATTGCCAATGCCAAGGCCCGTTCAGCGGCAGTCAAGGCGTTGAAACGGGCCGGCGCGCTGGCCGCCGGCGAAGCGGCTGCCCAACCGGCCGCCGACGGCGCGCCGGCCGTCGCTGTCAGCCAACCCCAAGCCCAGCCGGCCAACGGCCGCCGAGGGGCGCCGGCCGGCGAGCCGGTGGCCGGGGTGGATTACGAGGTCATCGAAATCACCGATGCCATGAGCCCCGACGAGGTCCGCAGGGCGCGCATCAGCAATTCCAAAGCCCGCTCGGCGGCCATGAAAGCCTTTAAGG
>JBOGUG010000210.1:0-7485 GCA_050696115.1 Promineifilaceae bacterium (SeqCode) | reverse complement strand
GATGACGCCATTCGCCACGGCCTGGAAGGCAACCTGTGCCGCTGCACCGGCTACGAGAACATCGTCCGCTCGGTCAAGGCGGCCGCGACCGCGATGGCGGGAGGTGGCTAATGGGCACTGCGATCGGACAGAGCATCAAGCGCGTCGAAAATCCGCGCCTCATCACCGGTGAGGCCCGCTATATGGACGACATCAAGCTGCCAGGCATGGCCTACGCCGCCATCTTGCGCAGCCCTCACGCCCACGCCCGCATCAGGAACATTAACGCCAACGAGGCGGCCGCGCTGCCCGGCGTGATTGGCGTCTTCACGGGCAAAGATTTTGAGGAGTTGCCGGCGCTGCCCTGCGCCTGGCAGGCGGCCGCCGGCCGCATCCCCAACAATGTCAACACCCCGCGCGTCCTGGAGACGGACCGCGTCACCTTTACCGGCGCCAGCGTCGCCGTCGTCGTGGCCGAAAGGCGCGACATTGCGGAGGATGCGCTGGCGCTGATCGAGGTAGATTATGAGCCCCTGCCGATGGTGGTGGACGCCGAAGAGGCAGCCCGGCCGGGCGCGCCTCAAATCCACGAGAAGGCGTCCAATAATATTGTCATGGAGTGGGAGTGTGGCGAGGCGGCCGCGACCGATCAGGCCTTGGCCAACGCCGAAGTCCGCATCCAGCAGCGCCTGCGCACGTGAATACACCATCTGGCTGACGTCGCAGGACCCGCACATCATGCGCCTGCTGATGACGGCCTTCGTCTTCGGCATTCCCGAAACTAAGATGCGGGTGATCACGCCCCAGGTGGGTGGCGCCTTCGGCACCAAGATCTTTCTCTATCCGGAGTATTGCCTGCTGGCTGCGCTGAGCATGCGCCTCGGCCGGCCGGTGAAGTGGATGGAGACCCGCAGCGAGGACTACATCGCCACTACCCACGGCCGGGATCACATCAGCGACGTCCAGATTGGGGTTAGCCGTGACGGCAAAATCACCACCCTCTCAAAGTAGACACCTACACCAACCTGGGCGGCGTATTGTCCACCATCGCGCCGGGCATCCCGACCACGCTCTACGGCCGGATGCTGTCCGGCGTCTGGGCGCCCACATGCTGGAAGCGGCCGAGGAGGACGTCGTCTTCGAGGACGGCAAGGCCTTCGTTAAGGGCTCGCCTGATCAGGCTAAGACAATCCAGGAAATTGCGGCCGCGGCCGCTCTGGGCTACAGCCTGCCTGAGGGCATGGAGCCGTTTCTGGACGACACCAGCTACTACGACGCGCCTGACTGCACCTTCCCCTTCGGCACCCACATCTGTCTGGTCGAGGTGGAGTCCGAAACTGGCCAGGTGCGTATCCGGCGCTACGTCGCTGTGGACGACTGCGGCCGGGCCATCAACCCGCTGATCGTGGACGGTCAGGTGCACGGCGGCATCGCCCAGGGTGTCGGACAGGCGCTCTGGGAAGCGGCCGTTTACAGCCCCAGCGGCCAGCTTGTCAGTGGCACCTTATTGAACTACGCGCTGCCGCGCGCCGGCGACTTTCCTCTCTTAGGGCTGAGCCGCACCGAAACGCCATCGCCGGTCAATCCGCTCGGCGTCAAGGGCATTGGCGAGGCAGGCACGATCGCCTCAACCCCAGCCGTGGTCAACGCCGTCATGGATGCTTTGGCGCCTTTTGGCGTCCGCCATGTGGATATGCCCCTCACGGCCGAAAAAGTGTGGCAGGCCATGCAGGCCAACCGTTGAGCCAGGAGGAATCCAATGCACCCACCCAGCTTCGAATACTTCCGCGCCGAAACGCCGGCCGACGCCGTGGCCCTCCTCGGCCAACACCCAGACGCCCGGGTATTGGCCGGCGGCCAAAGCCTGATCCCTTCGATGAACCTGCGTCTCAGCGATCCGGGCGTAATTATTGACATCGGCCGCATCCCCGACTGGAACGGCATCTCGGTCATGGCCGATGGCAGCGTGGCAATCGGGGCGCTGACCCCTCACTACGCCGTGGCGACCTCGGCCGACGTGCCGCGGGTGATGTCTGAAGCGGCCGGCATGATCGGCGACCCCCAGGTGCGCAGCCGGGGCACGATCGGCGGCAACTTGGCCCATGCCGACCCAGCCTCGGACATGCCGACTGTCGTGATGGCCCTGGAAGCCAACCTGGAGGCTGTCAGCCCGCGCGGCAGCCGGATGATCCCGGCTCTCGACTGCTTTCTGGGCCTGTTCAACACGGCCCTGGAAGCCGACGAGATCCTGGCGACTGTCTTGCTGGCGCCCCGGTCGGCCGGCCGGGGTTCGGCCTACGTCAAGCTGGCCAATCCCGCCTCGCGCTATGCCATGCTTGGCGTCGCCGCCTGGGTGGTCGCCGCCGATGGCGTTTGCCAGGCGGCCGGCGTTGCCCTAGGTGGCCTGACGCCGGCGCCGGTGCGGGCCCGGTCAGTTGAGGCGGCCCTGAACGGCCAACGGCTGGACGAAAGCATCATTGCCGCCGCGGCCGGGGCCGTGGGCGATGATCTTGGCGACGAGCTGATCGGCGACATCCACGCCAGCGCCGAATACCGGCGGGCGATGGCGCCCGTCTTTGTGCGCCGGGCGCTGCTGAAAGCGGCCGAGCGGGCGCGCTAGCCCGGCCGCTTGCCCAGACGAGCCGCCCGGCGGTCTGCAACCTCCGGGCGGCTTTTGGATCCCACGTTCTCCAATTTACTGCGCCGCGCCCGGCGAATATGCTATTATCTGCGCACGTATTCTGGCTTCTTTCGTGCCTTAAGGAGCTCCAAATGAAGAGTGCCAACCCGCTGTGGCGCATCGCCGGCCTGACCTGCCTTTGCTTGCTGTCAGCCTGTAGCCAGGCTACGCCCGAGCCGGCCGCCACGCCGTCGCCAAGCAGCACCCCGGCGCCCACAGCCACCGACACCGCCACCCCGGCCCCAACCAACACGCCAACGGTCACGCCGACGCCAGGGCCGATGAGCGCGGAGGAAGTCTTTGACTTGTTGTCACCCTCAATCGCCTTTCTGGAAACGCCGATCGCCAGCGGCAGCGGCGTCCTCATTGCCGACAACTACGTCTTGACGAACGCCCACGTCGTCTGGCCCTATGATCAGGCCAGGGTCGTCTTTTCGGACGGCAGCGAATTTGAGGAGGCGCCGGTCATTGCCTGGGATCTCATGGCCGATTTGGCCCTGCTCGGCCCGGTTGATACCGGGCTACCAGCCCTGGAGTTGGTGGACGGCGAGGGTGAAGCCATCGGCCGAGACGTCTATCTGATCGGCTATCCAGGCGAAGTGGACGAGTTCCCCCAGCCGACCTTCTCGCGCGGCCTGATCTCCAGGCAGCGAGAATGGGAGGAGCTGGAGCTAACTTACTTGCAAACCGACGCCGCCATTGCCGGCGGCCAAAGCGGCGGCGTGCTGGTCTCCGATCGGGGCAAGGTCATCGGCATCTCCGGCCTGCGCTTCACCGAGGTCAGCTACGGAATCATCCTGTCGGCGGCCGACATCCTGCCGCGCTTGGAGCCGCTGCGCGACGGGGCCAGCCCCAGCGAGCTTGGCGAACGCCAGCTCTTGGACGGCGAGGCGGCCCTATCCCACCGCTTTTTGCTCGAGCCGGCCGAATCCGTGCTCTTTGTCAGCCAACTAAACGGCGATCAGAGCCTCGAGCTGACCCTGAAAGGCGCCGAAGGCATTGATTACCAGGTTATTGACCCATCCGGGCTCCCGTTGATCTTTCAGACCACGGCCGAACAAGCCAATGAGGAGGTGACGGTCGAAGCCCGGCTGGACGGCCCTCACTTTGTCGCGCTCGAAAATCGGGGCCAGGAGAACAGTTACCTCACCCTCGAGGCCAATCGCTCGCTGGCGCTCTACGAGGATGTGGACGATGACCATCTCGTGCGTGTCGGAAGCACGTACTACGGCGCCATGGATTACGCCGGCGACGTTGATCGCTACCAGGTGCTGCTGAATGAAGGCGACATTATTAACGTGCGGGTTGAGTCGGCCCTGATTGACCCGGCCGTCCGCGTAATTGATTTCGCCGCCGGCCCCAACCAGGAGGCGTTTGACGACGATTCCGGCAGCGGCCTGTTTGGGCTGAGCGCAGCGCTGTCCTACTTCGCGCCGCATGCTGGGCTATATGGGCTGGAAGTTTCTGACAGCTTCAGCCAGGTTGGCGGCGGCTACACGATCGCCATCGCCGAATGGGCGCCGGCCGACCCGACCCCGATTGTGCCCCTCTCAACGCCGACGCCAATCGTCACCGAATCGGGCGAGGTGGTCGTCTATCAGAGCCCCAACCACCCCTTTACGATCCAGGCCCCAGCCGATTGGTTCACTGATCCGGAGGCGGCCGAGGGCCAGCTGAGCTTTTTCTGCCTGGCCATCCAACCGTGCTACCTTGCGCCGGAGGCCAATATCGCTCTGGGTATAACTGAGGAGGACCTCTCGGCCGCCGGCCTTGAAGACATGAGCACCAGCGAGTATGGCGATCTGGTTGAAGAGGTCATCGGCCGCAGCGACCCGGACGCAGCCTTCACCGGCGAAACGCTCCAGACTGATTCCGGGCTGACCGTTGAGGTGCTGAGCTTCAGCCTGTCGTTCGGCGGCTATGGCAGCCGAATGTATTACGTCCACGAAGGCGTCGCTTTTAATGCGAGCTTCCTGGCGGCCGACCAGGCCGTCTATGACCAGCACGCCGAACTGATTGGCGCCGTCTACGTCTCCTTCGACGTGACCGAATAGGCAGCGCCGCTACGACCGCGTGCGTGAGGGGCGCTTAGAGGCGCCGCTCACCTGGTTTGCCGCTCCTACTCGGCCGCGGCCGGAGCCGCCGGATGGCCATCCACGCACAAGACAACGTGGTCTTCCGTGTCAGTGTGGTACTTGTACTGCTCCCCATCGGCCTCCAGGACCAGGGCGAAGCCGGGCGTGACCACCTGGGCGTACATCTTGTTCACATCCGGGCAGCCCAGAGAGGAAGTGGGCCACTCCTTCGCCTCGGCCGATACCAAGCTGATCTCGCTCACGTCCACCCCAGTGCGCGCGCTCAAGTCCTGGCTGGCGATGGCCGTCATACGCGCTTCGGAGTCGGGCGAGCCGGGCATGGGCGCCTCCACATTCTCACCTCCTTCGCCGCCGCCGGCCGGCGTCAGCTCAGACAGGTTGACGGTGGCGGCCGGCGGCACCGGGTCGCCCGTCTGGCCCGACTCTGGTTGGTCGCCGGCCGGATCCGGCCCTTCCGGCCGGCCCGCAGGCGGTTCCAGATTGCCGGGGCTGCAAGCGGCCAGCAGCACGGTAGCAAACAGCATTACGGTCGCGAAAAGCTTCACGTCAATCTCCTATTTGGGATCGAGAGCCCGCTATACCACCTGGCGCCCAGGCTGCGGCGGGACCCAACACTTTTAACGTCCCAGCGGGCCGGCCGGTTCCGCTTTTGACAGCGCCCACGCCGGCCGCTACACTCCGGCACTTCCTGGTTGTTATGCTTGCCAACCCCCGCTTGCGACTGAGTTACCAGTCGCGCCTTCGCCTGCTGCTGCTGCCCTATCTCTTGGGCATCATCCTGCTGGTGGCCCTGCCGGGGATCATATCCTTTGGCCTCGCTTTTTTCCACTATAACGCTCTGTCGCCCCCCGAATGGGCCGGCACGCTTAATTTCGTGCTGGCCTACACCGATGAGCTTTTCGGCCTGAGCGTGCTCAACTCGCTGGCGCTGATCGTCCTGCCGGTGCCCATGCGCGTCTTTGGCGCCCTGCTGGTGGCGCGCCTCTTGCAGCGCGGCGGCCGCTGGCTGCGTTGGCAGCGCGCGGCCGTCTACCTGCCCAGCGTCATTCCCACGGCCGCCTTCGCCCTGGGCTGGCTGTGGATCCTCAACCCGCTCTATGGCCCGGTCAACCTGCTTCTCCACAGCCTGGGGATCAACCCGCCCCACTGGTTCATTGACCCCCAATGGGTCAAGCCGGCCCTGGTGCTGATGTCGCTGTGGCAGATCGGCGAGGGCTTTCTAGTCAGCCTGGCCGTCTTGCAAGATTTGCCGCCCGAACTGGAAGACGCGGCCGCCGTTGACGGCGCCAACCGGCTGCAATATTTCCGCCACGTGCTCCTGCCCCTGGTGATGCCGATCCTGCTGCTGCTCATGTTCCGCGACGCCATCCTGACCTTTGAGACCTCGTTTGCGGCCGTCCTGATCGCCACCCAGGGCGGTCCCTATTACAGCTCTTACGTCTTGCCCATGTTCATTTACGAGAAGGGCTTCGACCTGCTCCAATTTGGCGTCGCCGGGGCGGCGCTCTGGGCGCTGTATTTGCTCAGCGGGGCTCTGGTTATTGGCCTATTCCTGCTCGGCCGCCAGGCCAAGGTGCGCCTCACGGATGAGACTCTTATCCTCTAGCGGCCGGGCGCAGGCGCCGGCGCTTCGGGCGGCCGTTGGACGGCCATCTTTGGCCAGGCGGGCAAAATTCGGCCACCGGCCGTTCAGACGCGTCGCCCAGGCTGCGCTGGCCCTTCTCTTCCTGCTGCCCCTGGTCTGGATGCTGGCGGCCGCCCTCCACCCGCCGGGCGTGCCCTTGCCCAACAGCCTGCGCCTGCTGCCGGAGGACGCCACGCTGGAAAATTTCGGCCGGGTGGCCGACTTTGTGCCCGTCGGCCGCTATGCCCTCAACTCGCTCCTGGTCGTCGCCCTGGCCGTGCCGCTCACCGTGCTTACCAGCTCCTGGGCGGGCTTCGCCATGGCGGGCCTGCCCCGGGCCAGCCAGCAGCGCTGGTTGGCTGTCTCGCTGGTGGTGCTGATGGTGCCCGGCATTGCCCTGTGGTCTACGCGCTTCGTGATCTACAAGCAGCTCGGCTGGCTCGACAGCGTCTGGGCGTTGATCGCCCCGGCCTGGATGGGCACCAGCCCCTTCTACGTCCTGATGTTCTACCGCGCCTTCCGCCGCCTGCCGGCCGCCTTTTTCGACGCGGCCCGCATTGACGGCGCTGGCGTGCTGCAGACCTGGGCTCGCGTGGCCATGCCCCTGGCCAGGGCCACGGCCGGCGGCGTCGCCCTGCTGAGCTTCATCCTGTATTGGAGCGACTTCATCTCGCCCCTGCTTTACCTGCGCTCAGAGGCCAACTACACCCTTCCCATCGCCCTGCAATTGCTGCAGCAGTTGACCCGCTCCGACTGGGGCGTGCTGATGGCCGGGGCGCTCATCGCCAGCGCACTGCCGCTAGCCCTCTTCTTGCTGGCCCAGCCCCTCTTCGGCCGGGCCAGCGACTGATTCTAGCCTGGAGGCAACTCGAACCAGTGACCAAGCACCCGCGCCTGATAGCCTGGGTGGCCCTGGCTATGGCCGTGCTGCCGGCCGCCTGCTCGCAGGTCGCCAGCGGCGAACCCAAGGCCGTCACCTTCAGCGTCTTCGGCGATCCAGCCGAATTCCAGGCCTATCGGTCCTTGGTGGCTGCGTTTGAAGAAGCACACGATGATATAGACATCGTCCTGAGCCACATTCCCTCCCAGAGCGACTACCGCGCCCG